>NZ_JARE01000027.1:0-10422 GCF_000708325.1 Microbacterium sp. Cr-K20 | reverse complement strand
CGGGCTCCGCGGGCTCGGGAGTCGCCGCACCGGGCGTGATCCGCTCGCCGTACCGCGGCGGCTCGTCGAGGTTCACGGGCGGCCGCACGGGCGCTGTCTTCGTCGCGCCGAGCACCTGACGGGCCTTCGCGAGCGATGCCGTCTGCACCGTGACCTCGTAGTGGTCGGCCGCGAACTGCGTGACGCTCGCGAAGTCGCGCCGGCGACGCACGATCGCGTAGGTGACGAGACTCAGGAGCATGCCGAGTGCGACGCCGATGAAGACGAAGCCGACGAAGAGCTGGATCGGCACCTCGGGGTTGCCGATCACGAGGATCGCCGACAGGAACAGGCCGATCAGGACGCCGTTGACAGCACCCGAACGCGCGGCCGCCGCATACCCCAGCTTTCCGGTCACACGCTCGACCGTGCGCACGCTCTGCCCGACGATCGCGATGTCCCGTGCGGGCACCTCCCCCGCGATCAGCTTCGACACCGTCTTCTGCGCGCTCTCGTAGTCGCGCGTCGAAGCGACCATCTCGCCGGTCTCGGTGCCGCTCGCGGGGCGGTTCAGCATACTCATCCGGCTATTCTTCCACGCGTACCGGTCGACGGCCCGAGGCGCGACCATCCCGCCCTCGACCGGACCCGCCGACTACTCTGGAGAAGTGAGCACACAACGGGTTTTCGCCGCGCGCCTGGCCGGGTGCGCCGTCTTCGACCCCCTCGGCGACCGGCTCGGCAAGGTCCGGGATGTCGTCGTCGTCTACCGAAGTACCGCGGCCCCCCGCGTGATCGGTCTCGTCGTGGAGATCCCGGGGCGACGCCATGTGTTCCTCTCGATCGGCCGGGTCACCTCGATCCGGTCCGGACAGGTCATCACCACCGGCCTGATCAACGTGCGGCGCTTCTCTCCCCGCGCCGGCGAGGTGCGCGTGCTCGCCGAGATGCTCGGACGGCGCGTGAGCTTCGCGGACGGCAGCGGCACGGCCGTCATCGAAGACGTCGCGATCGAGCCGAACCGCCTCGGCGAATGGGCGATCAGTCAGTTGTTCCTCCGCCGCCCGAAGACCAGCGCCTCGCCGTTCGCGAAGGGTCCGACCACATTCGCCGCCTGGAGCGAGGTCGCCGAGCAGCGTGCACCGGGTGAATCGCAGTCCGCCGAGCAGCTCGTCGCCTCGTATTCGGAGCTGCACGCCGCCGACCTCGCCAACACCCTTCTCGATCTTCCGCAGCAGCGCATGATCGAAGTGGCCGAGGAGCTGTCGGACGACCGTCTCGCCGACGCCCTCGAGGAGATGCCCGAAGACGAGCAGGTGCACATCCTCGATCGTCTCGGCGACGAGCGCGCTGCCGACATCCTCGACCAGATGGAACCGGACGACGCCGCCGACCTGCTCGCCCAGCTGGCCCCGGACCGACTCGAACAGCTTCTCGAGCTGATGGAGCCGGAAGAAGCCGAAGACGTCAGGATGCTGCTGCGCTACGGTCCCGACACCGCGGGTGGCCTGATGACCCCGGAGCCGATCATCCTCTCGGCCGACGCCACCGTCGCGGAGGCGCTGGCCCTGATCCGCCGCCACGAGCTGCATCCCGCGCTGGCCGCCGCCGTGTTCGTCACCCTGCCGCCGTTCGAGACGCCGACCGGGCGTCTGCTCGGACTCGTGCACTTCCAGCGGATGCTGCGCTACCCGCCCCACGAGCGACTCGGCGCGATCCTCGACGACAGCCTCGAGCCCGTTCCCGTCACCGCATCCGCCGCCGAGGTGGCGAGACTGCTGGCGAGCTACGATCTCGTCTCGCTGCCGGTGATCGACGCGGCCCACCGCCTGGTCGGTGCGATCAGCATCGACGACGTGCTCGACTATCTGCTCCCCGACGACTGGCGATCGCACGACAGCGATGACACCTCGTCCTCCGCGAAGGAGGCCCGCTGATGCCCCGGTCGCCGCGCCTCGATGCCCCCGGCCGCAGCACGACGAGGCCCCGCACGACCTCGCGCGATCGGTTCGGCCGGTTCACGGAGTGGGTCGCCCGTGCGATGGGGACCCCGGCGTTCCTGGTCATCCTCAGCCTGTTCTGCGTGGTCTGGATCGTCTGGAACACCCTGATGCCCGACGAGCTCCGCTTCGACGATGCCGCCCTCGGCTTCACCGCCCTGACGCTCATGCTCTCGCTGCAGGCCTCGTACGCCGCGCCGCTGATCCTCCTCGCGCAGAACCGCCAGGACGATCGCGACCGCGTGCAGATCGAGCAGGACCGCCAGCGCGCGGAGCGCAACCTCGCCGACACCGAGTACCTCGCCCGGGAGATCGTGGCGCTGCGCATGTCGCTCGAGGAGCGCAACGCGCAGGCCGTGACGCGCGACGTGCTGCGGCAGGAATTGAAGGCTCTGCTCGCCGAGCTCGAAGACACCGGGGACAAGCCGACGTCAGGCGCCGCATCGTGACCGGGGCCGACCTCGTCCGTGCCGCAGTCTCCGCGGTGACGGACCCGGAGCTGCGCCGCCCCATCGGCGAGCTCGACATGGTCCGCGAGATCGCCGTGGACGGAGACCGCGCTCAGGTCGGCATCGTCCTGACGATCGTGGGCTGCCCTGCGGCGGCGCGCATCGAGTCCGATGTGCGCGAGGCTGCGGCATCCGTCCCCGGCATCGCCGCGGTCGACGTCGAGGTGGGCGTGATGACCCCGGCCGAGCGCAAGGCGCTGACCGAGAAGCTCCGCGACGGCAGGCCCGCCCGCCAGATGCCCTTCGGTCCCGACTCGCTCACCCGCGTGATCCTCGTCTCCAGCGGCAAGGGCGGCGTGGGTAAATCGACGGTCACCGCCAACCTCGCCGTGGCGCTCGCCGACGAGGGACTGTCGGTCGGCCTCGTCGATGCCGACGTGCACGGATTCTCGATTCCCGGGCTCCTCGGCATCCCCGCCGGGACGCAGCCGACTCGTATCGACGACCTCATGCTGCCCCCGGTGGCGCACGGAGTGAAGACCATCTCGATCGGGATGTTCCTCCGCGACGGAGAGGCGGTCGTGGCGTGGCGTGGACCGATGCTGCACCGCACTGTGCAGCAGTTCCTCACCGATGTGTTCTTCGGCGATCTCGACGTGCTGCTCATCGACATGCCGCCCGGCACCGGCGACATCGCCATCTCGATCGGCCAGCTCCTCCCCCACGCGGAGGTCCTCGTGGTGACCACCCCGCAGACCGCTGCCGCGGAGGTGGCGATCCGCAGCGGACTCGTCGCACGGCAGACCGGTCAGCGGGTGATCGGGGTCATCGAGAACATGGCGGCGTACGCGCTCCCCGACGGCACGGTCATCGATCTGTTCGGCTCGGGTGGCGGTGCGGCGGTCGCCGAAGCGCTGTCCGAGCCGGGTACCACGGTCCCGCTGCTGGCCTCCATTCCCCTGAGCCCCGCGCTCCGTGAGGGCGGAGACGCCGGCATCCCGATCGTCGCCGGCGCGACGACGGATGCCGCGGCCACGACGATCCTCGATCTCGCCCGCACCCTCGCTCGGCAGGGGCGTGGCCTGTCCGGCCGCTCGCTGCCGATGACGATCGGCTGAGTGCGGCTCTCCTACGGCTCCGGGAACTGCGTCCAGGACGCGTGCGCGCGCTCGGCATCTCGCGTGCTTCTTCGCCTGGTGACGCGTCGGCGGACCAGGATGACCACGGGCAGCACCACGGCGACGGGAAGACAGAACACCGCGCCGAACGCCAGCAACGTCCCCACGGCGAAGTCGTTCCCGCCCGTGCGGCCGAGACCGATGGCGCCGCTTCCGAAGGCGTCCCCGGCGACGAGGAACTCGCCGTCGTAGGTGTCGAGCGAGTCGGCGCAGGTGACGGTGTGGACGCCCGCGCGGACAGCGGTGAACTGCGTGTGCTGCTCGAACCCGCGCTTCGGGGTCATCCACCAGAGCGTGTCGTCCCACGACAGCGAGGGTCCCGCGCGCTGAGAGAGCTCGGCGCCGTCCGGACCCGATACCGAACACTCCAGCGTCCCGAGCATCGCGGAGACACCGCTGCCCCAGATACCGACGCGCTCGCCCTCCTGCAGCTCGACCGTCGCCCCGCGTCCCAGCGGAACCGGATCGGCGTCACTCACGGAAGCGGCGACGGGCAACACCCAGAGCGTCCAGATCAGGACGCCGATGCACGCGCACAGAGCGGAGAACCCGAATGCCACGGCATCGCGATCGGCGAGCCGCCCTCGGGTCACGTGGCTTCGGGATCGAAGGGCGGCCGGTTGCTCGCGCTGAACTCCTGCGGGAGCGCACGGGGAGCGACAGGCTCCGCGATCGTCTCCCGCGCCTGCGTCGGCGTCGTCGTCGGCTGCGGCTCCTCGAACAGCGCGTCGCGGATGATGCGGCGGGGATCGTACTGACGGGGGTCGAGCTTGCGCCAGTCCACATCGTCGAGCTCCGGACCCATCTCCTCACGCATGCGGGACTTGGTCGAGCGGAGGTACTCGCCGGCCTTTCGGACCATGCGCGAGAAGCCCTCGGCAGCTCGCGGGAGACGCTCCGGGCCGATGATGAGGACCGCGATGAGACCGATCAGCAGCAGCTTCTCGAAGGTGAGCCCGAACGTCATCTCTACAGGCTACCGTCGCGCCTGCGGTCCGCGGGTACACCGAGCGAATACTCTGGAGGGAACCACTGGGCAGGCAGGGAGAAACAGGCCATGAGCGAGCACGACGCGAACGCGCGATTCCTTCGCGAGTCCATCGTGGAACCCGACTCCATCGCACGCGCACGCGCACACGCGGTCGAGCTCGGCGCGATGCCGATCAGCACCGTCGTCGGTTCCCAGATCGCCGTGCTCGCCGCCGCGACCGGCGCACGCTCGATCGTCGAGATCGGCACCGGTGCCGGCGTCTCCGGACTCTGGCTGCTGCACGGAGCGCCGCAGGCCGTGCTCACCTCGATCGACAACGAGCCCGAACACCTCGCGGCAGCGCGACAGGCATTCGCCGACGCGAAGGTACCGTCCACGAAGGTCCGCTTCATCACCGGGCGCGCCATCGACGTGCTCCCCCGTATGAATGAGTCCTCGTACGACATCGTGCTCGTCGACGCCGACCCCGACCACATCATCGAGTACGTCGAGCACGGACTCCGCCTCGCCCGCACCGGCGGCCTGGTGCTGGTGCCGCGGATCCTCGGCGGCGGCCGCGTGGCCGACCCGGTGCAGCGTGATGAGGTCACGTCGGCCTACCGCTCGCTGGTGCAGGAGACCCAGGAGTCCTCGGCCGTGTTGGCGACCGTGTCGCCCGCAGGTGAAGGACTGCTCCAGCTGATCAGGCTCGCCGACCGCGACTGAGAGTCGCCTCGCCCGGGTACGCCCCGGAATCGACAAAGGGCGGTGGATCCGAGGATCCACCGCCCTTTCGGTCCGCGGATGCGGACCTCAGATCGTTCAGGCCGGTGCCACGACGGCGGCAAGCACGTCGTGAAGTTCCTTGGCCTCAGCGTCGTTCACGGAGACGACCAGACGGCCGCCGCCTTCGAGCGGAACGCGCACGATGATGAGTCGTCCTTCTTTCACGGCCTCCATGGGTCCGTCTCCGGTCCTCGGCTTCATCGCTGCCATCGTGGCTCCCTTTCCTCCGGTGGTATGGAATGAGTTTATCGGGTGTCACCGGGACCTGGAGGTCACCGAGCAACAATTGGGTCGCCCGACACCGTCAGGGCACCTGCCAGAACGTGCTCCCGAGCGCATACACGTGGTAGATCCAGAGCCATTGGCCCAGGAGGCAGAGAGCCACCACACCGACGCGCCACCACCGCGATCGAGGAACCGCGACGGCGCCCCAGAGCGGGCTGAGAGGCAGCAGCAGGCGGAACGTGCTGGACTGTGGGAAGAACACCGCGAGGAGGTACAGCAGGTAGCTGGCGCTCCACAGGCGGAGGTCGCCGCCGAGGGCGCGCACCTGGGGCGAGCGCAGGAGGGTGACGGCGGCAGCCGCGACCAGCAGCACGAGCGCCACCGGGCCCCACCACTGGGGCATGCCCCAGAGTGCGAACCAGAACTGCGACGCCTGAACCCATCCTTCGAACGGCAGGAAACCGTCGACGCCGCCGACGATCCAGTGCCGGCGCCACGCGAGTTCTGTCGCGAGATAGGCACCGGGATCGCCCGTGACGACACCGGCGATCAGTTGCCAGGCGAAGCCCGCCGCGGTCGCGAGCGCCCCGAGCGCGACGATGTGCGTGATCTCCCGCCCGGAGAGGGGTTCCTGCTTCCGCCGGAACCAGCGCACGACGCCGTGCAACCCGAGGTACAGGGCGAAGGCGAGGATCCCGGGGCGGGTGAAGGCCATCACCGGGATCAGGAGGTAGAGCCGGCCGTATTCGTGTCGGATCGTCGCGTCGAGCGCGAGGAACAGCAGCAGCAGGAACAGGGTCTCCGCGTAGCCGACCTGGAACATCGCGGCGATCGGCCCGGCAGCGAAGAACACGACCGCCCAGAGCGCGGCGGAAGCGCCGATGCGGTCGCGAAGCAGGCGATGGAGCGCAAGGCACGCGAGATACCCCGCGGCGAGCGAGATCAGGAGAGCGCCGACTCCCCAGGATCCGAAGAGGAAGCCCACCGCCTTCGCCGCAAATGCGAACACGGGCATGAATGCCCAGGCGTTCTCGGCGACGTCGCCCGACTCGGTCCGGGGAAGCTCGGTCGGATAACCGGACTCGGCGACGAGCCAGTACCACTGGGCATCCCACCCGAGGATGAAGTCATCGAGTCCGGCATCGGCCCCGAAGCGCGAGAACGACGTCGACAGCGACGCGGCGATGAGCAGGAAGATCGTGGTCGTTGCCCGTGCCGCGAGGTAGATGATCGCGATCCGCAGCGCGATCGGCGCCTGCGCCCAACGGCGAGCAGTGCTCAGCGCGAGGTGAGCCATGCGCGCAGGCCCCGCTCCACGGCGCCGATCTGCGCGAGCGGCACGCGCTCCTCGTCGTGGTGCGCGAGGTGCGGGTCGCCGGGACCGTAGTTCACCGCCGGAATGCCGAGCGCCGAGAAACGGGCGACGTCGGTCCAGCCGTATTTCGGGCGAGGCTCGGCGCCCACAGCCGCCACGAACTGCTGCGCGATCTCGGCGTCGAGTCCGGGGCGCGCCCCCTCGGCTGCATCGGTGATCTCGATCTCGAAGCCGGCGAGAACCCCGCGCAAGTGCGCTTCGGCGTCCGCCGCGGACTTGCTGGGAGCGAAGCGATAGTTGACCTCGACCTCGCATGCGTCGGGGATGACGTTGCCCGCGACGCCGCCGGCGATGCGCACGGCGCTCAGGCTCTCCCGATACAGAAGGCCCTCGACCGGCACTTCCCTGGCGCGGTACTCCGCGAGCCGCGTCAGGATCGGAGCAGCACGGTGGATCGCGTTCTCGCCGATCCACGCTCGTGCACTGTGCGCGCGAACGCCGGTCGTGCGCACGATCGCGCGCAGCGTGCCGTTGCATCCGCCCTCGACCTCGCCGTTGGACGGTTCGCCGAGGATGGCGAAGTCCGCCCGGAACAGGTCGGGTCGCACCGCGGCGAGCAGGCCGAGGCCGTTCTTGGACGCCTCGATCTCTTCGTTGTCGTACCACATCCAAGTGATGTCGATCGCGGGATCGGTGAGCTCCGCCGCGAGCTTGAGCTGCACCGCCGTGCCCGCCTTCATATCGACGGTTCCGCGCCCCCAGAGATAGGGCACGCCGTCGATCTCGATGTCCCTGGTGGGCAGGTTCGCGTTGATCGGCACGGTGTCGATGTGACCGGCGATGGCGACGCGCTGCGCGCGCCCGAGATCGGTGCGGGCGACGATCGTGTTGCCGTGGCGGAAGACTTCGAGGTGCGTCAGCGGCGTGATGGCCGCCTCGATCGCGTCGGCGAGGGTCTTCTCGTCGCCGGACACGCTCGGGATGTCACAGATCGCACGGGTGAGGTCGACGGAGGACGCGGTCAGATCGAGCACCATGGGTCAAGCCTACTTACCCCGTCATGCGTGAAGTCCCCCGCCTCCCGGCGCGATAGCGTGGAGGGATGAGCGACGCACGCACCGTATGGGGTATCGGCCTGACCACGATCGCCGGCGATGGCACGGTTCTCGATGCGTGGTACCCGGATGTCCGCACGGGATCTGCCTCAGCAGACGGTGCCGCCGTCGCCGCGCTCGAACCCCTGGTCGGCGCCGATGAGCGACGGAACGTGACCGTCGAGATCATCCGGCTCCAGATCGACCTCGACGCAGCTCCCGCTTCCACGGCCGACGCGTACCTGCGACTGCACGCCCTCTCGCACCTCGTCGTTCGCCCCAACGAGCTGAACCTGGAGGGCATCTTCGGCCACCTGCCGAACGTCGCCTGGACGAACGCCGGCCCGGTGCTCCCCGCCGACGCCGCCCGTCTGCGGCCGCACCTCCAGCGCGCCGGCATCCAGGTGCAGGGACTGGACAAGTTCCCGCGGCTGACCGACTACGTGCAGCCTGCGGGCGTCAGGATCGCCGACGCCTCGCGCGTGCGGCTCGGCGCACACCTCTCCCCCGGCACCACCGTGATGCATGAGGGCTTCGTCAACTTCAACGCCGGAACGCTCGGCTCCTCCATGGTCGAGGGACGCATCTCGCAGGGCGTCGTCGTGGGCGACGGCAGCGACATCGGCGGCGGTTCTTCGATCATGGGCACGCTCTCGGGTGGAGGCACTCACCGGGTGTCGATCGGTGCACGCACCCTGCTCGGAGCGAACGCCGGCATCGGCATCTCCCTCGGCGACGACTGCGTCGTGGAGGCGGGCCTGTACGTGACCGCCGGGACGAAGATCGTGCTGGTCGACGGCCCGGTGACGCCGGACGGCGCACGGAAGACCGTGAAGGGCGGAGAGCTCTCCGGCCAGGACGGACTGCTCTTCCGACGGAACTCCCTCAGCGGCGCCGTCGAGGCCGTGCGCCGCGCCGGAGTGGGCGTGACGCTCAACGAGGCCCTCCACGCCTGAGAGCCGCCCGCGCGCCTTCATCGTCAGCCCGCGACCCGCGCGTGGAGGCGGCATGCAGCCGACGGCATGCACGCACTGGTAGACTGACACCGTTGTCCGCACCGCCGGTGCTGCAACATCGTCGTCGTCATGGGGTCTCCGAGGACCGAAGCGAGCAGAACTGCTCCCACCACCAGCATGAGCTGGCATTTCGAACGGCGAACCGATGCGCAATTCCTGCGCCGTCGCCCACCTCACCCCTTATCTCGCGCCGATCACTCGTGCGCTGACGGAGTTTCTGCATGTCTACTTTCCTTGAACTCGGCGTTCCCGCCGAGCTCGCCGCCGTTCTCGCCGATTCGGGCAAGACCGAGGCCTTCGCGATCCAGCGCGACACCCTTCCCGACTCCCTCGCGGGACGCGACCTGCTCGGCCGCGGACGCACGGGCAGCGGCAAAACCATCGCCTTCGCCCTGCCGCTCGTGGCGCGCCTCGCCGCATCCGGCGGTCAGCGCCGCGCCGGCCTCCCGCGCGGACTCGTCCTCGCCCCGACCCGTGAACTCGCGACGCAGATCGCCGCGACCATCGCCCCGCTCGCCGAAGCTGCCGGTCTGCGCGTCACGACCGTCTTCGGCGGCGTCAGCCAGCGTCCGCAGGAGCAGGCGCTGCGCGGCGGCGTCGACATCGTCGTGGCCTGCCCCGGTCGACTCGAAGACCTCATGAAGCAGCAGGTCGTGCGCCTCAGCGCGATCGAGGTCACCGTGCTCGACGAGGCCGACCACATGGCCGACCTCGGCTTCCTCCCCGGCGTCACCCGCATCCTCACCGCAACGCCGGCCGGTGGCCAGCGTCTGCTGTTCAGCGCGACGCTGGACCGCGGCATCGACACCCTCGCGCGCCGCTTCCTCTCGAACGCGGTCAGCCACGAGGTCGATGAAGAGAGCGTGCCCGTGGGCGAGATGACCCACCGCGTGCTGGTCGTCGACTCCACCGACAACAAGACCGCTCTCGTGAAGGAGCTCGCCTCCGGCACCGGCCGCCGCATCCTCTTCACCCGCACCAAGCACCAGGCGAAGAAGCTCGCGAAGCAGCTCACGGCTGCCGGCATTCCGGCCGTCGACCTGCACGGAAACCTGTCGCAGAACGCTCGTGAGCGCAACCTCGGCGCCTTCTCCGCCGCACCGGAAGACGGCGGAGTGCGCGTTCTCGTCGCGACCGACGTCGCCGCCCGTGGCGTGCACGTCGACAACGTCGACCTCGTCGTCCACGTCGACCCGCCCGTCGAGCACAAGGCATACCTGCACCGTTCCGGACGTACGGCCCGTGCCGGTGCTGCCGGCACCGTCGTGACCGTCGTGCTCCCCGAGCAGCGCCGTGACGTCAAGGACCTGCTGCGCAAGGCTGCCATCTCGGCTGCGCTGGAAGATGTCACGACCGCTGCCGTCACGGCCCTGGTCCCCGAGCGCGCCCCGCACGTGCGCCCGGCTCCCG
>NZ_JARE01000026.1:0-6153 GCF_000708325.1 Microbacterium sp. Cr-K20 | reverse complement strand
CGCACGATGGTGCGGGCAAGGAACACCACGACGGCAAGCCGGCCCCGGCCCGTCGTCGCCGGCGTCGTCGCGGCGGTTCCGGCGCAGGAGCGGCTCCGGTCACCGGAGCCTGACAGACCACAGCACCTCACGAAGGGCGCGTGAAGCGGACGACCGTCCGGTTCACGCGCCCTTCGTCGTGTACCCGGATCACACCGGTGCCTGAGCGGCCTGCCCACGTTGCAGCAACGCGGCGGGTACCTGCGGCGGATACACCCACGCGACGAGGACGACCGAGATGATCATCAGCAGGAACCACGAGGTCAGCTTGCTCGGAGACACCGGCTGCCAGCCCTCGGCCTGGTCCGGATACGCCCACGCACCCGCCCAGGTGCCGATGTTCTCGGCGAGATAGATGAACACGGCGACGCCAGCGAAGACGGCCAGGAGCGGTAGCCGGATCGTGCGACGCCACACGCGGGCGTGCATGACGGTGGGCAGCCACAGCAGCACGACGCCGACCAGCAGCACCCAACGCGCATCCCACCACCAGTGGTGCGCGAAGAAGTTGACGTAGATCGCGACCGCGAGGATCGCCGTCATCCACCGACGCGGATACCTCTCGAAGCCCAGGTCGAAGAGGCGGTAGACGCGCACCATGTACGACCCGACCGCGGCATACATGAAGCCGCTGAACAGGGGCACCCCGCCGATGCGCAGGAAGCCGTCCGCGGCGTAGGCCCACGATCCGACATCGGTCTTGAACAACTCCATCACGGTGCCGGTGATGTGGAACAGCACGATGACCCACAGCTCTCGACCGCTCTCCAGCCGGAAGGCCAGCATCGCGAGTTGGATGAGCACCGCGGCGATCGTGAGCGCATCGTTGCGGGCGAGCGCCGCATCGTCGGGGTACCAGAGCCGCGCTGCGACGATCGCGACGAGCAGTGCCGCCCCGAAGATGCACGCCCATGCCTGCTTCAGCACGAACACCGCGAACTCGATCAGGCCGGCGCGGATTCCGTGCGCCGGGGCGCCGCGGAGGAGCTGGTGAGCGATCGCATCGACGCGCCGCTCCAGGGAAGTCGCTCGCTGCATGCCTCGGACGGTATCGGTCGCCGTCGACAGCCGGCCGGGAGATGACCGACAGAATGCCGAGGATCAGGGATAACGCGGGGAGATGCCGGTCCCGCGTGCTATGAGCCGCGCGACCATCTCGTCGGACGTGGTGTTCTCGCCCGGACGGTTGGGTTTGCCGCTGCCGTGATAGTCGCTGGAACCGGTGATGATGAGGTCGTGCTCGTCGGCGATCTCGCGGAGCTTCCGCTTGCCGGCCTCGGTGTTCTCGCGATGGTCGATCTCGAAGCCACCGAGGCCGGCGGCGATCAGTCGTTCGATGAACGGCACCGGCATCATCCGGTCGCGGCCCGACGTCACGGGGTGCGCGATGACGGCCACTCCCCCGGCCTGGGTGATCAGACGTACGGCGGTGAGGGGATCCGGCGCATAGTGCGGCTCGTAGTACCCCTCGCGCGGGTGCAGGATGCCGTCGAACGCCTCGGTCCGGTCGCGGACGATACCGCGGGCGATCAGCGCGTCGGCGATGTGGGGGCGCCCCACCGTCGCGTCCAGGTTCGTCTGCGCGACGACGTCCTCCCAGTCCAGGTCGTAATCCCGGCCGATGTTCCGGACGATCCGCTCGGCACGGCCGATCCGGTCTCCGCGGATGCGATCGGTCTCGGCGCGCAGGGCCTCGTTCTCGGGGTCGAAGAGGTAGCCCAGCACATGCACGCTGCGCCATTCGTGCTTGGCCGAGAGCTCCATGCCGGGGATGAAGGTCATTCCGAGCGCGACGGCCGCATCGCCCGCCTCGGCCCACCCGGTGGAGCGATCGTGGTCGGTGAGCGCGGCCGTACGGATCCCGTGCGCATGAACCTGCCGCATCACCTCGGCCGGAGACTCCGTGCCGTCGGACTGGTGCGAGTGCAGGTGCAGGTCGGCGGGACCGGTGAACCCGGCGGACGGAGTGGCCATCCTCCGAGCGTACCGAGCGCGACCGTCGCCGGGCGCGGAGGCGCACGGAGGATGTCGGGGCAGGGACTTCACAGGCGGCGCTTCTAGGCTGGAGGGGATGTTTCGACTACTGGGGATCCTCTTCACCGTCCTGCTCGCGATCGCGACGGCGATCGTGGTGTGGCCGCAGTTCTTCCACCTCGAGCAGACCTATCCCTTCGCCCAGCTCGTCTCCGTCCGCGGCCTGGTTCTCGGCGGCTTCCTCATCATCGTGGTGCTCGCCCTCCTGCTGTTGTTCGCGCGTCCGCTTCGCGGGTTCGCCGCGTCGGTGCTGATCGTCGCCCTGCTGGGAGCGAGCGCCACCGCACTGATCGGAGCCGGCAGGGGCTTCGGAGCGACCGCCCTTCCGGAGAAGACCGACAGCAGCGTCCGAGTGCTCACCTGGAACACCGCGGGCGAGGCCGTGTCGGCCGACGTGATCGCACAGCGGATCCTCGACCAGGGCGCGGACGTGGTCGCGCTGCCCGAGACCACCGAAGAGGTCGGTGAGCGGATCGCGATCATGCTGAGGGAGCAGGGGCACCCGATGTGGGTGCACCACGTGCAGTTCCGCCCCGATGTACAGGACGGACCGCAATCCTGGCAGACCACGGTCCTGGTCGCCCCCGACCTCGGCGAGTACTCCGTCATCGAGTCGGCGAAGGACGGCACCAGCAACACGGGTTCCGTGCCCAGCGTCGTCCTGATGCCGATCGACGGCGAAGGTCCCACGATCGTCGCCGTGCACGCGGTCGCACCGCGCATGGAAGAGATGCAGCAGTGGCAGACCGATCTGCAGTGGATCGCCGACCAGTGCCCGCAGGGGGACTTCATCCTGGCGGGAGACTTCAACGCGACGATCGACCACATGGCCGGTCTCGGCGTGGAGGGCGGCGACATCGGCTACTGCCGTGACGTGGCGGCGCGCACCGGCAACGGAGTCACCGGCACCTGGCCGAGCTCGCTCCCGCCGCTCGCCGGTGCGCCGATCGACCACGTGATGGCCTCGCAGAACTGGACTCCGACCGGCTCCGTCGTCCTCGACGACGCCGGCGGCAGCGACCACCGCGCGCTCGTCGTGCAGCTGGAGCCCGCCGGCTGAACTCCCGTGCACTCCCTGCAGATGACAGACTGGAGGGATGAGCACCGGAGAGCGCGACACGATCGCAGAACCCACCGTCGAAGCATCGGCCGAGAACAGCACCACGAACCGCAAGCAGCCGTTCCCCCAGGGCTTCCTCGACACCATCTCCACCGGCTGGGCCGAGCGCCCGGAGACCCTCCCGGCTCCCCGCGCACAGGCCCCCTACGCCGCCGTCCGCCGTGCTGCCGTCTCGGCCGCGTTCCCCGGCAAGCGCCTGGTGATCCCCGCCGGCTCCCTCAAGCAGCGCAGCAACGACACCGACTACGTCTTCCGGGCGCACTCCGCCTTCGCGCACCTCACCGGATGGGCGTCGGACGCGGAGCCCGACTCGGTACTGGTCTTCGCACCCACCGACTCGGGACATGACATCACGCTCTTCTTCCGTGAGCGTGCCGACCGGACGACGACCGAGTTCTATGCCGATGCCACGGTCGGCGAGTTCTGGATCGGCCCCCGCCCGTCCCTGGCCGGCGTCGCCGCCGACCTCGAGATCGCGACCGCCCACCTGGACGAGCTCGAGGCCGTCGCGGGCGAGCTGGTGCTCGAAGAGGACGACGCGCTGACCCGGTTCGTCTCCGAGCTGCGCCTCATCAAGGACGAGTTCGAGATCGCCGAGATGCGCCGTGCGGTCGAGATCACGGCCGACGGGTTCGACGACATCATCCGCGAGCTCCCCGCCGCCGTCGCCCACGCCCGCGGCGAGCGCGTCGTCGAAGGAGTGTTCCACCGCCGGGCTCGCGAAGACGGCAACGGCGAGGGCTACGACACGATCGCCGCGTCGGGGCCCCACGCCTGCTATCTGCACTGGACGCGCAACGACGGCACGGTCGCCCCCGGCGACCTGATCCTGGTCGATGCCGGTGTCGAGGCCGACAGCCTGTACACCGCCGACATCACCCGCACGCTTCCCGTCTCCGGGACGTTCACCGAGGTGCAGCGCCGCGTGTACGAGACGGTGCGCGAAGCAGCGGACGCGGCCTTCGCGGCAGCCCGGATCGGTGTGCGGTTCCGCGATGTGCACGGCGCGGCCATGAAGGTCATCGCCGAGCGCACCGCCGAGTGGGGTCTGCTTCCGGTCACCGCCGAGGAGGCGCTCGATGCGGACAAGGGTGGCCAGCACCGCCGGTACATGGTGCACGGCACCTCGCACCACCTCGGCATCGACGTGCACGACTGCGCGCAGGCACGCCGTGAGATGTATTACGACGGCATCCTGGCCCCCGGCATGGTGTTCACGATCGAGCCCGGCCTGTACTTCCAGATCGACGACCTGACGGTTCCGGCCGAGCTCCGCGGGATCGGCGTGCGCATCGAGGACGACATCCTCATGACCGAGGACGGCCCGGTCAACCTGTCGGCGGACATCCCGCGCACGGCCGACGAGGTCGAGGCGTGGATCGCCCAGCTACAGGGCTGACACGGCACGTCGCCGAGTTCGCCGCTAACGGCGTGTGAACTCGGCGACGATCGGCGCGAGAGATGCGCCGAGCTCGGAGGCGGGACGCTTCTGTCCCTTCACCTCGAAGGTGTGGCCGCCGCCCTCGATCCAGACGACTCGGGCATCCTGACAGGACGCGACCGCTTCTTCGAACTGCGAGATCGGCTGGATGAAAGGGTCGTTCGTGCCCTCGACGAACAACTGCGGAACCGCGATGGCCGGCAGATGCTCCACGCGTGGCTTCTCGGGCCTGCCCGGTGGGTGCAGCGGATAGCCGAGGTACGCCAGGCCGTCGACGACGAGACCGTCCGCGATGGCCATCGATGCCATGCGTCCGCCGTAGGACTTACCCGTCGCCCACACCGTATTTCCCGGTTCCTGCGCGCGAGCGAACGCCACAGCGGCCCGCCACGTCGACATTGCGTGCGCCGCGGGCCCGGGCATCTTCCTCCCCTGCTCCACATACGGGAAGTTGAAGCGCAGGGTGGAGAAGCCGAGTCCGCCCAGGGCCTCCGTGAACCCCGTGAGGAACGGATGGTCCTTGCCGGTGCCGGCACCGTGCGCGACGAGCACCGTCGCGCCGTTCCCGCCGGAGAACCAGTCCGCGCTGACCACGGTCGGCCCCGTCGGGAGATCGACCTGGATCGTCGTCATCAGGCGCGCGCGAAGGGGATGGCGAAGGGGACGCGCATGACGCCTCCCGAAGACACCCGCACCGTGCCGATGATCACGAGCACGACGTGCAGCAGCGAGACGGCGAAGTACAACGTGATGGGGATGCCCAGCGGGAAGAACCCGGTGGAGGCGTTGCCCTGAGAGGTCACGGTGATGAGCAGCACGAAGTGCATGACGAGGAGCACCGTCGACACCATCAGGTAGGTCAGTCCCCAGTTCAAGGCCGACCGCGCGTTCTCCGCAGCGGGTCCGCCGGTTCGACGCGCCGATCCCCCGCTGACAGCCATCGCGAGGCCCGACGCGAGCCCTCCGATGAACGGGAACGGGATGAGGACCAGGAAGCCGAGCGCCCACGGGAGCAGACCGCGTGCCGGCGCGACCGCAGGGGGGAACTGCGCGGGGTGACCGGGAGCGGGATACGTCTGCGACGGATAACCGGGTCCTGGGTACGCCGGCGGGGCATACCCGGGCGGCACGGCAGCTGCCTGTTGACCGGGCGCCTGATACGCAGGTGCCTGGTACGCGGGGGCTGGGTATCCGGGTGCCGGGGTTCCGGGAGGCGGGTATCCCGGCGCCGGATATCCCGCGGGCGCCGTGGGGGCAGCGTATGTCTGAGCAGGCGGTGCGGGCGGCGCAGGGGGCACCGGCAGCGCACTCGGCGCCGGGGGCACAGATGGTGCAGGTGGTGCAGTCGACGCCGGGGGCGCAGGCGGCGCAGGCGGTGCAGTCGACGCCGGGGCCGCAGGTGGCGGCGGCGGAGCGAACTCGCCCGGCTCGGGAGACTCGGGGAGCGTCATCGTCGGTCACCTTCCGGCACATCCGAGCTGGGCGCGATGCCGGGTTCGGGAGCGGGCAGCGGGGAGAT
>NZ_JARE01000025.1:0-12506 GCF_000708325.1 Microbacterium sp. Cr-K20 | reverse complement strand
GGCAGCGCGCCCGAGCGCCGCAGCGCCACGAGCTGCTCCACCCGCTCCCACCACGTCGACTCAACCTCGGGATGGAAGTAGTTGTCGCGGAGCCAGTCCGGATGCGGATGCCGGAACCGCCCGGCGACGACCTCGCTCCGACCGCCGAGCAGCCCACTTCCCACGAACACCGTGTTCAGCAGGCTCTTGCTCACCCCGAAGGAGTCGAGCGCGATCACGGGCACTCCGAGCGCGGTGGCCTCGATTGCGGCGGTCGAGCTCACCGTGACGAGACCGGCGGCCGTCTGCAGCGCGGCGGACATCGAGTCGTATGAGAACACCAGGTTCCGCGGCGGGCGCGACGGCAGCATCCCCGCGTAGGGTTCGCGTTCGAGGTGGGTCTCCGACTCCCCCGGGCGCGACCGCAGCTTCACCACCACGCGTCGCGCGGGCGCGGCCTCCGCCGCCCGCAGCAGCATGGCCGCGATCTCGGCACGCTCGCCCTTCCCGACGGGCACGAGCGCCTGCGCGGCGAACACGATGTCGGTCGCAGGCGGACGTGCCGGAGCAGCCGGTGCCGGGCGCTCGGCGATCGCGATGCCACCGCGACCGCCGGCTGCGGCGTCGACCCGCATCCGCTCCGGGTGCAGCATCCGCTGCCGGCGCCGGGCGAACGGCAGGGTCGCGAGCGCCACGGGCGTCTGCACGCCGATGCGTCGTCCGAGCTCTTCGAAGGCCCGCACCTCTCGATGGGAATGCACGACCAGCAGGTCGGTGTGACGGCGGTAGTCGAGCGCACCGCGCTGGGCGGGGATCGCCATGCCGGGAAGCCCCGAGACCGTGACCGGTCGATGCTCCAGCGCGTCGATGACGCGCCCCATCAGCCGCACGAACGGTCCGCGCCCGGCGAGCAGCACCACGTCGGGGCGCTGCCCGGCCAGCCAGGCCGCCGTCTCCGCGAACCTGATGCGGGTGATGTCGTCGGAGCCGAGCGTCGTGCCCGCCAGAGCGGTGCGCTGCTGCTCGACACTGGCCGTGAGCGGGGTGCGCACGAGCAGCAGGTGCGGACGCAGGCCCGGCACCGACCCGAGCAGCGAGGCCGCCCACTTCACGAAGGAGTCGGCGTCCGCGATGGCGACGACGCGGATGCCGGTGGCCTCGGTCATGCCGAGATGCGGCGCAGCTTCGCCATCGGCGCGCGCTCGCTGTCGAACACGCGCTTGACGCCGTCGCCGGTCGCGCGCTCGATCACGCGGATGTCGCGCACCAGGTGCTCGAGACCGGTCGGCTCGAGGGAGGCCGCGTGGTCGGAGCCCCACATCGTGCGGTCGAGCGTGATGTGGCGCTCGACCGCGACTGCGCCGATGGCCACCGCGGCGAGGGAGATCTGCAGGCCGCGCTCGTGCCCCGAGTAGCCGACGGGCACACCGGGGTAGCGGTCGCGCAGGGTGGCGATCACGCGCAGGTTCGCCTCTTCGGGCTCGAGCGGGTAGGTCGACGTCGCGTGCATGAGGACCACCCGGTCGGTGCCGAGCGTGTCGAGAGCCCGGTCGATCTGCTCGATGGTCGACATGCCGGTCGAGAGGATCACGGGCTTGCCCGTCTCGCGCAGGGCGACCAGCAGCTCGGTGTCGGTGAGGCTGGCCGAGGCGACCTTGTGCGCCACCACGTTGAGGTCTTCGAGGAAGTCGACGCTCGGCACGTCCCACGGCGACGCGAACCAGTCCAGGCCGAGCATGGTGGCGTGATCGCCGATCTCGACGTACTCGTCGCGGCCGAACTCGACTCGACGGCGGTAGTCGAGGTAGCTCATGACGCCCCACGGCGTCTCACGCGGAACGTCGCGCATGTGCTCGGGAGTGGAGATCTCGGGCGTGCGCTTCTGGAACTTCACCGCATCGGCGCCGGCGCGGGCCGCGACGTCGATGAGCTTCTTCGCGATGTCGACATCGCCGTTGTGATTGAGTCCGATCTCGGCGATGACATAGGCGGGACGACCGCCGCCGATCACTCGTGAGCCGATGCTGACAGTCATGATTCCTCCGGTCGTCGAGCGCTGGTGCAACCCCTCCCTCCTGACTACGGGCCGAGGATGAACACCGGGCGACGACCGGGTTACCGGCATCGGTCAGCTCGACAACACCCGTTCGATCAGTTCGCGAACAGCACCCTCGCCACCGCGGCGGCTCAGCACGACCCGGGCCTCTTCGATGACGAGCGGATGCGCGTTCGCGACCGCGATGGGCCACCCCACGATCCGCAGCGCCGGTAGATCGTTCACGTCGTTGCCGAGGTAGGCGATGTCGGCGAGGGGCACGTCGTTCTCCCGCGCCCACTTCCGCAGCGCCGTCTCCTTCTCGTCGATGCCGTGCAGGACCGGCACGCGGAGCTTGTCGGCGCGAGCGCGGACGACCGGATTGACCTCGGTCGACAGGATCAGCAGGGGCACACCGGCGCGGCGCAGCAGGGCCACCCCCATCCCGTCCTCGCGGCTGACCCGCACCCGTTCCCCGCCGTCTGCATCGATGATCGCGGTGTCGTCGGTGTGCACGCCGTCGAAGTCGGTCACGACCGCCCGCACCGGGATGCGCCCTGGAACCTCGTGCAGGGTCGCGAGAGCACGGGCGACCCGGAGCTGATCCGCATCGTCGATCTCGATCGCCGTCCACTCCGGCACCGCGGCGATGCGGATCCTGCCGAAGAACCGATGCCGGCTCTCACGGAACCCCGCGGCCCGGAACACGTAGAAGGCGCCGGTCTCGAGGTGGTGTGGTTCGCGGTCCTGGCGCCGCGGGCGGTGCGCGGCCTCGTGGTTGATCGCGACCGCCTCGCCGCGGTCCTCTTCCCGCCACAGGAACCCGTAGGTCTCGTGGGCCGCGAACACGCTGTCGGCCCGGTCGGCGCGAATCTCCTCCACGGCCGCGGCGAGCGCGTCGCTCGGGATGAACGGCGACGTCGCCTGCAGGAACGCCACGATCTCGACCCTCTCTCCGGCTGCTTCGAGCTCGTCGAGGGCATGCAGGATCGCGCTCTCCGAGGTCGCCGTGTCTCCGGCGAGCTCGGCGGGGCGGCGGATGACACGGGCTCCCGCGGTGTTCGCGACCGCGGCGATCTCGTCATCGTCGGTGGACACCACGACCAGGTCGATGCCGGATGCCGCGGTCGCCGCCCGAACAGCACGCTCGACCAGCGGGACTCCGCCCACCCGCTGGAGGTTCTTGCGCGGCACCTGCTTCGACCCGCCGCGCGCCGGGATGATCGCCACCGTGTGGGGCCGCTGCTCGTCCATGTCGTTCATCCTCGTCGTCATCGTCATCGTCATCGTCGTCATCGTCATCGTCATCGCCCGCGCAGCGCTCGCCAGGCACGACCGACTCGTCGCCGCGCGCCGAGGGCGTGGAGCCGCCACTCCTCGACCCTGCCCACTCCGCCGGCGGGGCGCAATGCACGGTTCAGGGCGCTCTCCCGCGGTGCTCCCGGCAACCGCAGCTCCGCAAGCCGTCGTGGCGCGAAATACCGATCCCGCTCGACCGGGTCCAGGTCGTGCAGCAGCTCTTCGGCGCGACCGCGCAGGTGGGCGGCGTTCTCAGGCTGCATCGCGTAGCCGACGGCATCCACCAGCAGTTGCAGCCGGGCGGGGTCGCTGTAGGGCGCGTCGTCGCGGGTGAGGGCATCGACCAGGGTCACGGGTATGCGGTTGCTGTTCTCGAACGGCGTCAGCGCCGCCAGCACCCGGTCGTTGCCCGCCGATCCGATCGCCCGACCGAAGAGCGTGTGCACGGTCGGCAACGCGGTCGAGAACCCGGCGACGACGGCCAGCGCATCCAGTCGTTCAGCGAGCAGCTCGGCCGCGAGCGGGCCGCGATACTCGACGAAGTCGATCCCGTGCACGTGCGCCCGATCGCGAACCGCCGCGGTCATCAGCGGCGGTGCGGCGGGGTGCGGCTTGAAGACGATGCGCTGCGGAGCCCACCGCGCGGCGCGGTCGATCAGCTGCTTCTGCAAGTCGATCTCCGCGGCGGGCGTCATGAGTCCGAGCGCCGACAGGTACTGGCCGAGGACGAGCACGCTGGGCGGATCGTCGCCGACGCCCGGGTCACCGGCATCCGTCTCCCGCAGTGCCGCCGCGAACACCGAGGGAGGAACCGGCACGATCTCGGCCCGAGGAGACCCGACGAGCGGCCGCACTCCGGGCACCACGTCCGTATGGACCACGCGTTCGATGCGCGCCGCGACCGCATACGGCAACCGCACCCGCATCGGCGAGTAGGTCATGAGCCCATCCCCCACGATGGTGATCCGCGCGTAGGGGAACAGCGCCATCAGGGTGCGGGCCGGCGCGACCTGCGGGCTCTGCACGAACAGCTCCAGGCCCTGAGGATCGAGTCGCCACGCCCGTACGAGCAACCGCTCCAGGATCGGGAGGTCGGCCTCAGCGGGTTCCCACGAGCTCGGATGCAACGGGCCGAGGACATCTTCCAGCGGCTCGACGCGGTCGAACCGCGCGCGCAGCGGCCCGAGCACGGGGTCGCCCGCGATGCCGACCGCCGTCTCCGGCACCCGGCTCGAGGTGAACGGCACCAGGATGCGCTCCGCCCCGCCGTCGCGGCCGAGGAGCCCGGCGTCGATCGCCGCGGCGGCCGTGGCGAGTCCGTACGCACTGTGCAGCGCGAACAGCTGGGTCATACCGCCCGCCCCGCCTGCCGGAGAACGCGCGCCAGCACCCGCCGGCGCGGCCCGTCGAAGCGCGTGAGCGTCTCGTCGAGTTCGTCGTCCGGCAGGCGGCGGAGCATGTCCCGAATGCCGCCGCGCATCTCGGCGCGCAGCCGCGGGCTCATCCGACGCGCACGCACCAGGTGGTGGGAACTGAGCGCGAGCGCGGTCCACACGACCTTGGGCAGGAAGCGCTCCGCCTCCGCGTCCTGCTCCACGACGGCGATGACCTCGTCCATCGCCCTGGCGAAGTCGAGCTGGCGGCGATCCCTGGCCTGGGTGAGGGATGTCGCGACACCGCGTCGGTAGAGCAGCGCGGGCGCGTCCACGACCGCGAACGACCGCGCGCGAAGATGGAGCCGCCAGATCCAGGGTCGGTCCTCCGCCGTGAACAGGCCCTCCGGGAACTGTGCCAGCCCGTCGTCGAGGATCCTTCGGTGGAAGACACCCGCCCACGCGTAGGGGTAGTCGACCATCGTGGATTCGTTCTCGGGCAGGATCGCCTCCCTCGGAACGAGCACGCGTTCACGCCACGGGTGCGGGGCCCGCACGAGCGCCCGGTGCGATCCGGTGACCGTGACGTGGTCGGTGCGGAGGAAGTCGCAGTCCAGCTCGCGCAACCGCGCCGTCAGCACGTCGAGCCGCCGCGGCTGCATCCAGTCGTCGCCGTCGAGGAAGCAGAAGGCGTCGCCCTCGACGCGTTCGAGCCCTTGATTGCGTGCGGTCGCGAGCCCCCGGGCGATCGGGTTCCGGATGACCTCGACGCGCGGGAGCCGCTCGGCATACGCGCGCATGAGCGCACCCGTGTCGTCGCGTGAGCCGTCGTCGATCGCGACGAGCTTGAGCGCCGACGCATCCTCGAACTGGCGGGTGAGCGTCTCGAGCGTCGTCCCGATGTACGCGCCGGCGTCTTTCGCGGGCAGGATGACGGTGACGAGGGGTGTGCGCACGGAGCTCCAGGGAGAGGCGGTGTCCCGGAATCGTGCCAGGTCACCGTTGCCGGACGGCGACCTGGAGGTGAACGACCGGTGTCCGCCGATGCTGCGGCCCGTGCGCAGTGAGGTGTGGCCCCGTACCCGAACGGAGCCACACCTCCCAGTGCTACGCACTGCCGAACGCGAGGCGTTCGGAGAGCGGGGCCACCGATGATGGCCCCGCCCGCCTCGTGCCCTGCTGACCCCCATCAGCCGGACCCGGGACGTTGTGTGTCGTCGCGCTCCCTCCCCCTAGAGATACGCGCGACGACACGTAACATAATACATGTCGCATTTCGTGAAGCTGTACGTAGGCCGAGATCCGGCGCTCGACTCGCGGTCGAGTTCGCGAGGATCCGTTCGATCGGCGACGATGGGAGCATGCTCTGGCCCTTCGGATCGACGTGGCGTCCGGTGCGGCAGAAGCAGCGCGACACCCTGGACCTGCGATGGCTGACCGCCCGGACCTGGACCCGACGCTGGTACCCGCAGGGCATCGACCTCGGCGAGTGGCGGAGTCGACGCACCGTGGCGGTGAGCTGGTTCCGGCAACAGCTCGACGGCGTGCATCTCGCCTCCCGCGTGACGTTCGTCGACCTCGAGCGCTCCCGCCATCTCGACGTGCTGCTCGCCGTCCCCGGCAACGACGGCGAACTGCAGCCGGCACCGATCCACGCCGGTGGACTCGCCTGGTTCGACGACCGACTCTTCGTCGCGGCGACCGGTCGCGGAATCTGGGAGTTCGACCTCGCAGACGTGCGGACGGTCCGCGGCGCCGCCGCTCAGCGCATCGCCGGCGGGCGACCTCGGCGCGGTCGCACCACGGCGCTCGTCGCCGTGCGCACGCACGTGCACCCGGTCGCGCTGCGCTGCTCGTACCTGGGTCGAGTGTTCGACGAGGACGGCACTCCCCTGCGGCGTGTCCTCATCGGCGAGCACCGCACCGACGACAGCGGCCGGATCGGAGAGTTCTCGATCCCGGAGGACGCCGACGGCCGATTCACCGAGGAGCACGTCTTCAGCCCCGGCATCCCCCGCATGCAGGGAGCGGTGCGGTGGGGAGACCGCCACTTCGTCTCGCAGTCCGACGGCCTGCGCCCCGGTGCGCTGTGGAGCGGGCCGCGGTCGGCGCTGGAGCAGGACGACATGCCCCTCCCGGTCGGCTGCGAAGACCTGGCGCTCGACATCGACGCCAAGCTGCTGTGGTCACTCGGGGAGCACCCGTGGCATCGGGTGGTGCGCGGCATCCCGTTCGCTCGACTCGGCATCGAGAGCACCGGCGCCGAGCCGCCCGCGCGGCGAACGTAGACTGGAGGGGTGAAGAAGCCCGCGCCTTTCCTCGTCTACACCGTGCTGCGGCTGCTGGCGTTCCTCGTCCCGCTCGCCATCCTCTGGTTCTTCTTCCCGATCTTCCGCGAATACTGGTGGCTCGCCGCGATCTTCGCCGCGCTCATCGGCATGAGCATCTCGATGCTGTTCCTGCGCACACCGCTCACCGACGCTTCGGCCCGACTCGCGGAGCGCCGCGAGAGTCGGTCATCGGGCAGCCAGGCCGATGCGGATGCCGAGGACCAGGCGATCGACGCGAACGAGCCCGGCGACGACCCGAAGGTCTGACCGCCGCGCTGCGGCTCAGCCGACGAACGCCCAGAACAGGGCGCCGGCGTACAGCAGTGATGTCAGCGACGTCAGGGCGAGCGCGGTCACCAACTCCCTCGGCTGCCGGTAGGCCCAGACGATGACGATGGCAGGGAGTCCCGCCAGCAGTGCGAGGAGCGAGATCCATGCGATCGGGAACAGCAGCGCGAGGAACACGGCGATGCCGAACGGCGCCAGGACGAACAGGGTGAACAGCACCTGCGTGGCGCGGCGTCCGATCAAGACGGTCAGGGTGCGCTTGCCGACCTCGCGGTCCTGGTCGATGTCACGCAGGTTGTTGGCGAGCAGCACGGCACACGCGAACAGGCCTGCTGCGATGGCTCCGAGCCACGCCTGCAGCGGCAGCTCGAACACCTGCACCCAGGTGGTGCCGAGCGTGGCGACGAGGCCGAAGAACACGAACACGAAGACCTCGCCGAGGCCGTAGTACCCGTACGGCCTCTTGCCGCCCGTGTAGAACCAGGCCGCGACGATGCACGCCGCACCGACGGCCAGCATCCACCACTGCTCGGTGCGCACGACGATCGCGAGCCCGACGACCGCGGCGAGCGCGAAGAAGATCAGGCCGATGATCAGGACGGTACGTGGCTTCACCCGCCCGGATGCCGTCAGGCGCGCGGGCCCGACGCGGTGGGCGTCGGTGCCGCGGACGCCGTCGCTGTAGTCGTTCGTGAAGTTCACGCCGATCTGCAGCAGCACCGCGACGGCGAGGCACGCGAGCGCGATCACCCAGTGGAACTCGGGGCCGGTGCTGCGCGCCGCACCGGTTCCGATGATCACCGGGGCGATCGCGAGCGGGAGGGTGCGCAGCCGCGCAGCCCCGATCCAATCGGATGCGGTGACCGGCCCCGCCTCGACGACCGGACGCCGCGCCGGGTTGCCGCTGGTGCGGGCCGGGGTGTGCTTCGCGGTCCGACTCTTCTTCTTGCGCTGGGAGGATGCTGCCACGCAGGGAATCCTACTGGCCGGGGCGATGCCCGACCTCAGCGGGATGACGGATCAGGGGTTCGGGTTGCTGTCCTTGCCGTCGAGCCAGAGCGTGTCGGAGGCGTCGCCGTGCGCACCGCCCGTGCCGACGTGCTTGCTGCTGATCTGCGGGCCCTTGGTGATCACGTGCACGAGGGCCATCGCGTGCCCCTGCCCCAGCGCGTAATCCTCCTTGAGCCACGCGACGATGGGCGTGGCCTTCGTCGTCCGGTCGAACCCCTTCTCCGTCGCGAGCTCGATGAACTGTCGCGGGGTCAGCCCCGTCTTGGTCTCGATGTTGTCGAGGTATGCCTGGAAGGACATGGTGCTCCTGGTGCTCAGTCCTCGTCGAGGAACGTCTGGATGATGGTGGCGGATGCGTGGATGCCGATGATCCTGAGGACCCCGTCTCCCGCGTTGGTGAAGCAGTGGGGGACGAAGGCGGGGCCGGTCGCGGTGTCGCCCGCCCCGGCGACGAAAGTCTCCTCGCCCACGGTGATGCGGGCAAGTCCCTCGATAACGACCCAGGTCTCGGCGTAGGGATGCCAGTGCCGCCCCGGGCCTTCGCCCGGTTGGTTCTCGACGAAGAAGTACGACACCTCCGCGCCGTGCTCTGCGCCGACGAACCTGCGACTGCGGCCCGTGCCGATGCGGATGTCCGCGCCGGCGACGACTCCGGATCCGGGGGTTGTGCTGTTCATGACTCCAGTCTCGACAGCGCGCAGGGCCACCCCTAGAGTTTCGATGTGAATCGAAACACAGGGCCCGTCGAGGGCGTCGAGCACCCCGACCACCGCGTCGAGTTCCACCTGAGCCCCGGCGATGTCGAGGCGGTGCGATTCGGCATCTCGCCCGGGCACGAGCTGGCCCACGCCGTGCGGGTCCTGCGGCGCCCCGAGGCGCATCCCCTGCAATGGGGGTGGCTGCGTGCCGTGCGCGAGCGCCTGCCCCGCGAAGAGTTCGCCCTGCTCGCGACCGTCATCGGGGACGACGGCTACCTGCCCGACTTCCTGACGACCGCACCGCGATGGGACCTGAGCCCGGAGGGCGAGCTCGACGAGCTGCGCATCACACCTCTCGACCCGATGCGCGTCGACTTCGGGAAGATGGTGCGGCGCTCGACCGGAGCGCGGCAGCGGGCGCTGGGCGAGATGCAGGGGAAGCCGGCACGGGCGCGCTCGATGATCGCCGACGCCTGGTCCGCGGTATGGGATGCCGCGCTGGCTCCCGTCTGGCCGCAGCTCGAACGCCTGTTGCGCGCCGACATCGCGTTCCGTGCGCAGCGGATCGCGACCGGCGGCATCGCGGGGATGGCCGGAGACCTGCACCCACAGGTGACCTGGGGAGAAGGCGCCGTCCGCGTCTCGCTGCGTCGCCACAGCGAACAGGTCGACTGCCGGGGAAGCGGCCTGGTGCTGGTGCCGTCGGTCATGTCGTCGTGGGGCTGCATGGTGCTCACCGAGCCCCCGGCGCAGCCGACGCTGTTCTATCCGGCCCGCGGCGTCACCGCCGGCTGGGCGCGGGACACCGCCGACATCGAGGACGCTCTGGGCGCCCTGCTGGGTCCGGCCCGCGCGGGAATCCTGCTCCGAGCCGGAACCGCCCGCACGACATCGCAGGTCGCTCAGGATGCCGGTGTCGCGGTCTCGACCGCGTCGCATCACCTCACCGTGCTGCGGGGCGCGGGGCTGATCGGCAGCGAGCGCGACGGCACCCGGATGCTGCACCTGCGCACTCCCCTGGGCGAGGCGATGGTGGGCGCGGTGCTCTGACGCGCTCCCGACTACTCCGCCGAGCCGACCGGGATGATCGGCCGGTGCTCGTAGTAGGTCTGCAGCACCACGGTGGTGCGGGTGCTGACGTTCGCCGCGAGCCGCACGTCACGGACGAGCTCCTCGAGCGCACGCGGAGACGGCACGCGAACGAACAGCATGTAGCTCGCGTCACCGGCGATGGAGTGGCAGGCCTCGATCGCGTCGAGGTGCTCCAGCAGCTCCGGAGCGTTGTCGGGCTGGGCGGGGTCGAGCGGGGTGATCTCGATGAAGGCCGAGAGCGGGGTGCCCACCTGCTCGGGGTCGAGGATCGCCTGGTAGCCGGAGATGACTCCCCTCGTCTCCAGCCGGCGCAGACGCGACTGCACGGCCGAGACCGACAGGCCGACGGCCTCCGACAGCTGGGAGAGCGTGGCGCGCCCGTCACGGGAGATCGCGGTCAGGATCGCGCGGTCGACAGAATCATCCATGGCTGTAAGATTATCGTCAGGATTCCGTATATGCCGGAATCTTTCCGTTGAAAACTCCGATCGGAGGTCCCGATGTCCCTTCTTTCCGCCAACAGTTCCGCTGTCCAGGCCATCGTCGGCGAACCCGAGGTCGTCGAGGACGCGTCGATCGCCGAGCAGTCCGCCGCCTGGGCGCAGCTGAAGGACGCCGCGATCGCCCTCCGCGAGATGCAGATCAAGGACGGCTCGATCCCGGCTGCCGCGCACCACGCCGCGGCCCGCGAGCTCGTCGGCGCGATCACCGCCGCGATCCGCGCACTCGCCCCTGCCTTCCCGCACGACGCGGAGTACCTCACCGCCTCCGTGGTCGACTTCGACCGCTGGGCATCCGAAGACTTCGGCGTGCCGGACTTCCTCGATTCGCTCATGGCCTTCCAGCCGCAGCAGACCCGCGTCGACGGCATCCGTCACCTCGTCGTGTTCCCGATGTACACGCAGAACGGCTCGAGCGACCGCCTGGTCGAGGCGCTGATCGTCGAGACGATCTGGCCCGAGTTCATCGCCGCCCTCGAGGCCGGCGACTACGGCAACAAGCTGTTCGTCTCGCTGCGGCTCGTCGACTTCACGCCCGGCTACGACACGAACTCGGCCGTGCTGTTCCCCGAGACCGTCGCGATGCGCGAGATCCCGACCTTCACGTGGGGTGCGATCTTCCAGGACCGCGAGGCCGCTCGCTACCGCCGCGTCACCCGTGCCGCAGCGGAGATCACCAACCTCGATCTGCCGGAGCGGGCCGCCGCCATGCTCGACGACCAGCAGGTGGCCGAGAAGACCTTCGTCATGTGGGACATCATCCACGACCGCACCCACATGCGCGGCGATCTGCCGTTCGACCCGTTCATGATCAAGCAGCGGATGCCGTTCTTCCTCTACTCCCTCGAGGAGATGCGCTGCGACATGACCGCGTTCCGCGAGTCGGTGAAGATCGAGCGCGCCCTCGCGGCCCGCATCGCCGCCGGTGAGGAGCTCACCGAGACGGAGCAGGAGATGCACGATTACGCGCACCTCGTGCAGTACGCGGTGATCTTCGACCGCATCTTCCGCTTCTCGATCACGGGCACCCGCACGCGCAACTACGACGCGGTGGGCGGACAGCTGCTGTTCGCGTGGCTGCACCAGCGCGGCGTGCTGCACTGGACCGACACGGCTCTCACCTTCGACTGGGACGCCGTGCCGGATGCCGTCGTGGCCCTCGGCGACGCGATCGACGACCTGTACTGGCACTCGATCGACCGTCCCAAGGTCGCGCACTGGCTCGCCGCCTACGAGCTCGTCCGCGGCACGCTCACCCCGCACCCGGCCTCGCAGTGGGCCCGCGGCCTGTCGGACGAGATCCTCGCCGGTGCGCCGAAGGGCTACACGGATGCCGTGATGGACGACGAGTTCCCGCTGTCGATGTTCTTCGAGACCCTTCACAAGAAGATGAAGCCCGTCATCGAATCGACCGTGGGCATCCGCGGCACGGACGACTGATGACCACGCGCGCATGGCGCGCGTTCCGAGTGTGACGCTGGGGCGCACCGCGCTGCGGCCGGAGCCTGTTCTGCGGATCTCTCCGCGGGTTCCGGCCGCAGAAGCCCCTCCGAACCGGAAGAGTGAGCGACATGGATGAACTCATCGACTCGAGACTGTCCGGCCGCACGGTGGTGCTCGCAGGAGCGACCAGTGCGGCGGGGCGGGCGGCGGCACGCGCTCTGCACGGTGCGGGGGCACGGGTGATCGCGACCGGCCGGTCCGCAGAAGGGCTGCAGCAGTTGGCGGATGCGGGCACGGAGGTCTTCCTCGCGGATGCGACCTCGCTCGACGAGATGACGGTTCTGGCGGGGCAGATCGGCCCCGTCGACGCGGTGGTCCCCCTCGTCGGGGGCTGGCGCGGGGGCGGCGGCCTCGCCGGGCAGTCCGACGAAGACTTCGCCGCGCTGCTGCCCGCGCTC
>NZ_JARE01000024.1:0-41976 GCF_000708325.1 Microbacterium sp. Cr-K20 | reverse complement strand
CCCCGGCCCGGGTTCCGGAGGCCAGCAGGAATGTCGCCCCTTCGGCGGTGCGCTCGACGCGATGTGCGATCCGGCCGGGGAACGCCAGCGCGATCACGAGCCCGACTCCGTCGAGGTCCGACCGGACACCCGGCGCGCCCCGGACCATGCGTTCGAGGCGGTTCGCATCGTCGCGCCATCGGCGGGCCTCCGGGCTCCGACCGCCGCGCAGCGCGATGAGGGCCTGCGCGATGTCGGCATCCGAGACGCGCAGCTCGCCGCTCACCAGCGCGACGACCTCGGCCGCGAGTCGGCTTCCGACGACCGGGCTGCCGTCGAGAAGCGCTCGGGCGAGACGAGGATCGGTCGGGATCCGTGCGAGGACGCGGCCCTCCGCGGTGGCGCGACCGTCGTCATCGATCGCGCCGAGCCCCCGAAGCACCGCGATCGCATCGGCCAGGTTCTCGGCCGGCAGCGGGTCGATCATCCGCAGTCCGATGCCGCCCGGGGCACCCCAGCAGGCGAGAAGCAGCGCGGCGTCCGCGAGGTCAATCACCGCGATCTCGGGCACGGGACGGGCGGGCGCCGCCGCGTAGGTGCGTTCGTCGACGCAGCGGATGACCGTGCCGGGGCCCTGACGGGTGCCGCGCCCCGCGCGTTGCACGCACGACGAGCGCGATGCGGCGGTGGTGACGAGGCCCGTCATGCCGCGGCCGGCGTCGCGCTGCGGATGCCGCGACAGGCAGCTGTCCACGACGAGGCGCACCCCCGGCACGGTGAGCGAGGACTCCGCGAGCGATGTCGTGACGATGATGCGCGGACGGTCGGCCGGCGCGCGGCCGCGGATCACGGCATCCTGCTCGGCCGGCGGGATCTGGCCGTGCAGCTCCCGTACATCGAAGGCATCGCTCGCAGCGCGGACGCGGCGGGCGATCTCCGACACCTCGCGGGCCCCTGGCGCGAAGACCAGCACGTCCGCCTTCGGGTCTTCGCGCACCAGGTCCCGGGCCCCGGCTGCCGTGACGGCCGCGATGTGGTCGAGGAATCCCCACGTGACTCCGCGCTCGTCGAGACGTGGCACGGGGCTCGGAGCCCACTGCACGGTGAGGGGGAAGGCGGGGACATCGTGGTCGACGATCGGCGCGGGGGAGTCGTCCGTGCCGATGACGGCGGCGATGCGCGCCGCGTCGAGGGTGGCGGACATGGCGATCACCACCAGGTCATCCCGCAGCTCGCGCACCTCCGAGAGCAGCCCGATCAGGAGGTCGGTCTCGAGCGCGCGTTCGTGTACCTCGTCGAGGATCACGGCATCCACACCGTCGAGTCCCGGGTCATCGAGCATCCGTCGAAGCAGGACTCCGGCCGTGACGAACTCGACCTGCGTCTCGGGCCCTGCCGAGCGCTCGCCGCGGACGGTGAATCCCACGCGTGAACCGAGGGGCGACCCGTCGAGGTGGGCGAGGCGTCGGGCGGCGGCGCGGACGGCGACGCGGCGGGGCTGGGTGACGATCACGCGACCGGTGCTCCGCGAGGCGAGGAGCGGGGGCACGAGGGTGGTCTTGCCCGTGCCGGGTGGGGCGGTGACGAGCACCGATCCGCTAGCATCGAGTGCCGAGGACAGCTCGTCGAGCGCGGCCGCGAACGACAGCCCCGCGCCGATGGTGGCGAGGTCGAAGGCGGCGGACATCATCCGTCCAGTCTGCCCGGTCGCAGAGACGAAACAGTGGATGCCGCGACCGAACCGGCCGCGGCATCCGCTGTCGTGAAGGTCTGGTTACTCCGTCGCGGGTGCCGGCGCCGGCGGTGCGGGCGGCGGCGGGGTGGTCGGCGTCGAGACGCGCGGCGCGGGTGCCGCAGGTGTGGCCTCCGCGACACCGGCTCCGATGCCGCGGCCGACGGCCTGACCCTGGATGATGCCGGCGAGGTCGAGCCCGGTGGCCGAGTGCACGCTCTCGAACACCGAGGCCAGGGCCTTGGCGTTGTCGGCACCGACGACGTCCGATGCGCCGTCCTGGCCCGAGCCGCCGATGATCGACACGTTGCCGATCGCCGCGTAACCCTTCGAGAACTCGGCCATGATCGACGGCAGCACCTCGAGCACGCGCTGCGAGAGGAAGGCGTCCTGGTTCGAGGCGATGGCCTTGGCCTCAGCCTCGAGAGCTGCGGCGCGGGCATCACCCTCGGCGCGGATCGCCTCGGCTTCGGCAGCAGCCTGCAGACGTCGGGCGTGTGCCTCGGCCTCGGCCTTCGAGCGCAGCGCGTCGGCCTCACCGGTGGCGCTCGCGACGGCAGCCGCGGCCTCACCGGCGGCGCGGGCTTTGTCGGCCTCGGCCTGCTGCTCGGCGATGCGGGTGCGGGCTTCGGCCTGCTTGACCTGCTCGATCGCTGCGGCCTCGGCGGCCCGCTCGCGGGTGTAGAGCTCGGCCTGAGCACGGGTCTCGGCCTCGTACCGCTGCGCGTCGGCGACGCGCTTGACGTCGGCGTCGAGCTGAGCCTGCTTGTTCTCGGCCTGCTGCTGCAGCACGGCCTGCTGCGCCTGCTCGCGGGCGAGGTTCTCGGCCTGCTCCGCCTCGGCGCGCGCGCGACCGATGCCGGCGTTCGAGTTGGCGGTGTTCGTGTCGAGCGCGGTCTGCTCGATCAGGTTGGCTTCCTGGTTCGCGATGTTCTTCTGGTTGATCGCGCGGTCGGCGTTGGTCTGCGAGATCTCGGCGGACTGACGCTTCGCCTGGATCTCGGGCGCGCCGAGCGACTGGATGTAGCCGACCTTGTCGGTGATGCCCTTGATCTGGAACGAGTCCAGGATGAGGCCCTGCTCGGCGAGCTCCTGCGAGACGTCGGCGGCGATCTGGTCGGAGAACTTCTTCCGCTCGCGCATCAGCTCGACGACCGACAGCGTCGCGACGATTCCACGGAGTGCACCTTCGAGCTGCTCGGTGGTGAACTGCTCGATCGCCTTGTCCTGGGAGGCGAAGCGCTCGGCGGCACGGCGGACCAGGATCGGGTCGGAGCCGATCTTCACGATCGCGACACCGTCGACGTTCAGGGTCACGCTGTCGAGCGACTGCGCCTCGGCGTTGAGCGATACCTGACGCGAGCGCAGCGAGATGATCTCGTGGCGCTGCGTGATCGGGTTGACGAGCGACTTGCCGTTGACGATGACGGTGACGGGCGACTCCGACATCTCGGAGCGGCTCGACCCGTCGGTCCCGATGACCGCGGTCTGCACCTTCTGCTTGCGGCCCGAGATGACGAGGGCCTCGTCGGCTCGGGCGACCTTGATCCAGCTGCGTGCGAACAGCAGCAGGATGAGCAGCAGGACGACGGCGACGACGACTGCGATACCGACGATGACGAGGATGCCGACGATTCCGGCGAACTCCATGGATGACCTCCCTGGTTCCCCCCGAGGGGGCGGTCTGACGTGCCCGCGACACAGCGGGCGTACGCAACCCACCCTGCCAGAAACGGAAGCGGGCCGTTCTCGCGGCCGCGGGTCAGCGGGTGCGGAGCTTCTCCGCGAGGTCGCGCAGCGTGCGCAGCTCGTCATCGCCGAGGCGCGACATCCGGTCGGCGATCGAGCGACCGTGCACGGTGGCGAGTGAGCGGAACGCCCGTGCTCCTTCGTCGGTCGCGCGGATCAGCGCACCGCGTCCGTCGTCGGGGTCGGCGCACTTGGCCACGAGCCCGCGCGTGACCATGCGGTCGACCAGGCGCGAGACGCTCGGCTGGCTGATCAGCATGTTCGCGGTGATGTCGCGTAGCCGCGCGGTCATGCCGGGGGAGCGGGTGACGGTGAGCAGCACGTCGTACTCGGCCTGACCCAGGTCGCTGTGCTCGAAGTCCGACATCATCTCGGTGAACAACTCGTGCTGCGCGCGGAACAGGCTCTCCCAGGCCTCCAGGGCGAGCTTGCGATCGGTCATGTTCAAAGAATAGTGGGAACAGTAAAGGGCCGGTCGGAGAGGCTCCCGACCGGCCCTTGTCCCTTGCACCAAGAGTGTCCTGCAATCACATGCGGTGTATGCCACAGCAAACATTCACCGTGTGATCACTGTATAACGGCGAGATAACGAATGCAACGGTTTGGTCACGGAAAAGTTTCGTGGCGGAGCAGGCGTCCCAGCTCATGTCCGAGGTGTTGCCCACGACCGAACTCCGCGTTGGTCATAGTTCCGTGGAAGCCGACGTCGGTACGAGATTCTTCGCTGGGCGGCCGCGTATCTGTCGCAGGCGTCACCACTCCCCAAATGATGTTCCCGCTGGTCCACGAACCGGCCGCTGAACCAACTGTGGCTCGCCGACATCACCGAGCACTGGACCGATGATGGCAAGCTGTATCTCTGCGCGATCAAAGACGTCCACTCGAACCGGATCGTCGGCTACTCCCAGAGCGGGATCACGGGATCGATGGGCCGCGTCGGAGCCTGCGCGGACAACGCCGCGATGGAGTCGTTCTTCGCGCTCCTGCAGAAGAACGTGCTCAACAAGAAGCGGTGGCACTCAAGGCAGGAACTCCGCCTCGAGATCGTCGTCGCCGGTGCGAGCCTCGCCATCGAGCTGACGCAGATGGCCGCCTCGCGGCTCGCCCTCAGCGGACACCTCGCGGACATCAATGACTGGCTGACGAACATCCTGGGCGGGATCATCGGGTACGGACTGTTCGTCCTCGCGACGCGCTCGAAGACGATCGCCGGATTCGTCCAACGGTTTCGGTGGCCGACGCGTGCGCGCGTGAGTAGCCAGCCGGTCTGATCCTCGAAGTGCCGGAAAGCCCAGCCAGACCGTCGGCACCGAGATGGTCCGCCTCGCGTTTCCGACCGGGTGGTGTGGACGTCAGGCGCTCATGGGTGCACGGCTGCTCGGATCTCTGCGGCGATCGATTCTGCATCGTCGGTACTCAGAAGGATCTCGTCGAACCCGATCGTGGCTCGGTCGACGGCGATCCGCAGCAAGCGGTGCCCGCGCTTCATCGAGACCAGTCGCCGCACCCCTGAAGGGTGCCTGAAAGTCCCCAGCTTGCGGTAACCGGAGACGACGAGGCCGGATCTCACCCCGAGTATCTCTGAGGTCCACCCCTGTTCGGTGGACACATCGCGGATCGCCGACCTCGGTATCAGTAGCTGAGGCAAGCCCGTCATCGTGGCCTCCCAGCCGGGGAACTGCACGTGCACTCCCGCTCGGTCGCATGTGATGTCGGTCATCGTGTGCTCCTTGCTACTGCGAATGGGGTCATCTTGAGAACATTATCAACCTGATAACAGTGACGAGTCAAAGTGCAGGACAGGCTTTCCCGAGCTGGCCGCGCACGCGGAGCCCTCTCCCGCTCCGCGTGCGCGGTGATGAGGTTAGGCGGGTACCTTGTCGAGGAATCCGAGGACCTGGTGGATACGGCCCTGGCCGTCGCCGACGACGACGTCGAAGCCGACTACGAGCGGTTCGGCTCCTGCGGGGCCAAGCCCCCACTGAAAGCGGGTGAGGCCGTGATGTGCGTCAGGTTCGCCGACGAGCGTGAACACGAACCCCGGGAACTGTTCCCGCACGGCGCCGATCGTGGCCGAGATCTGGTCTCGTCCACCGACATCGACCAGAGGGTCCGTGTATGTGGCGCCTTCCGTCCAATGCTCGGCGAGGAGGCGGTCACGAGCGTTCGCGTCCGAGGCGTTCCAGGTCTGCAGATACAAGTCGGTGATGGGGGTCATATCGGGGCCTTTCGGTATCGGCCGCAGCGGAGCCGCCGCGGTGAAGCCATGTTGGGCGCGGAGGGGTAGTCGCGTCGATTACCTCGGAGGTCATGGGTCGAACCACGACTGTTGGCTAGGGTCGAGAGTCATGACCGTGATCCATGCCGGCGACGTCGGGGTGCTCTTGCGCGGCTGGCGCGAGCGGAGACGGCTCAGCCAGCTGGAGCTCTCAGCTCGTGCACACGTCTCGACCCGACACCTCAGCTTCGTCGAGACCGGGAGGTCCAAGCCCACGCGAGAAATGCTCGATCGACTCTCTGCACACCTCGACATACCGCTGCGCGAGCGCAACCAGCTGCTCCTCAGTGCCGGGTTTGCGCCCGCACATCCCGAGCGGGCGATGAACGCACCGGAACTCCGTTCTGTCAGCTCGGCGTTGCGACAACTCCTCGACGCCCATGCGCAGTACCCAGCGCTGGTGCTTGACCGCTGGTGGGACGTTATGGACCGCAACGCCGCGACGGACGTGCTGCTCGAGGGATGCGCACTGCACCTCCTCGAGCCTCCCGTCAACGCCGTACGGTTGTCGCTGCACCCGGAGGGTCTCGCGCCCCGGATCCGCAACCTCGGTCAATGGCGAACCCACCTCATCGGTCAGGTCTGCGCTCGCGCCGACCGCACCGGCGACTCCCGCCTCCGTCGCCTGGCGGAGGAGGTCGCGGCCTACCCCGGCGACGACGTAGGGCGGCCGGCGGTCACGGATGTCGTCATCCCGCTCGAGCTCGAGGTCGCGGGCGAGGACCTGCGCTTTTTCAGCATGTCCGCGGCCGTGGAGTCTGCGCTCGACATCACCATCGACGAACTGCGTATCGAGTCGTTCTATCCCGCCGACGATGCCACAGCACGCTGCTTGCGCCACCGACAGCCATCGTGAGATCGGACGAACGACTGCCGAGGGGGCCTGCTCAAGGACGCCGGAGCAGAGATGCTCGGTCAGACGATCTGTGCGGAATCGCGCTGACGCCACAGTGCGTTCGTCGATGAGGAGGTCGTGGTGCCGAACAAGTCGCCGTGCTGGCCGTACATCGCGCCCGGCCTCAGGAACCGTCGCGCAGGTCGGCCGGAGCTCCCGCCGCGAAACGGATCCGGTCGAAGCGCGAGTCGCAGTCCTCTCCCATCGGCGCCTGCGACATGAAGCCCACCGTCACGGGGAGGTCGGTCTTCAGGCGGAACACCCGGACGAACTCCCACCGGTCGCCGTCGTCGGAGGCGTGGAAGGCGAACGCGTCTCCGACGCGGGAGACGCGGAGATACACGAAGTCGCTCTCGACGACCGTGGAGTTGCAGTCGTCGGAGAACTCGTTGGTCACGACGCTGACGACCATCGCCCGTCCGTCGGGCGAATACTCGAAGCAGAGCTTGGCCCAGTACTGCTCATCGCACCACAGTCCCAGCACGGCGGCGTCGAACGTCGTCCGCTCTCCGACGACGCGAACCCTGGCACTCAGCGTGAAGTCGCCATCGGTCCGAAAGCCCAGCAAGCTCGCGCCGTGCTGAGCGGGACCGCCGAGCGAGTCGTTGGTCCAATCTCCTCCCGGTGCCGCATGGAGGGTGAGCTCGCCGGTGTCGCCGTCGTAGCTCGCATCCAGTTCGCCGTTCGTCCATTCGAGCGTCGGCAGGGCAGGTATCCGCATGGTCGTTCTCCTCACGGTGATGACGTCAACATATCGCGCGTCCGGGGCTCGTCGGTGATTGCGGCCTCGCGGGCGCCCTCCGCCGCAGCGCCTACCCGACCGCCGCCCCGAAGCTGCGCTGCTCCACGAGCGGGCAGGCGAACACGTCGCGCTCGCCGAGTCCGACGCGGTTGATGTAGCGCACCACGATCGCGTACGAGGCGAAGAGGCCCACCTGGGTGTAGGGCACTCCATGGGCCCGGCAGTACTCGGCAATGAGGGGTGCGGCGCGCCGAAGGTGTGGGCGCGGCATCGACGGGAACAGGTGGTGCTCGACCTGATAGTTCAGGCCGCCCATCGCGATGTCGAGGAAGCGGCTGCCGCGGACGTTGCGACTCATCAGCACCTGCCGGCGGAGGAAGTCGAGGGTCATCTCCCTCGGTACCACCGGCATCCCCTTGTGATTGGGCGCGAAGGCGATGCCCATGTAGAAGCCGAACAGCCCCAGCTGCACCGCGAGGAAGACGAACGCGATGCCGGGGGAGAGCACGAGGAAAACCAGCACCAGGTAGCCGATCATGCGGATGCTCAGGAAGGCGATCTCCGCCCACCGCCGTTCCAGTCGCCCGCGCGCGAACATGCGCCGCACGCTCGAGGCGTGCAGCGACAGACCCTCCAGTAGCAGGATCGGGAAGAACAGCACCCCCTGGTGTCCGCGCAGCCAGGTGATGACCGGTCCGTTGTGCTGGGCTACGGCCTCGGGGGAGACGGCGATGACCGGGAGCTCGATGTCGGGGTCGGACCCCAGCTTGTTCGGGTTCGCGTGATGGCGGGTGTGCTTGTGCTGCCACCACCCGTAACTCATGCCGACGAGGAGGTCGCCGAGGATCAGGCTGATCCAGTCGTTCCAGCGCCCGGACACGAAGATCTGCCGATGTGCCGCGTCGTGCCCGAGGAAGGCGATCTGCGTGAACACGATCGCCAGAACGGCGGCTGTGAACAGCTGCCACCAGGTGTCGCCGATCCAGACGAAGGCGAGGAGGCAGACGCCCAGGACGAGCGGCGCGGCGATGAGCTTGGTCCAGTAGTAGCCGTACCGACGGTGGAGCAGTCCGCGTCCGCGGACCTGCTGCGCGAGTTCGGTGAACGCGCTCGATGTGCGTGGAGCGCCGTCGGGCGGGCGAGTGCGGATGGTCGGACGGATGCCGTCCATGATGACCTCTTCTCCACGCCGACCTCTGCGGCGGCGCGTTCTGCGACCCGAGCCTCAGCGATCCCCGGTCGTCGTCGGAAGCGGCCCTCGCTGGTGGGTTCGACGCCAGGCTACGCCGCGAACCTGCGTGCGTTCTCAGACGGCGGACGCCCCTCACGGCGGTTTCCACGGTCGTCGGCCTCTGGGATGCGATACATTGCATGGTAGGTAGAACTTCAGGCTCTACGTCGCTTTCCGTTCGAGTGGAGGAAAATTGGCACTCTCAGGTGGACCCCTCGAGCGCAGATCCATGAGTGACGAGGCATACGCCCGGTTGCAGGAAGCGATCATCAGCGGCGAGCTGCGCCCCGGTGAGCGTCTGCGGGACTACGAGCTCGCCGAGCGGCTCGGCACCTCGAAGACGCCGATCCGCCACGCGCTGGACCGCTTGGCCGATCACGGCCTGGTCGAGATGCAGCGCAACCGCTACACGCGAGTCGCGCCGATCGACCTCGATCGGGTCCGCAACGCCGTCGACCTCTTCGGCGACATCTGGATCGGCTCCGTACGCCACGTCATGCCGGTGATCCAGGATGACGACGTCGCGTACCTCACGGATCTCGCCGACGACATGTCGCGGTCGGTGAAGTCACGTGACGTGACGGGCTTCGGGACTGCGCTGCGCGCCATCGCCACCGGCTTCGCCCGCATCGAGGGCAACGCTGCGCGAGCGGTCATCATCGAACGTCTCGGACCGCAGATCCGGCGCTTCGGCGAGCACTCGCGGGACGCTTTCGAGTGGGACAAGATCGAGGCCTTCACCGTCGCCATGCGCGAAGCGATCAACGCGCGCGATGCGGTCCAGACCCGAGCAGTGCTCGTCACGCTCTTCGACGACGTGCTCCCCGCGACGATCGACCGTGCCGAAGTCGCGGGTGTGGACATCATCGACGAGGACTGAGCCCACCGGCGCGGGTATTCCAGGCGAACCCACAGGAATCGCAAAGGGTCGTCTTCTAGCCTGGAGATCCCAAGGGGAGTACTCCGATACGGTCGGGTCGTCATTACGGATGCACGTCGCATCCCGGGCCGCCGGTTCCTGTTCAGGAATGGAGAAGACTTTGGCGGTGCAGTCGTACCCCGAAGTCTGGAGCCCGTTTGGACATCACCCCCCTGATCTGGATCATCACGATCGCGGTCACGATCGCCTTCTTCGTCTATGAGTTCTTCGCGCACGTGCGCACGCCTCACGAGCCGACGATCGCGGAGTCGGCGCGCTGGTCGATCTTCTACATCAGCCTCGCGCTGCTGTTCGGCGTCGGCATCGGCGTCTTCTCCGGCTGGACGTTCGGCGGTGAGTACTTCGCCGGCTATCTGACCGAGAAGGCACTGTCGATCGACAACCTGTTCGTCTTCCTCATCGTGATGACCGGCTTCGCCGTGCCGAAGATCTATCAGCAGAAGGTGCTGATGATCGGCATCGTGATCGCGCTGATCCTGCGCGGCATCTTCATCGCCGTCGGCGCGACGCTCATCGAGAACTTCTCCTGGATCTTCTACCTGTTCGGTGCACTGCTCCTCGTGCTCGCCTACCGTCAGGCGTTCAGCAACCATGAGAGCAACCCGGCGAACGGGCGCTTCATGACGTTCGTGCGTCGGCACCTGCCCGTCAGCGACGAGTACAACGGCGACAAGCTGACCGTCGTCAAGAACGGCAAGCGCTTCGTCACGCCGATGCTGCTCACGATCATCGCGATCGGGTTCATCGACCTGGTGTTCGCCGTCGACTCGATCCCCGCGATCTACGGTCTCACCGACCAGGCCTACATCGTCTTCACCGCCAACGCCTTCGCGCTCATGGGCCTCCGACAGCTCTACTTCCTCATCGGAGGACTGCTCGAGCGGCTCGTCTACCTGGCCCAGGGACTCGCGGTCATCCTCGGGTTCATCGGCGTCAAGCTCGTCCTGCACGCGCTGCACGTCAACGAGCTGCCTTTCATCAACGGCGGTCAGGGCGTCGAGTGGGCGCCCGAGATCCCGATCTGGTTCTCGCTGCTGTTCATCGGCCTGACCATCGCGGTGGCCACGACGGCGAGTCTCATCAAGACCCGCCGTGCCCCGGACGCCGTCACCGCTTCCACCGACACCACCCCCACCATCACGCAGAAGGAGCACTCTTGAGCGCGCAGCGCTGTTCTGACTCTTCGGACTCTGACAGTACGAGCGCCCGGTTCATCCCGGGCGCTCACCCCACCACAGAGGAGGCGGCCCGCTGATGGGCGACCTCCTCTGGAACATCGCCCTCGTCTTCGCGTTCGTGCTGATCGGCGGTGTCTTCGCTGCCACGGAGATGGCGCTGGTCACGCTGCGCGAGAGCCAGATCAACGCGATCGGCCAGCGCGGGCGCCGCGGGGCGAAGGTCGCGGCCCTCGCCCGCAACCCCAACACCTTCCTCTCGGCGGTGCAGATCGGTGTGACCGTCGCCGGGTTCGCCTCGGCGGCGTACGGTGCGACATCGATCGCCCCGTCCCTGGCGCCCGTGCTCGAGTCGTGGGGCCTGGCGCCGGCTCTCGCCCTCACGATCGCGACACTCGTGCTCACGCTCGTGATCGCCTACCTGTCGCTCGTGCTCGGAGAGCTCGTGCCCAAGCGCCTCGCGATCCAGCGCAACGCGCAGTTCGCCTACGCGGTCGCGCCCGCACTCAACGGGTTCGCGACGGTCATGCGCCCGGTGATCTGGCTGCTCTCGGTGTCGACGAACGCCCTCGTCCGGCTGCTCGGTGGAGACCCGCACAAGACGAGTGACGAGATGACCGATGAGGAGGTGCGCGACATCGTGGCCAGCCATCAGGGGCTGCCGGATGACGAGCGACGCATCCTCGACGACGTGCTCTCCCTGCGGGGGCGGCAGGTCAGCGAGGTCATGCGCCCGCGCCCGGAGGTCGTCGCCCTCGACGAGGCCGCGAGCGTCGGCGAGGTGATGGCGCAGGTGCGTGATCTTCCGTTCTCGCGCTACCCCGTCTCCGAGACCTCGATCGACGACATCACCGGGTTCGTGCACGTCCGTGATCTGTTCGAGGCCGCGTCCGACGATCCGACGCGGCCGCTGCGCGCGCTCATGCGCGAGATCCCGTACATCCCCTCGTCCGCGCGTGTGCTGCCGACCCTGACCCGGATGCGTGCGGAAGGGCACCACATCGCCGTCGTCGTCGACGAGTACGGCGGCACCGACGGCCTCGTCACCCTGGAGGACCTCGTGGAGGAGGTGGTCGGCGAGATCTTCGACGAGTACGACGCCGAGGTGTTCATCTCCGCCGACGACGGACTCGACGGGCGACTCAACCTGCAGGACTTCGAGGAGGCCACAGGCCTGGCAATGCCCCGCGGCTCTTCCGACACCATCGCCGGATTCGTGACGGAGCAGCTGGGGCGACTCGCCGTCGTCGGCGACACGGTCGAGGTTCCGGGCGCGACGATCCAGGTGGCGGAGCTCGACCGGCGTCGGATCTCGCGAGTGCGGGTCACGCTCGAGCAGGTCGGGGAGCCGCAGGTCTGACCGCGCGCTCGGCTTGTGGTCAGGGCTGCTGCACGCGGCTGCCGAGTTCGCTGAGGCCTTCGGTGAGGATCTCGACCAGCAGGCGGGCATAGCGTCCGTCGGGATCGAGGTCGGGGTCGAACACCGTGATCGACGCGCCGACCGCGCCCGGTGCGAGTTCGCGCAACAGAGTCGTGAGCTCTGCCGCCCCGATCCCCCCGGGGTCGGGGCTGTCGACGGCGGGCATGATCGCGGCATCGAGCACGTCGACGTCGACCTGGAGCCAGTAGGCGGAACCCGCGACGGCGGCGGCTTCCGCGCCGACGTGGGCTCCGCCGAGGGAGAGGACGTCGGCGGAAGAGAAGACACCGCCCAGGATGCTGCGCACCTCCGGCAGATCTTCGTCATCGTCGCGGTGGCCGATGTGCGCGGTGTGCTCGGCCGCGAAGGACGGACCGAGCCCGTCGATGTCGGCGACGGTGGGCCAGTGCCTGCCGATCGCCGCGGCGAGAGCCTCTCCGGCCACGCTCGCGCACTCGTCGCTGTTGCCCGGATGCCGGAAGTCGGTGTGACCGTCGACGTGCACCAGTCCGATGCCGCCGCGGCGCACGGTCGCGAGACCCGCGCCGAGCAGGATCGCGCAGTCGCCGCCGATCACGAGCGGAGTCTCGCCCCTGTCGAGCGCCGCGCCGATGCGTGCCGCCAGACGCCGCGAATGATCGATGGTGGCGCTCTCGTTGCGTACGTGTCCCGGCGGTCTCGTGGCATCGTCGTCGACGTAGCGGCCGGCCAGGACGACGCCGGAGTCGGTCGCCCCGAGCTCGGCGAACCGGGCGAACAGGCCGGCCTCGCGCAGAGCCTCCGGTGCCTTCGCTGCGCCGGGGACGCTGCCCGGCTCGGGCGGACGCAGGCCGAGGTTGGACGGAGCCGACAGCATCGTCGTGATCATGCCTGCATCCTGAACCGGGGGTCGGACATTCGCGCGGGGATTAGGCAGGGAAGCGCACCCCGGTGATGCGCTCCGCAGCCGCCCACATTGCGGACCCGATCGCCGCGAAACGCACCTCGTCCGACGCGGTCACCCGCGCCGGCGCTCCACGGAACTCGAGCAGACCGCCGGGGCCCCAGTAGTCGCCGTTCCTCACGTCTGCGGCCGTGGCCGCGTGGACGACGGGCAGCGCGCCGCCGTCCTTGCCCTGCACGAGCAGGCGGGTCGGCGCGGACAGGGCGCGGACGACGCCGGACACCTCGGCGAGACCGGGACGCGCAGGCGTGAGCGGGTCGACCGCATAGCCCGGGTGTGCACAGACAGCCGAGCGGGAGGAGTCCGACCACCGTCGGGACAGTTCGAAGGCGAAGGCCATCAGCGCCGCCTTCGACCGCCCGTATTGCCGGAGCGAAGCGCCGGTCCACGGGGCGTCGAGGGTCGCCGGGGCGAGGGTCGCGAAGCGGTGGGCGATCGAGCCCACCGCGACGACACGGGCGTCCGGCCCGAGGCTCGACTCGAGCTGCGCCACGAGGGCGAAGTGACCGAGGAAGTTGGTGCCGACCATGAGGTCGAAACCGTCGCTCGTGCGGGCCGAGCGGTCGGCCGCCTTGACCCCGGCATTGCAGATGACCGCGTCGAGCCGTTCGCCGACGTCGGCTGCCGCTTCGGTCACGCTGTCGAGGGAGCCGAGGTCGAGCGGCAGCACGCGCAGGTCGGCGTCGGGCACCTGTGCGCGGATCGCCGTGACCGCTGTCGTCGCGCGCTCGGCGGAACGGCATCCGAGCACAACCCGCGCACCCCGTGCGGCGAGCTGCTCCGCGCACCAGTACCCGATGCCCGCGTTCGCTCCGGTGACGAGCATGGTGCGCCCGAAGTGGTCGCGGGGGAGAGGAGGGGCGGCATCCATCCCCCCAACCTAGGCCGCGCGGATGTCTCGCACCTCAGTGATCGTGGTCGTGATGCTCGTCGTCTTCGTCTTCGAGGAGCATGCCGACCGACGTCGCGCAGGCGTCGCCCCTCCACGCCTCGATTCCCTCGCGCACGGCGAAGGCCGCGATGACCAGTCCGGCGACGGCATCCGCCCACCACCACCCGAGCAGGGAGTTCGCGACCAGCCCGATCAGCACCGCGGCCGAGAGGTACGTGCAGATGAGTGTCTGCTTCGAGTCCGCGACGGCGGTGGCGGAGCCGAGCTCGCGACCCGCACGGCGCTCCGCGAACGACAGGAAGGGCATGACCGCGACGCTGACGGCGGTCAGGACGATGCCGACGGTGCTGTGCTCCGGACGTTCGACCATGACCAGCGCTGCCACCGAGGTCGCGGTGACGTAGGCCGCGAGGGCGAAGAAGGCGACCGCGATGACGCGCAGGGTCGGCTTCTCCCAGCGTTCCGGATCACGGCGGGTGAACTGCCAGGCGACCGCGCCCGCAGACAGGACCTCGATCGTGGAGTCCAGGCCGAACCCGATGAGCGCGGCCGAGGAGGCGACGGATCCGGCGGCGATCGCGACGACCGCCTCGATCAGGTTGTAGGCGATCGTGATGCCGACGATGAGGCGGATGCGGCGATGCAGGGTCTCGCGACGGGTGAGGGCGAGCGTGGCGGTCATCAGCAGGTGCAGCCTTCACCGGAGCAGCAGTCCGGTTCCACGATGAGCGTCACCCGCATGAGCATGTCGAGCGCGGGTGCGAGGTGCCGGTCTGCCAGGCGATAGCTGCTGCGGTGGCCGTCCGGCACGCTCTCGACGAGGCCGCAGCCGCGGAGGCACGCGAGATGGTTCGACATGGCCTGGCGCGAGACGCCGAGCGCTTCGGCGAGGTCGGCGGGATAGGCGGAGCCCTCCCGCAGGGTGAGCAGGACGCCGGCGCGCGTGGGGTCGGAGAGTGCGTGCCCGAGGCGAGCGACGGCGGCCGTGTGTGTGGGGGAGGAGGCGAGGGCGGTGGTCACGTGACCACTGTACAGAAGACAATGAATTCAGAAAAGACTGAACTCAAAGATGTGGGGACGCGACGAGATGTCACGCCCCCGCACCCTGACCTGCTCAGCGGATCGCGTACACCGCGCTGCCGACGATGACGGCGACGATGGTCGTCCAACCGATGATCGCGAGCGCCTGCCAGAAGAGGATGCGGGCCTTGCCGACGCCGGAGGCGGCGAGCATCGTCGCCGTGAACTGCGTCGGCAGCAGGAGCGGGCCGAGCAGGCTGACTCCCGGGACGCCGTAGCGCTCGAACGCGCGCTGGAACTTCTCGCGACGCGGGGTGCTGTGCACGGTGTCCGCGGTGCCCACCGCACCCTCTTCCGTCGTGCCGCCGCCGGCGAGGGCGACCGCCTTGGCTCGCGAGCGGTTCACGACGGCCTGCCGGGCCCCCGAACTCACCAGCACCACCACCAGGACGCACAGGAAGTTGCCCACGATCGCGGCGATCGCGGCGACCACGGGTGGGATGCCGCCGATGATGCCGATGCTCACCGCGCCCTCGCCCTCGATGAAGGGGATCGCGCCGGCGAGGGCGACGATGAGGGGCTGCACGAGCTCGGGAACCTGGGCGACCAGGTCCTGGAAGGTCTCGATGAGGTTCATGGGGGTGCTCCCTGATGTCGGTGCGAACGGTCTCTCCGCTGCGATGACCCCAGTCCACTCGACGCGAGGGCGTGGCGGCAGTGTCGGGCCGTCACCGCTTCCCGGGTGGATCGCACGCGGCATCCGTGACAACTGTCACGGCCCTATCGTGGGAGCGTGAGCAGCCGCGCCGAGCCCCTCGCCCCCGTCGAGCCGAGTCCGGGGGCGCGACAGCTGTCCCGCGGCGTCACGGCCACGTGGTGGTACACCGTGACCGCCGTGATCGCGTTCGAGCTCGCCCTGATCGCTTCGTGGACGCTCACGTCCCTCGCGGACGACCTCGAGGGTTTCGTCGGCCTCGTGGTCGGCGTCGGCGGCATCCTCTGGTGCGCGTCCACGATCCCGTTGCTGCTCGACTACCGGCACCGATTGGACGCCGAACCGGGCGTGCGCTGGATGCGTCTGCTGCTGCCGTTGCTCGTCGCCCTGATCTACGGAGTCGTCGCCGGCGTCGTGGTCGGCAGTTGGCAGCTCGCAGTGATGCCCCTCGTGCTGACGCTCGTCCTGCTGAACTGGCCGCGCGGGGTGCGGTACAAGGTGGTGATCACGGCCACGATCGCCCTCATCCTCCTCGGCGTCGCGGATTCCGCTCTCGACGTCGCCGACGACAACCCGTTCCTGATCCCCGCCGTGTACACCGTCTTCTTCCCGGTGATGCTGGTCAGTTCGCTGTGGTGGTGGGACGTACTGATCACGCTCGACCGCGCCCGCGCATCCGAGGCGAGGCTCGCCGCCACGCAGGAGCGGCTGCGGGTCGCCACCGATGTGCACGATCTGCAGGGGCACCACCTGCAGGTCATCGCTCTGCAGCTGGAACTCGCGGAGCGTCTGCTGCCGACCGACCCGGACGCGGGGATGGAGCAGCTCCGTGCCGCCCGGGTGAGCGTCGACGAGGCGCGCCAGGGGACCAGGGACCTCGCGACCCGCTTCCGTTCGGTGCCGTTGGGGGATGAGCTGGCCAACGCCCGCGACCTTCTCACCGCGGCCGGGCTCGAGGTGGAGTCCGCCATCGACGCGGATGCCGATTCCGCTCCGGCATCCGCGCTGGGCCCCGTGATCAGGGAGACGACGACGAACGTGCTGCGGCACGGCGGGGGAGCGCGGGCGCGGCTGGCGCTCCGCAGGACCGCGGATGCGTGGCGGTACGAGATCGCGAACGATGTGGTCCCCGGCGTCGACGTCGAGCACGACGGCTCCGGGCTGGAAGGTGTGCGCCGCAGGATCGAGGAGGCGCACGGCTCCCTCGAGGTGCGACGCGACGCCGACGAGTTCGTGGTGGTCGTGACGGTGCCGACGCAGGGTGAGGGTGCTCGATGATCCGCGTGCTGCTCGCCGATGACGAGGCGATGATCCGCTCCGCTCTCGCAGCGCTGCTGCGCCTGGAACCCGACATCGAGGTGGTCGCCGAATGCGCCGACGGCGAGCAGGCCGTCGCCGAAGCCCTGCGCCTGGAGCCGGACGTGTGCCTGCTCGACCTCGAGATGCCGGGACTCGACGGGGTGCAGGTCGCCGAGAAGCTGCACAGGGCGATCGCGACGCGCTGCGTGGTCGTCACCCGTCATGCGCGACCCGGCGTGCTCCGTCGCGCGCTCGCCTCCGGCGTCTCGGGCTTCCTGCCGAAGTCCCGCGGTGCCGACGAGGTCGCCGCCGTCATCCGCCGGGTGGCCGCGGGCGCTCGCTACGTGGATCCCGAGATCGCCGCCGACGCCTTGAGCGACGAGCGCTCGCCGCTCACCGACCGGGAACTCGACGTGCTGCGCGCCGGACGCCGGGGCGAGACGACCGGTCAGATCGCGCGGGCCCTCGCCCTCGCACCGGGCACCGTGCGCAACCACATCTCGGTCATTCTCGGAAAGCTCTCCGTCGGCACCCGCCAGCAGGCCGTGCTCATCGCCGAGGAGCGCGGATGGATCTGACGGCCGATATGCTGTCAGGCATGGGAACAATATGCGCTGCGCCCATGATGGGGCGCATCTACGCGATCCGCGACCGCCGCGCCTGACGGCGCGCTCGCTCTCCGCACGCATCTGCGCGCCGTCCACCGAGATGTCATCGCACCTCGGGACGGGCAGTCCTCTCTGACGCCTCTTCGCGTCCTCCCCTCCTTCGAGGTGCTCCGATTCTTCTTCTGGAGCGCACTCATGCCTCGTTCAATCCATGGCGGCCGACACGAACTCGGCCAGAACTTCCTCACCCATCGTCCGACCCTCGCCCGCATCACCGACCTCGTCGGGCGGACCTCGGGCTCGATCCTCGAGCTCGGGTGCGGTGACGGCGCACTCACCCGCTCGCTCGCAAGGTTGGAGCGACCCCTCGCGGCGATCGACGTCGACGAGCATCGGGTGCATCGTCTGCGAAAGGCGCTGCCGGGCGTGCGCATCGAGGTCGCGGATGCGACTCGCCATCCGCTCGACGCCGAGGTGGTCGTCGGCAACATCCCGTTCCATGTGACGACACCGATCCTCCGGCGACTGCTGTCCAGCGGTCGGTGGAGTCAGGCGGTGCTGCTGACGCAGTGGGAGGCGGCCCGCAAGCGGGCAGGTGTCGGCGGCGGCACCATGATGACCGCCCAGTCGGCGCCATGGTTCGAGTTCTCCCTCGAAGGGCGCGTTCCGGCCTGGGGCTTCTCGCCGCAGCCGAGCGTCGACGGCGGGGTGCTGGCCATCACCCGTCGCGGCTCACCGCTCGTCCCGGCATCCGACCGCCGGGAGTACGAGGCGTTCGTGCGGGCGATGTTCACGGGGCGAGGATCGAACCTCGCTGCGGTGGTGGCGACCGCGGCGCGAGTGCCCGTGTCCCGTGCGCGTCGATCCGTCGCGGCGGCCGGCGCCGACGACCGGCGTCTTCCCCGTGACCTCCGTCCGGAGCACTGGGCCGCGCTCTGGCGGCACCTCTCCCGCGGCTGACACGGCCGGGCCGTCTCGCAGACGCCTCTGCGCGACGGCCCGGTCTCGTCGTCGTGAGCCCGATGTCGGAGCATCCGGGTAGCCTCGACGCATGTCCGCCTTCGCCACGCTCGCGACCCCGGTCGGGGTGATCGGGGTGGTCAGCGACAGCGTGGCGATCACCCGCGTCACGTGGCGGTCCACTCCGCCTGAGGGCAGCGCGCTCCCGGCCAGCCCGACTGCTGATCCGCTGCTCGCCGAGGCACTCGCGCAGCTCGCCGCCTACTTCGCGGGCAGCCTGCGCCGCTTCGACGTGCCGGTCGACCTCGGCGTGCAGACCGTGGCGACCAGAGCAGTGCTCACAGCCCTCCACGAGACGGTCGGGCACGGCGAGACGATCACGTACGGAGGCCTCGCCGCCCGCAGCGGTACCGACGTCCCGGCCCGGGGGATCGGTTCGATCATGGGCGCGAACCCCGTCCCCCTGATCGTCCCCTGCCATCGGGTGGTGGCCGGCGACGGCCTCGGCGGATACTCGGGCGGTGACGAAGGTCGCGGGCTCGAGACCAAGCGCTGGCTGCTGGAGCACGAGGGGTCTCTGCCGACCTCGCTGTTCTGAACAGCGGCGGCGGCATCCGTCATCCCGTCATCTCACCGACGAACACCCTGCGAGAATGGACGTGCCGAGTCCCGAGCCGAGGAGCCAACGTGCAGTTCATCTCCACCCGCGGCGGCATGCAGCCGCAGTCGTTCAGCGAGACGCTGTTGGAGGGCCTCGCGCCCGACGGCGGACTGGCGGTGCCCGAGGTCATGCCGACCGTCGACGGCGAAACGCTCGAGCGCTGGCGTGCGCTGACGTACCCGCAGCTGGCGACCGAGGTGCTCGGGCTGTTCGCGACCGACATCCCGCGCGCGGATCTCGCGCGGATGACCGATGCGGCATACGCCGGCTTCCCCGACGGCGTCGTGCCGCTGCGGGCCATCGACGACGAGCTGACGCTCGTCGGACTCTCCGAGGGGCCGACGCTCGCGTTCAAGGACATGGCGATGCAGTTCCTCGGACAGGTGCTCGAGTACACGCTGGAGCGCAACGACGCCGTGCTCAACGTCCTCGGCGCGACCTCGGGCGACACCGGTTCTGCGGCCGAGCACGCCCTCCGCGGCAAGGAGCGCGTCGCGGTGTTCATGCTGTCGCCGCAGGGCCGCATGAGTGCGTTCCAGCGGGCGCAGATGTTCTCTCTCGACGACGCGAACGTGCACAACATCGCGGTCGAGGGCGTCTTCGACGACTGCCAGAACCTCGTGAAGAAGCTCGCCGGCGATCTGGACTTCAAGCGCGCACAGCACCTGGGCGCGGTGAACTCGATCAACCTCGCGCGCATCACGGCGCAGACCGTCTACTACTTCTGGGCGTGGCTGCGGGCGACGGATGCCGGCGGCTGGACCGAGCTGTCCTTCACGGTGCCCTCCGGAAACTTCGGCAACATCCTCTCCGGCTTCTTCGCCAAGCAGATGGGTCTCCCGATCCGTCGCCTCGTACTCGCCGCGAACGAGAACAACGTCCTCGACGAGTTCTTCCGCTCCGGCGTCTACCGCCCGCGCAGCGCCGCTCAGACGCTCGCGACCTCGAGCCCCTCGATGGACATCTCCAAGGCGTCGAACCTCGAGCGGTTCATCTTCGAACTCGTCGGCCGTGACCCCGCCCGCGTCGTGGGGGCCTGGGACGACCTCGAGGCCCAGGGGTACTTCGACTTCTCGGCCGATCAGGAGCGCTTCCTCGAGGAGTTCGGCATCGTCAGCGGCACCTCGACGCACGCTGACCGGCTGGCGACGATCCGCTCGGTGTACGAGACGACGGGTGAGGTCATCGACCCGCACACGGCCGACGGCGTAAAGGTCGCGCGCGAGTATGTCGAACCGGGTGTTCCGATGCTCGTGCTCGAGACGGCCAAGCCGGAGAAGTTCGCCGAGACGATCCACGAGGCCATCGGAGTCGAGCTCGGCTACGCGCCCGAGCTCCAGGAGATGCTCGACGCTCCCCAGCACGTGACCGAGATGGGTGACGACGAGCACGCGCTGCGCGCCTTCATCGAGACGAACGCGCTGCACTGATCTTCGCGGCGGTCGTCGAGACCCCCAGTTCACGTCGAGACCCCCCTCGTGCCGCTGTCGGCAGGAGGGGGTTTCGGTGTTTCCGGGGGTCTCCACGCGAGCTGTCGCGGGCGTGACGCAGAGCGGGTACGTGCGATGCGCACATCCGGGTTCGATTCTCGTGCGATATGCACATGTCGTGCGGTGTCCGAGCGTGGCTACTGTGGCGCACAACCCGTTCCCCTCCTCCTCCCGAAGGATCCTCATGGCACGCACGGCGCACGCAGACGACTTCGCGCTCTCCCGGGTGACTCCCGAGGCCCGCAAACCCTGGTTCGGCATCGCCGTGCAGCGATTCGGACAGGTCTCGGCCCTCTCGCAGTTCCTCCTCGGCGCGACCCTCGGTTACAGCATGACTTTCGGCGAGGCTGTCCTCGCCTTCCTCTTCGGCTCGCTCATCCTTGAGGTGATCATGTGCGTGGTCGGCTTCATCGGCCAGCGCGAGGGCCTCAACACCGCCCTCCTCGCACGCTGGACCGGCTTCGGCGAGATCGGCGCCTCCCTGGTCGGGCTCGCGATCGGCATCAGCCTGATCGGCTGGTTCGGCATCCAGTCCGCGATCTCGGCGCAGTCGCTCGACGCCCTCATGCCCGGCGCTCTGCCGGTCTGGGCCTGGAGCCTCATCTTCGGCCTCGCGGTCACCGCGATCGTGGCCTTCGGCTTCGTCGGGATGCAGTGGCTCGCGAACATCACCGTGCCGCTGTTCCTCATCCTCGTCGGCTGGTCGGTCATCTCCGAGCTGAGCCGTCACGACATCGGCGAACTGCTCACGGGCCCCGCGCCCGGACCCACGATGAGCGTGTGGGCCGGAACCGGCATCGTCGCGGGCGGCCTCATCGTCGGCGCGATCATCACGGGCGACATGACCCGCTTCAACCGCTCGCGCGCGGACGTCATCAAGCAGACCGTGGTCGGCGTCTCCCTCGGCGAGTTCGTGATCGGCCTCGCCGGCGTGCTGCTGGCGCACGCCGCGGCCACGGGGGACATCGTCGCGATCGTGACCTCGTCGGTCGGCTTCATCGGCCTGTTCATCGTGCTCACCGGCACCCTGAAGATCAACGACTGGAACCTGTACTCCTCCACACTGGGCCTGGTGAACTTCATCTCGACCGCGTTCGGGAAGAACCTGCACCGCGTCACCACGACCATCGTGCTGGGCGTCGTCGGATCCGTGCTCGCCGCGGTCGGCATCCTCGGACAGTTCACCGAGTTCCTGATCGTGCTGAGCGTCGCGTTCCCCCCGATCGCCGGCATCATGGTCGCCGAGTACTACATCGTGCGTCGCTGGCGTCCCGACCTCGACGCGACGCGCGACGAAGGCACCCTCCCGGCGACCGCCCCGCGCATCGTCCCCGCGACGATCGTCGTCTGGCTGGTCTCCGCGCTGGTCGGCTACTTCGTGACGTGGGGCATCCCGTCGCTTCTCAGCCTTTTCCTCTCGATGGCCCTCTACACCGTCGCGGGCAAGCTCGGCTGGGTGCGCGGCGTCGGCGTGGCCACCACACGGCAGGCCGCACCGGTCGAACAGACAGCAGCGGCCTGAGCCGCCGCAGACAGACACCCCTCACAAGAAAGCGAGCATCATGCACATCGGCATCGACGTCGGCGGCACCAACACCGACGCAGTCCTCATGGACGGCACCCGCACCCTGGCGGGGGTGAAGCACTCGACCACCCCCGACGTCACCAGCGGGATCATCCAGGCGATCGAGGACCTGCGGGCCGGACACTCGTTCGAGGGCGCCGACATCGATGCCGTCATGATCGGCACGACGCACTTCATCAACGCGCTCGTGCAGGCGAGCCGTCTCGCACCGGTCGCGGCCCTCCGGCTCGGGCTGCCCGCCACCCGTGCGCTGCCGCCCCTGATCGATTGGCCCGAGGTGCTGGTCGAAGCGACCCAGGCCCGCAGCTACCTCGCGCACGGCGGCTACGAGTTCGACGGCCGACCGATCTCACCGCTCGACCCCGACGAGATCCGGGCGCACGCCGAGGACATGAAGGCGCACGGCATCCGCTCGGTCGCCATCTCCTCGGTGTTCAGCCCCGTGAACCACGACCTCGAGGTGCGGGCGGCCGAGATCGTCGCGGAGGTGCTGGGGGCGGACGCCGCCATCTCGCTGTCGCACGAGATCGGACGCATCGGGCTCCTGGAGCGCGAGAACGCGACGATCATCAACGCCGCGCTGCGCGAACTCGCATCCGAGATCGTCGACGGGCTCACCTCGGCCGTTCGCGCCCAGGGCATCGAGGCGCCGATCTTCCTCAGCCAGAACGACGGCACGCTGATGGACGAGGAGTACGTGCGCCGCTACCCGGTCGCGACCTTCGCGTCCGGCCCGACCAACTCGATGCGCGGGGCAGCGGCCACCAGCGGCCTCGACGACTGCGCCGTGATCGACGTGGGCGGCACCACCGCCGACATCGGGTTGCTGATCAACGGCTTCCCACGCGAGACGGCGAACGAGGTCAAGGTCGCCGGCATCCGCACCAACTTCCGGATGCCCGATGTGCTCTCGCTCGGCATCGGCGGCGGCAGCATCGTCGACGAGGAGACGGCCGAGGTCGGCCCGGCTTCCGTCGGCTACAAGCTGACCACGGAGGCATTGGTCTTCGGCGGATCGACTCTGACCGCCACCGACATCGCCGTCGCGGCCGGTCGCGCGCAGGTCGGGGATGCGAGCAAGGTCGCGCACCTCGACCCGGCGTTCGTCGAGCGGGTGCTCGCGCGCATCGCCGAGCGCGTGTCCGAGGCCGTCGACCGCATGCGCACCTCGCCCGAGCCCATCGCGGTGGTCGCGGTCGGCGGCGGATCCATCCTGCTCCCCGACGAGCTTCCGCTGTTCGGCACGGTGCACCGGCCGGAGAACTACGCGGTCGCGAACGCCATCGGCGCCTCGATCGCACAGGTCGGCGGCGAGATCGACAAGGTCTACGCGATCGAACCCGGTCGCCGCGAGGAGACGCTCGCCGAGGTGCGGGCCGAGGCCGTCGACAAGGCCATCGCCGCCGGCGCCAAACCCTCGACCGTGTCGATCATCGACTTCGACGAGGTGCCCATCCCGTACCTCCCCGGCAACGCGACGCGCATCCGCGTGAAAGCCGTCGGCGACCTCGACATGGGGGCGTGACATGAGCTGGACCATCACTCCCGCACACATCGACGGACTCGCCCGCGGCGCCGCCGTTCTCGGCACCGGTGGGGGAGGAGACCCCTACATCGGCGCGCTCCTCGCCCGTCAGGCGCTGACTTCCGGCGACGTCACCGTCGTCGGTCTCGACGAGGTGCCCGACGACGCGCTGGTGCTGTTCGTCGCGATGATGGGCGCGCCGACCGTCATGGTCGAGAAGCTCCCGAGCCTGGCCGAGGTCGTGGAGCCCGTCAAGGCGCTCGCCATCCACCTCGGTCGTCCCGTCACGCACATCGCCTGCGCAGAGGTCGGCGGTGTCAACTCGACCATCCCGATCGCCGCGGCCGCCGCGCTCGGGCTGCCGCTGGTCGACGCCGACGGCATGGGGCGCGCTTTCCCCGAGCTGCAGATGGTGCTCCCGACCCTGTACGGCGTCACGGCATCGCCCCTCGCGTTCAGCGACGAGAAGGGCAACACCGGCGTGCTGCAGACGGCGGACAACTCCTGGACCGAGCGCATCGCCCGCGTGGCCTGCGTCGAGATGGGCTGCTCGGTCATGATCTCCGGGTTCTCCATGTCCGGCACGGCCGCGCGGGAGTCGCTCGTCTCCGGTTCACTGTCGCGCTGCATCGAGATCGGGCAGCGCATCGCCACGGCCCGCGACGAGAAGACCGACCCGGTCGACGCGGTCGTCGATCTCCTGAGCGGCCGCGAGCTGTTCGACGGCAAGGTCGTCGACGTGCACCGGGCCACCACGACCGGCTTCGCACGCGGGCGCGCACGCATCGACGGTGACGCCGCTGCGACGCTGACTCTCCAGTTCCAGAACGAGCACCTCGTGGCCGAGGCCGACGGGGCGGTTCTCGCGACCACTCCCGACCTGATCATGGTGCTCGACGGCGAGTCCGGCGAGCCGATCACGACCGAGGGCCTGCGCTACGGGCAGCGGGTGCGGGTGATCGCGGCTCCGGCGGATGAGCGCTGGCATTCGGAGGCTGCCCTCGCGATGGTGGGCCCCGGCTACTTCGGCTATGACATGCCGGCGCACCGTTTCGACGGCAGCATCTCCACCGGATCGGCGTCGGCGGGAGCCGCGGCATGAGCTGGCAGCTCACGGCTGCCGACCTCCCCGATCTCGCTCGCGGCGCGACGCTCCTCGGCACGGGCGGAGGCGGCGACCCCTACATCGGCAAGATGCTGGTCGAGCGGGTGCTGGGGAAGGGGAGCATCACGATCCTCGACCCGGACGAGCTCGCCGACGACCTGTTCGTGATCCCGACGGCGCAGATGGGCGCCCCGACCGTGATGATCGAGAAGATCCCGGCCGGGACGGAGCCCACGCTCGCCCTGCGCACGCTCGAGGAGCACCTCGGACGGACCGCGGACGCGACCATGCCGATCGAGTGCGGCGGCATCAACTCGATGATCCCGCTCATCGTCGCGGCCGAGACCGGGCTCCCGGTGGTGGACGCCGACGGCATGGGCCGCGCGTTCCCCGAGCTGTCCATGGAGACTTTCGCCGTGTACGGCGTGCACGGGTCGCCGCTCGCGCTCGCCGGGGAACGCGGGGAGAAGGTCGTGATCGACACCGGCGACGACGACCGGCAGATGGAGTGGCTCGCCCGCGGCATCACCATCCGCCTCGGTGGCGTCGGTCACATCGCGGAGTACGCGATGACCGGAGCCGACGTCCGGCGAACGGCCGTGCCCCGCACGATCTCGATGGCACTCGCGCTCGGCCGCGCCATCCGGGTCGCCCGAGAGGAGCACCGTTCGCCGTTCGAGGCGATCGCCGACACCCTCTCGACGACTCTCTACCCGCACCTGCGTGAGCTCTGCGTCGGCAAGGTCATCGACGTGGAACGCCGCACGACAGAGGGCTTCGCCAAGGGGCGGGCGGTCATCGCACCGCTCGGGGCGGAGGAGGGCGACACGTTCGAGATCTCCTTCCAGAACGAGAACCTCATCGCCCACCGTGGAGAGACGCTCGTGGCGATCGTGCCCGACCTCATCTGCGTCGTCGACCACGAGACCGCCGAGCCGATCACGACCGAGGGGCTCCGATACGGACAGCGCGTGCGGGTGCTGGGCATCTCCACTCCCGAGATGATGCGCACTCCCGATGCGCTCGCCGCATTCGGCCCGTCCGCATTCGGGCTCTCGGCGGAGTTCGTCCCGGTGGAGACGCTGTCCGCAGGCGAGGGCGTTTCTCCCTAGGCTGGAGCGCATGATGCTGCAGCGCGACGACCTCACGGCGCTCGCCCGCGGCTATGCGCTGCTCGGCTCGGGCGGGGGCGGCTCGACCACCATGCTCGAACTCATGCTCGCGCGGGCGACGGACTGGCCCATCGAGGTCTCCCCGGTCTCCTCCCTCGACCCCGCCACGCCCTGTCTCGGGGTCGCGTTCGTGGGGTCGACGATGCTGCTCGGGGAGCGGCTTCCGGGGGAGGAGCCGTTCACCCGCCTCCTCGACGCGGTCGAGCGCTGGGTCGGGCATCCGGTTCCCGCGGTCTGCTCGCTCGAAGGCGGGGGGATGAATGGGCTCGCACCACTGACGCTCGCCGGATCGCACGTCGTGCTCGACGCGGACTGCACCGGCCGCGCCGTGCCGGGGCTGGACCAGATGTCGCTCTTCGTCGACAGCGTGCCGGGGCTCGTCTTCGCCTGCGACACGGGTGCCGACGGAGTCGCGCTCGTCGAGGCGCATCGGGCCATCGACGCCGAGCGCGTCGTGCGATCGGCGATCATCCAGGCCGGCGGTGTCGGCTGTGCGGTGCTCGGCGGCTTCACCGTCGGCGATCTGCGGGAGCACGCGATCGGAGGCCACCTCGCGTACGCGCTCGAGCTCGGCAGGGCCTACCTCGCCGCCGCCGCTGCTCCGCTTCCCCTCCTCGCCGACGCGCTGGGGGCCGAGATGCTCGCCGAAGGACGTATCGTCTCGGTCGCGTCCTCGCTCCAGGACCCGCACGTGAACGCGGTCGAGATCAGCGGTCTCGGCGGCGCGGTGCACCGCGTGGTCACCCGATCCGAGGCGCTGGCCGTGCTCACCGACGGACTCCTCGTCGCCTCGGCCCCCACCATCATCGTGATCGTCGATGCGGTGTCCCGGGAGATCCTCGAGGTCACCGAGCTGGGTCTCGCCCGGAACGTGGCGGTCTTCGCCGTCCCCGCGCCCGAGTGGTGGAACGCGCGGCCCGACCGGCGGTCCCAGGTGGTGCCGTCGGCGTACGGTCTCGACGATCTGGACGCAGCGTGATCGAGCGGCTGCGGTTGAGCGCATTGCTCGCCCATGCGGAGAACGGCGGGCTTCGGCGAATCGCCGGCCCTGCGGATACCGCCTGGGAGGCGGTCGCCGTCGGAGCGGGGGAGGCGGAGCTGACGGACAGCGGTGCGGACCGCCTGGCGATCGTCACCTCGACGGCCCCGAGCGCGACCTGGCAGCAGGACGCGCTGCTGCGACGACTGCGGGACCGCGGTTTCACGGGACTCGCCCTCCCCGGCGCGGCCGGCTTCGATGCGGGCGCGTTCCGGCTCGCCGACCGCATCGGCCTGTGTCTGCTCGACGTCGAGCGCCCTGTGCAGCTCGCGAAGGCCTGCTGGATGCTGCTCGAGGCCCGTGACGCGCTGACGCTCAGCCAGGTGCGCAAGGTCGCCCAGTCCTTCGAGTACGCCGCCGACGACCTCGCCGACCTGCTGGGGCACATCGCGGCGAACCTCGGTGTCGGGGCCGCATTGATCGACTCGTCCGGGGTTCTCCAGGAGGCAGGGGCCCACCTCGACGAACACCTGCATGCCGCGATCGGCTTCGATTCCTGGCTCGATCAGGCGAAGGCCGGCGACTCCGCGGCGGCTTCGGTGCGCGTCGACAGTCCAGGGCGCAGCGGCCTGCGGCTCGTGCTCTTCGGTCGCGGGCTCGGAGAGGCGCAGGTGCAGTCGCTCTCGGTCGCGGCAGAGATCGCGATGCCCGCAGTCGCGGCGCGCATCCTGATCGACGAGGTGGCGGCCGTGAACGACGTCGCCGTGTCGTCAGGTCTGCTTCGGGACTTCGTCGACCTGCACGGGGCCGCCGATGCCGACGTCGAGCGTCGCATGGCGGAGCGCGGCTGGCGCACGGGCGGGCACCACATCGGCTTCCGTGTGGTGGCGAGGGGACGACTCGATTCCTTCTCGCTGCTGCGTTCGGTGAGCGCCGGTCTCTCCGCGATCGACGGCGAGGCGCATGCGACCACGGCGGGACGCGGACTCAGCGGATGGCTGTCGTTCCCGGAAGCCCCGCATCCGGATCGGGTGGAGCGCGCCGTCGCCTCGCTGCGGGAACTCCACCTCGCCGTGCTGCGCGATTTCGCGGTGGCGACCGGTGTCGGGTCGCTGCAGGCCGGGGCGGAAGGTCTGGCCACGACCCTGGACGAGGCCGGCGACGCGGCGCGCATCGCCGCATCGCGCTCCGCGACCGGGTGGTTCGTGCGTGTCGACAGCCTCGGCCTGGAGCAGCTGCTGCTCGCCTGGACCGGGAACGACACCTTCGTCCCGGCGGCGGAATCGCTGTTGGCGCCGTTGCGCGACGGCGGTGGGGAGCTGCTCACCACGCTCTCCGCCTACCTCGATCATGAGTCCGGCATCGCGGCGACGGCGAGTGCGCTCGGCCTGCACCGCAACACGGTCATGGTCCGGATCCGGCGCGTGCAGGAACTCCTCGGTATCGACATGACCGACCCCGAGGCGCGGCTGGCCCTGCACCTCGCGTGTCGAGCCGTGCAGCCGCGCTGAGCGGTGCCCGCTCACTCCTCCGGATCGCCGTGCAGCATCCACGGGATGCCGAAGCGGTCGACGAGCATCCCGAAGAGGCCGCCCCACGGCGGCACGTCCAGGGGCATCGTGATCGTGGCCCCGTCGGCCAGCTTCTCCCACACCGCACGGGTCGCGTCCTGCGAGTTGCCGCTGAGCGAGACCGAGAAGCCCTGCGGCTTCTCGTAGGGTATGCCGTCGGGAGAATCGGATGCCATGAGGACGAGTCCGCCGGGTGCATCGAGCTGGGCATGCATGACGAGATCCTTCTGGCTCGGATCCTGCACCATGTCGGGGAACTCTCCGAAGGTGTTGATCACGAGCTCACCGCCGAGCACCCCCTGATAGAACTCCATCGCCTCACGGGCTTCGGTGCGGAACGAGAGATACGGGTTGAGGGCAGGCATGAGGACTCCAGGAGGTGAGAGGTGAGACTACGGCACCGCTGACGCTCAGTCTGCGCCGCGGGCCTTGCCTCCGCAAGAGATCCGACGAGGACGGGCGGGCTCAGGCCGGGAGAGCCTTGACCGCTGCGGTGAGCACCTGGGGAACCGTGGGCACGCCCGTGGCTCGGAACACCTCGACTCCCGATGAATCGCGGATGATCACGGTCGGCGTGTGGTCGATGTCGAGTGCCTCCGCGGCGTCCGGATCCTGAGCGACATCGATCTCGGTCACCGTCGCATCCGGCAGGAAACGAGCGGCGTCGGCCAACACCGACCGAGTGCGTGCGCAGGCGCCGCAGAACGACGATGACACCAGGGTCAGCTCCATCCCCACCTCCTCGGATCCACGATGCTTCTCCCTCGTGCAACCGACGACCGCGCCGCGCTGTTCCCGGAGCTAGGACGCGAGCCACTCGTCGAACGTCTGGACGCCCAGGTCCGCATCGGGCCCGGGCAGGGCATGCCCCGCGCGCATCCCCGCCATCTGCGGCCCCGGCACGTTCAGGGCCGGTATCCACCCGCGGTACCCCTCGCGGCGGGCGAAGGCGCGAATCATGTCGGACAGGCGCTCCTCGCGCGGTCCGGCGAAGTCGCGCACGCGACCCTGCGGCGACCCGGCAGCGAGTGCGGCGAGGCGTGCGCCCACTTCGGCGGCAGCCACGGGCTGCGTCCGCGCGTTCGGGGCGAGGTGCAGCGGCCCCACCTTCGCGTTCTCGAACATCTGGCCCGCGAACTCATGGAACTGCGTCGCGCGGAGGATGGTCCACGGCACGCGTGAGGCCTCGACGACCTTCTCCTGCGCGACCTTTCCCGCGTAGTAGTCGTAGGGGATGCGATCGATCCCGACGATCGACAGCAGCACGGCGTGCGAAACCCCTGCATCCGATGCCGCCGACAGCAGGTTCCCGGTCGCGGCGGTGAAGAACTCGATCGCAGCCCTCGCCTTGAGCGTCTGGATGCTCGCCACATCGATCACCGCGTCCGCACCGGCCAGGGCAGCATCCAGACCCTTCCCGGTCACCAGGTCGACTCCCTGCGACCGGCTGAGCACGACCGCCTCATGTCCTGCGGCCCGCACCGCCTCCACGGTGTGCCGGCCCACGGTCCCGGTTCCTCCTGCGACGGCGATTCTCATGCGTGCTCCTTCGTCTTCTCGGTACATCCTTCTCCATGGCTGACCGGACAGGTGCGCGAAATGTGAGACGTCGGCGGAAACTGCTCGCTACGATTCCCCGGAGCGGATGACCGCTTGACCTTGTCCCGAGGGCAGAGAGCATCGTGAACCCTGTGAGCCACTCCATCGACCTCCTCAGCATCGGTCCCTTCTCCGAGGCCGCCCTGCTCTCGCCGAAGGCCCTGCGCCTCTACGAGAAGCGCGGGCTCCTGGTGCCGCATGCGGTGGACCCGGACAACGGGTACCGCTTCTATCGGATCGAGCAGGCGAGGACGGGACGGCTCATCTCCCTGCTGCGGACGGCGGGCATGAGCCTCGATGCGATCCAGGAGGTGCTCGCGCTGCCTGATGGTGACGCGATCGCGGCTCTGGATGCATTCCGGGAGCAGGTACGGACGTCCGCAGCCTCGACCGCCACGCTCCTCGACCAGGCGCGTGGCCATTTCAGAGGATCACCGATGAACACGAAGTCCCTCACGACCGACATCCGCCCCGAGCAGGCGGTGCTCAGTCTGCTCGTCACGACGTACGTCGGCGAGCTCGACGAACGCATCCGAGAGGCACACGAGCGGTTGAGCGCGCTGGCGGCCGAGCGCGGTCTCACCGTCCCCTCCGACGCGTTCGGCATCTTCCACGCCCCGATCACCGCCGACAGCGACGGCCCCATCGAGGTGTGCCTTCCAGTCGACCGCGTCATCCGGGACACCCCGGAGGGCATCCGGAGCCATCGACTCGGCGGCGGTGCGGCCGTCGCCGTCACGGTCGAAGGCGACGACACGGCGTTCCCCGCGATCCTCGCCGCCTACGATCGCGGCTGCGAGTGGATCGATGAGCAGAAGGCGACCAGGGTGGGGCCGCCGCGGGAGATCTGGCATGTGCTTCCGTGGGACGAGACGCGTCCGGCGCGCATGACGGTGCTCTGGCACTACGCGTAAGCGACGCCGGGCGGCACTGCGTCCGGGTGGATGCAGGCGGAGCCGGGGCGCTCGGTACGATGGCGACTGTGACCACATCGACCGTGCGCCCCGGCATCGCCGAGCGGCTTTCGCAGATGATCCGGATCCCGACGGTCTCGGCTGAGCTCGACGAGCGCGGTGCCGCGCCGTTCGAGGAGTTCGTCGCACTGATCGCCGAGCTCTATCCCCTGACGCACGCGAAGCTGCGCCTCGAGCGGCACACCGACTTCGGGCTGCTGTTCCACTGGGAGGGCACGGGCGCGGCATCGGGTGGACCGGTCGTGCTGATGGCGCACTACGACGTCGTCCCGGTCGATGAGAGCGACGCCTGGACCCATCCGCCCTTCGACGGCGTGATCGCCGACGGTTCGGTGTTCGGCCGCGGCGCCTTGGACGACAAGGGTCCGCTCATCGTCGTGCTCGAAGCGGTCGAGAATCTGCTCGCCGACGGGTTCGTTCCGCCCCGCGACGTGTATCTCTCGTTCGGCGGCAACGAGGAGACCTACGGGAAGGCGGCGGAGGAGATCGCCCGGGTCCTGCGCGAACGCGGCGTCGTGCCCTGGCTCGTGGTCGATGAGGGCGGTGCCGTCGTCGACGCGCCCCTGCCGTTCGTCCCCGGTCGGGCGGCGATGATCGGCGTCGGCGAGAAGGGCGTGATGACGCTCCGGTTGTCGGCGCGCGGCGAGGGCGGTCATGCCTCGGCTCCGCCGTCACTCACCGCTGTGCGACGCATCGGGAGGGCCGTCGACCGTCTCGGACCCGCCACCTTCCGCCCTCGCGCCTCGAAAGCGGTTCTGCGGATGCTGTCGCAGCTGGCGGCGCAGACGCCGGGGCCGGCCCGCCACCTGCTGCGGTTGCTCGGATCGGCGCCGCTGCTGACCGGGCAGGTGTTCGCGGCGCTCGGCGGTGAACCGGCGGCACTCGTGCGCACGACCGTCGCCCCGACGATGCAGTCCGGAGGGACTGCGGCCAACGTGCTGCCCTCGCAGGCGTCCGCGACCGTCAACCTCCGCATCGCGCTGGGCGAGACGACGCAGCAGACCGTGTTCCGGGTGCGCCGCCGCATCCGCGATCCGCTCGTGTCCGTCGAAGTGGTCGAGGCCAGTGAGCCGTCGCCGGAATCACTCACCGACAACGCGCAGTTCGCACTGCTCGGGGCGGCGCTCGAGGTCTCGCACCCCGGGGTGCCCGCGGTGCCCTACGTGATGATGGCCGCCACCGACTCCCGGCACTTCCATCGCTTCTCACCGGCGGTCTACCGCTTCGCTCCGCTGGACATGTCGAACGCGCAGCGCGCCTCGATCCACGGCGTCGATGAGAGCGTGGAGATCGTGGCACTGGAGCGCGGAGAGCGATTCCATCGCGCGCTTCTCGAACGGCTAGGGTGATCTCACCCTCCTCCCGCCCCGAGCGGGAGCACCCGAAACAAGAAGCAGGAGACGCGATGACGCGCACCCGCACTCTGGGCACCCTCGCCGTCGTCGTCGGCTTCCTCGCGTTCGTGGAGTTCACGAGCGGTGTGCTGCAGGGCTACTACACGCCCATGCTCAGCGACATCGCCCGGCACCTCGGCATCCACGACGCCGACGTGAACTGGCTCGAGGGCGCGCAGCTCATGCTGTCGGCGCTCGTCGTCCCGGCGTTCGCGAAGCTCGGCGACATGGTCGGGCACAAGCGGATGCTGCTGATCTCGACCGCCGTCACCGCCGCGGCGGCCCTGGTGCTGCCGTTCACGGACTCCTTCGGCGTGTTCCTCGCGGCCTGGGCGCTCATGGGTTTCTACGTCGTCTGGCTCCCGCTCGAGATCGCCCTGATCTGGTCACGGTCGCGTCGCATGGAAGGACGCTCCTCGATCACGGCCAAGGCGGCCGGTCTCCTGGTCGCCGCCCTCGAAGGTGGTGCGATCATCGGCGCTCTCGTGGGCGGCGCGCTGATCGACGTCCTGCCGCTCACGGTCGTCCTCCTGGTTCCGGCTGTGCTCATCGTGGTGTGCTTCTTCGTGATCCTGTTCGGGGTCAAGGAATCTCCCGAGCCGACCGGCGGCATCTTCGACACGGTCGGCCTCGTGCTGATCTCCCTGGCCCTCGTCTGCTTCACCGGCGGACTCAGCCTGCTCCGCCTCGAGGGCGGTATCGTGAATCCGTGGTCCTGGGCCGTGGTCGTCTTCGGTGTGCTGCTGGTGATCCCGTTCGTGCTCTGGGAGCTGCGCTGCGACGACCCGCTCATCGACGTGCGCATGTTCCGCTCGCCCGCGCTCGGACCGGTGTTCCTCACCGCAGGGCTCTTCGGAGTCAGCGTGCTCGGTGCTCAGGCGCCGCTGTCGACGTTCGCGCGGACCGATCCGTCGGTCTACGGTTACGGTCTCGGCACGAGCGGGTTCGCGACCTCGCTCATCATCGGCGTGTACCTCGTGGCGATGATCGCGGGTGCGCTCCTGTTCCCGACCATCGCACGATGGGCGACTCCACGGGTCACGCTGATGGGCGCTTCGATGCTGGTGGGGCTTGGCTTCCTGTTGTTCCTGCCGTTCCATGAGACCTACGGTCAGGTCATCACGAACATGGTCGTCGTGGGCCTCGGTTCCGGTGCGCTGGTCGCCGCTCTTCCCGCTGCCGCCGCATCGGCCGCGCCCGCGACGCAGACCGGTGTCGCGACGGGGCTCACCAACTCGGTGAAGACCGTGGGCGGGGCGATCGCCTCGTGCGTTTTCGGCATCGCGCTGCTGCACGGTGTCGCCACGACCGCCGGCGCGACCGAGGGGACGGCCGGTTCGCTGGCGGGGTACTTCACCGTCTGGATCGTCTGCGGTGTCACCGCACTTGTCGCAGCCGTCATCCTCGTGTTCGTGCCGAAGGCCGCGTTCACCGACCGGTCCGTCGACGCGGAGGTCGCCCCGGTCGTCTGACGTCGGTTCTGATCATTCCCGATCGAGACCGAACGTCCGCTTCACGATGGCCTGCACGTCGCCGTCGAGACCGTCGATGCGCGTGTTGACGGCGTCGAACCGCGCGTCCACGGCGTCGAAGCGGGCATTCATCTCGTTGCGGAGCCCGCCGATCTCACTGCGGACGACATGGATGAACAGGGTCGAGACCACGGTGAGGGTGACGTTTTCGAGCGTGCCCGGGGAGGAGTAGTCGAGCCGCTCTGACGAGGGCGACGAGGATGCCATCGGAGCCGGGCGGCGCGATCTCCGCCGCCCGGCTCCTTGTCTCAATCGCCCTTCACGTTGACGAGCTGCCGCAGCGTGTGCCGGATCGATACGAGGCTCGCGGCATCCGCCATCACCCGGTCGATCGGCTTGTACGCCTGCGGGATCTCGTCGACGAAGGCGTCCGTGTCACGGAACTCGATGCCCGTCATCGCCTCCCGCAGCTGGTCGTGGGTGAACGCCCGCCTCGCGGCCGACCGGGAGTACTCCCGACCCGCCCCGTGCGGCGAGGAGTTCAGCGACTGCGGGTCGCCGAGCCCCTCGACCACGTAGGAGGCAGTGCCCATCGATCCGGGGATGAGCCCCGGCCGACCGGCGTCCGCCTGGATCGCGCCCTTCCGTGACACCCACACCTGCTTGCCGTAGTGCTTCTCCGACTCGGTGAAGTTGTGGTGGCAGTTGATGCGCTCCTGCTCGTCGACCGCGGTGCCGAGGAACTCGGACACCTGCCGGATGACCCGGTCCATCATCTCCTCCCGGTTCAGCAGGGCGAAGTGCTGTGCCCACCGCAGCTCCCGGATGTACCGGGTGAACTCCTCGGTGCCCTCGACCAGGTACGCCAGGTCGGGGTCGGGGAGGTCGATCCACCACTGCTTGCATAGCCGCTGCGCGATCGAGATGTGCTTCATGGCGATCTTGTTGCCGACGCCTCGGGAGCCCGAGTGCAGGAACAGCCACACCCGGTCGAGTTCGTCGACCGACACCTCGATGAAGTGGTTGCCCGAACCGAGCGTGCCCAGCTGCAGGCGCCAGTTGCCGGCGTAGCTCGCGGGGTCGAAGCCGTTGTTCTCGGCGAGCTGCTCGAGCTTGGCGATGCGCGGCTCGGCGGTCGCGACGACCTTGCGGTTGTATCGGCCGGCCGACAGCGGGATGGCGCGTTCGATCTGCTCCCGAAGCTCGGCGAGGTCGCGACCCTCGAGGTCGTTCCTCGTGAACTGGGTGCGGACGGCGATCATGCCGCAGCCGATGTCGACGCCGACGGCTGCGGGGATGATCGCGCCGAGCGTCGGGATGACCGAGCCGACCGTCGCCCCCTTGCCGAGGTGCGCATCCGGCATCAGCGCCAGGTGCGGGTGGATGAACGGCATGCGGGCCGTGGTGTGCGCCTGAGCGAGTGTCTTCTCGTCGATCAGCGACGCCCACGACAGCAGCCGTGCGGAGAGCCTCTCCATGATTCCTTTCCTTGTGGTGGTGGTCAGCCACAGGTCAGGGTGCTCTCCGAACGGAAAACGCCCCGGACCTGACGGTGCGGGGCGTTGCGAGAGCGGATGCTGTCACACGGCGCGCGCCGGAGGGTACGACTCGTTGCGGTCATTGCGCTTCGACTGAAGCTGCAACACCGCTCCGATGGGAAGGTTCCGCTGGGCGGTCATCCGTCGACTCCTCGGCTGGCGTGCTGGGCCGATCGGCACAGCTTTGCCACATTAGGGGGCGACACGCCCGGGAGTCAAGCCGTCTCGCGCGGCGGATTGTGCATGAATTCGATGCGGATGCCGTCGGCGTCCTCGACGAATGAGGCGTAGTAGCGCTCGGAGTAGCGGGGATACCCCTTGGGGTCACGCACGGCGGTCCAGCCCGCATCCAGCGCGATCGCGTGCAGGCGTTCGACCTCGTCGCGCGTCGGAACGGCGAAGGCGATGTGCTGCCAGCCGACCTTGCCGTGCCGGTGCGGGGCGGAGTCCTCGTCCCAGGTGTACAGGATGATCTCGGTCTCTTCGCCGTTGTGCCACGAGATCGAATGGTCGTCTTCGCCGCCGCTCTGATAGCCCAGGGCGGTGAGGACCGGATGGAACTGCGCTCGGCCGCGCTCGAGGTCGTCCACGGTGATGCCCAGATGATCCAGAAGTGCCATGCGGCCCAGTCTTCCAGAAACGCCCCACGGCGTCAGGGAGCGATCTTCCCGAATGTGGCGGGGTCGACGGGCCGTTGGCGACGAGGGAGGTTCTCCACGACGAGGAGGTACGACTCGGTCACCAGCTCCCGGAGGAGGTCCTGGGGCAGCTTGCCGCCGGGGCGGAGCGAGATCCAGTGCTTCTTGTTCATGTGATAGCCGGGGATGATGTCATCGAACTGGCGGCGGAGCGCGTCGCCGTCTTCGGGCGCCGCCTTGAGGGTCACCATGGCCTCGCCCGTGGCCGAAGTGAGCAGCATGAACACCTTGTCGCGCACCTTGAACACATCCCATTCGGGGCCGAAAGGATGCTCGAGTCGAGACCCCGGCAGTTCATCGGCGCGGTCCCGCGCGCACTGCTGCAGGCGGTCACCTTTCATGAGCACTCCTCTTCCGAAACGGTGCCAAACGACGGTACGCACCACCGTACGGCCTCCCACCGACAGTGGAGGCCACGGAGCCGGCACGGGCTCAGTGCGGTGCGTGGTACTCGGCTTCGCCGCGCTTCCAGTAGCCCTTCACGATGGCGTTCGCGGTGTCGACGCCCCATCGGCCGAGGAGCGCCCGGCCCGGCTTGACGATCGACTGCTCGGCGGCGATGAAGACGAACGGGTCGGAGCCCACGGCATCTTCGGCGGTCAGGCGCTCGAGGAAGGCGATGAGTTCGGAGCCGGAAGGAGCATCGCCGCGGTGCAGCCACTCGACCTCGACCGGCGCTTCGATGTCGAACTCGCGGCCCTGATTGACGGTCTCCACCACGATGCGTGCCGGGGTTCCCTCGGGGATCAGCGCGGCGAAGCGGCGGATCGCGGGGATCGCCGTCTCGTCGCCGACGAGCAGCCATCCACCGGGCTCGCCGACCAGCACGGCCGACCCGCGGGGGCCGCCGACGCCGATGGACGAACCGAGCGGAGCCGTCGCCGCCCACGGCGCCGCGACGCCCTGATCGCCGTGCACGGCGAACTCGACGTCGAGCCAGTCGTCGCCCCAGTCCAGCGGCGTGTACTCACGGCTCGGAGAACCACGCAGCTCCTCGACGGAGCCGACCGGCCCCGCCGGGAAGAACAGCCGCATGTGGTCGTCCGAGCCCAGCGACTCGAAGCCGGCGAGGTCGGAGCCGGTCAGCCGCACCCGCACGAAGTCCGGAGCCAGCCATTCGCGGGCGCTCAGAGTCACGGTGCGGAAGCGCAGCTCGAGGCCGCGACGCTCGATCGAGAAGCCGGATTTCGTATCGCTCATGAAGTAAGGCTAACCTAAATAAATCGAGGGAAGGGCACCCTAACCTCGACGTCCCGGCGCCATCGTGTGCGCACAGATCCCGCAGAACAGGAGTCTCTCCATGTCCGTGCCCAGAACCCTCACCGCCACGAGCGCCGCGCTCGTCGGCCTCCTCGCCCTCGCCGGCTGCGCTTCCGGCAGCACGGCTGAACCTGCGAAGGACGAACCCGCGGCGGCATCCGTCACGATCGAGGACAACACCGGCACGCACGAGATCGCGACCCCTCCGGCCTCCATCGTCGCCCTCGACAACCGCACCTTCCAGACGCTCTCGGACTGGGGAGTCGAGCTCTCGGCCGGCGCCGTCGCGCTCATGCCGGAGACCGTGTCGTACGTGAAGGACGACGGCATCGTCGACATCGGCCTGCACAGCGAACCCGACCTCGAGGCCGTCGTCGCGGTCGAACCCGACCTCATCATCAGCGGCCAGCGCTTCACCCAGCACAACGCGGCCATCGCCGACCTCGTCCCGGACGCGACGATCATCGATCTCGAGCCCCGCGAGGGCGAGCCCTTCGACGAGGAGCTCAAGCGCCAGGTCACCGTTCTCGGCGAGATCTTCGGCAAGCAGGACGAGGCGAAGAAGCTGGTGGACGACTTCGACGCGGCCGTCGAGCGAGCCCAGGCCGCCTACGACGACGCCGACACCGTCATGGCCGTGAACACCTCCGGCGGCGAGATCGGGTACCTCGCCCCGACCGTCGGCCGCTCGCTCGGCCCGATCTACGACATCCTCGGCCTGACGCCGGCGCTCGAGGTCGAGGACGCGACCGACGATCACCAGGGCGACGACATCTCGGTCGAGGCGATCGCGGCTTCGAACCCCGACTGGATCCTCGTGCTCGACCGCGACGCCGTGTTCGCTGCGGAGACCCCCGACTACGTGCAGGCGGCCGAGATCCTGGAGAGTTCCGAGGCGCTCGCCGGTGTCACGGCGGTGAAGGACGAGCAGATCGTCTACATGCCCACCGACACCTACTTGAACGAGGGAATCCAGACGTACACGACGTTCCTCGAGGACTTCGCCGACGCCCTCGAGGCAGCGAAGAACTGAGGTAACGCGGCGGCATCCGGATGATTCGGGTGCCGCCGCACCGTCATCATGGTCTCCACCGACATCACCCCGCCGCCCCGGTACGCCGGGCGGCTCTTCGACGGCACGCTGCTCATCGGCGTGCTCGTCGTCGTCGTGCTCCTCGTCATCTCGCTGTTCACCGGCGTGTACGACATCGCCGGAGCCGACGACGGCGCGGAGATGTTCCAGATCACGCGCGTGCCCCGCACGATCGCCCTCGTCCTCTCGGGCGCGGCGATGGCGATGGCAGGCCTCGTGATGCAGCTGCTCACCCAGAACCGTTTCGTCGAGCCGACGACGACCGGAACCACCGAGTGGGCGGGGCTCGGACTCCTCATGGTCATGATCCTCGTCCCGCAGCCGTCGCTCCCGCTGCGGATGGCGGGAGCAGTGCTCGCGGCGTTCGTCGGCACGATGGTGTTCTTCGCCTTCCTGCGCCGCGTCGCCCTCAAGTCCTCGCTCATCGTCCCGATCGTCGGCATCATGCTCGGCGCGGTCGTCGGCGCCCTGTCGACGTATCTCGCACTGGCGACCAACTCGCTGCAGATCCTGGGCGTGTGGTTCGCCGGCAGCTTCACCTCGGTGATGCGCGGCCAGTACGAGATGCTGTGGATCGTGGCGATCATCGGCGTGATCGTCTTCCTCGTCGCCGATCGGCTGACCATCGCCGGACTCGGCGAAGAGGTGGCCACGAACGTCGGCGTGAACTACAACCGGATCATCCTGCTCGGCACCGTCCTCATCGCGATCACCACGGGCGTGGTCACGGTCGTCGTCGGCAACCTGCCCTTCCTCGGACTGATCGTGCCCAACATCGTCTCGATGGTGCGCGGCGACGACCTGCGCAGCAACCTGCCCTGGGTGTGCCTGCTCGGCATCGCGATCGTCACGGTGTGCGACATCATCGGGCGCACGATCATCATGCCGTTCGAGGTACCGGTGTCGCTGATCCTCGGCGTCGTCGGGGCCGTGGTGTTCGTGCTGCTTCTGCTGAGGCAGCGTCGACGTGGTTAGCGGCGTGATAGGCGAGGCGACGACCTCCGGCCCGCTTCGGTCCGCCGGCTCGTTCACGACCCCACGTGCTCGCCGTCGCTACTTCCTCGTGCTCGGCATCCTTCTCGTCCTGGCAGCAGGCTCCGGCTTCGGCCTGCTCGCCTGGGGCAACCCGATGCCGCCCGGATCGACGGGGTTCTGGCGCATCGCCCAGCACCGTGCGACCGATGTGACGGTGATGGCGCTCGTTGCGGTCGCGCAGGCCATCGCCACGGTGAGCTTCCAGACGGTCACCAACAACCGCATCATCACGCCGTCGATCATGGGCTTCGAGTCGCTCTACCGCGTCGTGCAGACCTCGACCGTGTACCTGTTCGGGGTGGCCGGGCTCGTGGCGATCCAGGGCGTCGGCCAGTTCGCGATCCAGGTCGCGATCATGGTCGGGCTCGCGGTCGCGCTCTACGGCTGGTTGCTTTCCGGGCGCTACGGCAACCTGCAGATCATGCTCCTGGTGGGCATCGTGATCGGTGGGGGACTGGGCGCGATCGCCACGTTCATGCAGCGACTGCTCACCCCGAGCGAGTTCGACGTGCTCGCCGCCCGGCTGTTCGGCAACGTCTCCAACGCCGATCCCTCCTACCTCCCGTTGGCGGTCCCGCTCGTCATCGCGGCATCCGCGCTGCTCTGGCTGCGGTCCCGCCGGCTGAACCTGATGGCCTTGGGTCCGGATGCCGCGCGCTCCCTCGGCGTCGACCATCGCCGCGAGCTCTTCCTCGTGCTCTTCCTGGTGGCCGTGCTGATGGCGACCTCGACCGCGCTCGTCGGTCCGATGACGTTCCTTGGATTCCTGGTGGCGACGCTGGCGTATCAGTTCGCCGACACGCACGACCATCGGCTCATCTTTCCCGTCGCGGTGCTCACGGCGTTCACCATTCTCGCGGGCGCGTACTTCGTGATGAAGAACGTCTTCTACGCGCAGGGGATGGTGTCGATCCTGATCGAGCTCGTCGGCGGCACCGTGTTCCTCATCGTCATCCTCAGAAAGGGCAGACTGTGATCGCACTCGACGGCGTCCGCCGTGACTACAGCAGCGAGGTCGCGATCGGCCCCGTCGACCTCGAGATCCCCGCCGGCGGCATCACCGCGCTCATCGGCCCTAACGGCGCCGGCAAGTCGACCCTGCTGACGATGATCGGTCGGTTGAACGGCATGGACGCCGGTGCGATCGAGATCGCCGGGCTCGACGTCGCCTCCACCAAATCGAAGGACCTCGCGAAGGTCGTGTCGATCCTGCGCCAGGAGAACCACTTCGTCACCCGGCTCACCGCGCGGCAGCTGGTCGGCTTCGGACGCTTCCCGCACTCGAAGGGGCGGCTGACCCGGGCGGACGAGGAGATCATCAGCCGGGCGATCGACTTCCTCGATCTCGGGCCCCTCGAGGGGCGCTATCTCGACGAGCTCTCCGGCGGGCAACGCCAGCGCGCCTACGTCGCGATGGTCTTGGCGCAGGACACCGAGTTCGTGCTGTTGGACGAGCCGCTGAACAACCTCGACATGCGGCACGCGGTGCAGATGATGAAACACCTGCGCCGGGCTGCGGAGGAACTCGGACGCACGATCGTCATCGTGCTGCACGACATCAACTTCGCCGGGCACTACTCCGACCACATCTGCGCCATGAAAGACGGAGCGGTGGTGGAGTTCGGCTCCCCGGCCGAGATCATGACCGACGAGGTGCTCACCCGGGTGTTCGACACCCCGGTGCGCGTCGTCGACGGTCCGTCGGGGCCGCTCGCCGTCTACTACTGAGCGGACGGATGCGGTGCCAGGGACCTCAGAGCTCGATGCCGTGGTCCTCGTCGTTGACCCCGGCGTTGTTGCCGCGGCGCGACTCGTAGCCGAGGAACCATCCCAGCCAGACGATGGCAGCGAGGAGCACACCGAGCCAGACGTTCTGGAAGATCAGCCCGACCACCACGCCGACGATCAGCAGGCCGACGGTGATGGAGATGCGCATCGCTCTACGGGACATGGCCCCAGCATAGGCCGACGGAGTCAGCGGCCGCGATGGTCCTCGGGAGCGAGGCGGGGGCCGCGGCGCGGTTCCTGGACCCCGCTGGCGAAGATGAGGCGGATGACGCGCTGCCGCTGACCGGCCCAGGGCTCGAGGAGCTCGAGCATCCCGTCGTCGTCGGTGCGCTTCCCGGTGAGCGCATGTCCCACCTCGTGCGCCAGGTGGTAGTCGCCGACGCTGACGGCATCGGGGTCTCCCAGCGCGCGGATGCGGGTCTCGGCCGACGTCCAGACGCCGACGCCCGGCAGGCTGGT
>NZ_JARE01000023.1:0-36469 GCF_000708325.1 Microbacterium sp. Cr-K20 | reverse complement strand
GCGCGGCACTCACCGGCTGCTCTCTCGAGGGCTTCGTGGCGACCGTGGAGGTGCAGGCGGCGTACGCTGGACTCGCAGCCGTCTCCCGAGCCCGTGCCGGGCCACCCGAGGGACAGTGACGGCCGTGCGACCTCACTCACTGTGAACGACCCCACACAGTGGTGTGTATGGTGTGCTTCGAAGAAAGGACGCACCCTTGGCTGAAGGCAAGAAGCTCGTCATCGTCGAGTCCCCGACGAAGATGCGGTCTATTCAGGGATACCTCGGCGACGGCTATGAGGTACTCAGCTCCGTCGGCCATATCCGCGACCTCGCTGACAAGAAGGACATCCCGGCTGCCGACAAGCAGGCCTACGGGAAGTACTCCATCGACATCGACAACGGGTTCGACCCGTACTACGTCGTCTCCGATCGCAAGACGAAGACGGTCGCAGAACTCAAGCGCGCACTGAAGAGCGCCGACGAGCTCCTGCTCGCCACTGATGAGGACCGCGAAGGCGAGGCGATCGCCTGGCACCTGCTCGAGACGCTCAAGCCCAAGGTCCCCGTCAAGCGCATGGTGTTCCACGAGATCACCAAGGACGCGATCCAGGCGGCAGTCGGCAACACGCGTGAGCTCGACCACGACCTCGTCGACGCGCAAGAGACCCGCCGCATCCTCGACCGCCTGTACGGCTGGGACGTCTCGCCTGTCCTCTGGTACAAGGTCAAGACCGGCATCTCGGCCGGACGCGTGCAGTCCGCCGCGACCCGCCTCATCGTCGACCGCGAGCGTGAGCGCATGGCGTTCACCTCGGCCGAGTACTGGGACGTCGACGCTCAGGCAGCCGCGACCGGCACGTCGTTCAAGATCCGCCTCGTGCGTGTCGACGGCGGCCAGCTCGCCCGCGGCACCGACTTCGACGACGACGGAAAGCTCAAGAAGGCCGTCGTCATCCTCGATGAGGCCACCGCTGCCGCGCTCGCCGAGGCGGTTGACGCCGTCGGCGCCGGCAGCGTCACCAAGGTCGAAGCCAAGCCGGGCACACGCAGCCCCTATGCGCCGTTCACCACCTCCACGATGCAGCAGGAGGCGGGCCGCAAGCTCTCGATGGGTGCCAAGCAGGCGATGGGCGTGGCCCAGCGGCTGTACGAAAAGGGCTACATCACTTATATGCGTACCGACTCCACGTCGCTGAGCACCCAGGCGGTGCAGGCGGCGCGGAGCCAGGCGGTGGCCCTCTACGGCGACGCCGCGGTGCCGCTGAAGCCGCGCGTGTACAAGTCCAAGAGCAAGAACGCGCAGGAGGCGCACGAGGCGATCCGTCCCTCGGGAGACACCTTCCGCACGCCCGCCTCTCTCTCGTCCGAGCTCGACCGCGACGAGCAGCGCCTCTACGACCTCATCTGGAAGCGCACGGTCGCCAGCCAGATGTCCGACGCCAAGTACGAGACCACCACGGTCACGATCGCCGTCGACGCCGCGGGGAAGAAGGCCGAGTTCACGGCTTCCGGAACCGTCTACACCTTCAAGGGCTTCCTGGAGGCCTACGAAGAGGGCCGCGACGAGAAGCGCGGCGACGCGGATGCTACCGAGAACCAGTCGCTCCCCGCCGTCGCCGTCGGAGATCAGCTCGCGGTGTCGGATGCGGAGGCCAAGGGGCACCGCACCACGCCGAAGCCGCGCTACACCGAGGCGTCGCTCGTGAAGGTCCTCGAAGAGAAGGGCATCGGCCGTCCCTCGACCTTCGCCTCGATCCCCGAGACCATTCTCGACCGCGGTTATGCGGTCAAGCGCGGACAGGCACTCGTGCCGACGTGGCTCGCGTTCAGCGTGGTCCGGTTGCTCGAGGAGCACTTCGCCGAGCTGGTCGACTACGACTTCACCGCTGCGCTCGAGGACGACCTCGACACGATCGCCCGCGGCGAGCAGAACCGCGTGGAATGGCTCAAGTCGTTCTACTTCGGCTCCGACTCACACGTCGGCCTCCGCCAGGTCGTCGACAACCTCGGCGAGATCGACGCGCGTGCCCTCAACTCCACCCGCATCACGGACACCGCCACGCTGCGCTTCGGCAAGTACGGTCCGTACCTCGAGGTCGCCGACCCGGAGAACCCCGACGCCAAGCCGCGCATCGTCAATGTGCCGGAAGACCTCGCGCCCGACGAGCTAACCGCCGAGAAGGCGCAGGAGCTCATCGACGCTCCCGTCGCGGGCGACCGCGTGCTCGGGGAGAACCCGGAGAACGGCAAGATCGTCGTCGTCAAGGACGGCCGGTTCGGTCCGTACGTGCAGGAGAACGACCCGGTGTCCGAGGACGCGGCGGTCGACGAGACGACCGGCGAGGTCGTCGAGGCCCCGAAGCCGAAGCGTGGAGCGAAGAAGGAGACGGCCCCGAAGCCGCGCACCGCATCGCTGTTCCGCTCGATGTCGGTCGACACGATCGAGCTCGACACCGCTCTGCAGCTCCTGAGCCTGCCGCGTGTGGTGGGCGTCGACCCCGAATCGGGCGACGAGATCACGGCGCAGAACGGCCGCTTCGGTCCGTACTTGAAGAAGGGCACCGACTCGCGGTCGCTCGAGAGCGAATCGCAGATCTTCGACGTCACGCTCGAGCAGGCGCTGGAGATCTACTCCCAGCCGAAGTACGGTGCCGGTCGTCGTGCATCCAGCGCACTCGCCGAGTTCGAGGCCGACCCCGTCAGCGGTAAGCCGATCCGCATCCGCGACGGCCGTTTCGGGGCCTACGTGACCGATGGCGAGACGAACGTGACGATTCCGCGCGGGCAGACTGTCGAGGACATCACGTTCGAGATCGCCGTGCAGATGCTCGCCGACAAGCGTGCCAAGGGCCCGGCTCCGAAGCGCGGTGCGGCCAAGAAGGCGCCCGCCAAGAAGGCGCCGGCCAAGAAGGCCGCCGCCAAGAAGCCCGCAGCCAAGACGGCGGCCAAGTCGACGACCGCGAAGAAGACCCCCGCGAAGAAGACCACGGCGGCGACGTCGGCCGCACGGTCGGCTGCGGCGAAGAAGGCTGCGGCCACCCGTGCGGCGAACGCCGCCGCGAAGGCAGCGGAGAAGGCGAGCTCGTGACTCCAGGTCACGGGGTGTGGATCACGCTCGAAGGCGGAGACGGCTCTGGCAAGACCACGCAGTCGACTCTGCTCGCGGAGTGGCTCGAAGGCACCGGGCGCACCGTCGTGCGCACGCGCGAACCCGGTGGTTCCGAGGTCGGGCAGCTCATCCGCGACATCGTGCTGCATCATCGAGGTGACATCGCGCCGCGCGCCGAGGCGTTGCTCTACGCGGCCGACCGCGCGCACCACGTGGCGACGGTCGTGCGACCCGCACTCGACCGCGGGGATGTCGTGCTGCAGGATCGCTACCTCGACTCGTCCGTGGCGTACCAGGGTGCCGGCCGTGTGCTCGATGCGACCGAGATCCGTGATCTTTCGCTCTGGGCGGCCGAAGGCGCGCTGCCCGACCTGACCGTGCTGCTCGACCTCGACCCCGCTGCGGCCCGCACCCGCCTCGACTCCGCCGACAAGCCGTTCGACCGGCTGGAAGCAGAACAGGCGGAGTTCCACGGGCGCGTTCGCGACGCGTACCTGGCCCTCGCGGCGGCCGAGCCCGAGAGATTCCTCGTCCTCGACGCCGCCGCAGCGCCGACGGTGATCGCGGAGCAGATCCGTGCGCGGGTCGGCGCACTGCTCGGCTGACCTGCGCGAGTGACACCCATGCCGTCGGCGTCGGTGGTCGCGATTAGGCTGAGTGCATGCCCCGCACCGTTCCTCCTCCTTTCCCGTGGGCGGACGTGTGGGGGCAGGATGCTGCCGTCGACACGCTCCGTGCGGCGGCATCCGATCCGGGTGCGCTCTCGCATGCCTGGCTGATCACCGGCCCGCCCGGATCCGGCCGTTCGACTCTCGCGTATGCGTTCGCGGCCGCTCTGGTCGCCGACCACCCCGAAGATGAGGCGGTGATGCGGCAGGTCTTCGCGGGCACCCATCCCGACGTCACGGCGCTCCGCACCGACAAGGTGATCATCACGATCGCCGAGGCCCGCGCTCTCGTGGAGCGCTCCTACTTCGCACCCTCCGCGGGTCGGTACCGCGTCATCGTCGTCGAAGACGCCGATCGCATGGTCGAACGCACCTCCAATGTGCTGCTGAAAGCACTCGAGGAGCCGCCCGAGCAGACGGTGTGGATCCTGTGCGCGCCCAGCGAGGCCGACCTGCTGCCGACGATCCGCTCCCGGGTCCGCTCGCTGCGACTGCGGGAGCCGGATGTCGCCGATGTGGCCCGGCTCATCACCCTGCGCACGGGGGCCGATGAGGCCGTCGCCGAGCAGGCGGCGCGGCATTCGCAGCGCCACATCGGGATGGCGCAGCGTCTCGCCACCGATGACGCGGCTCGGCGTCGGCGCGACGAGACCCTGCGGTCCGTCATCGGCGTCCGTGGTGTCGGCGATGCAGTCGATGTCGCGGGTCGGATCATCCAGGCCGCGACCGAAGACGCGAAGGCCCTCACGGCGGAGCGCGACGCGCAGGAGCGGGCTTCGCTCCTGCGCACGATCGGAATCGCCGAGGGGCAGGCCGTGCCGCCGGCATTGCGCACACAGCTCTCGGCGCTCGAAGACGATCAGAAGAAGCGCGCCACGCGCAGCCTGCGTGACGGCATCGACCGCGTGCTCACCGACCTGCAGTCGCTGTTCCGCGACGTGATCATGCTGCAGTTCGGCCGCGGCGACGATCTCATCAACCGCGAGCTGCGCCCCGAGCTGGAAGGCCTCGCGTCGGCCTGGCCTGAGGCCCGTACCCTTGTCGTACTTGACCACCTTGCCGAGACGCGGCAGTCGCTGGAGCGCAACGTCGCTCCGCTGCTCGCACTGGAGAGCTTGCTCGTGACGATCACGCGCGGGAGGAAACCGTGAACAACCGATCGACTTCCCGCTTCCGTCGCGCCGCCGCGGTCATCGCCGGCCTCGCCGCGGCATCCGTCGCCCTCTCGGGCTGTCTCTACGCCATGATCCCCGAGCAGTCGTCGCGGCCGGCGACGACCATCGTCCCCGACACCGACGGGGTCGCCGAAGATCTGCTGCCGTTCTATTCGCAGGAACTGGAGTGGACGGACTGCGGCCCCGGCTTCGACTGCACCGAGGTGACGGCGCCCCTCGACTGGGAGAACCCGGGAGCCGGTGACATCAGCCTGTCGGTGATCCGCCATCGCGCGCAGGGGACCCCCGTCGGCTCCCTGTTGACGAACCCGGGCGGTCCCGGATCGAGCGGTGTGGAGCTCGTCCAGAGCAGCCTCGACTTCGCGGTGGGACCTGATCTCATCGAGAACTACGACGTGATCGGCTTCGACCCGCGCGGAGTCGGGGGCTCCACCGCGGTGACCTGCTACGACGCACCGGAGATGGACGACTACCTCTACGGCATCCCGTCCGCCGCCCGTGGCACCGCGGAGTGGGAAGCCGAGCTGCTCGACGCGCACAAGTCGTTCGCCGAGGCATGCGAGGCGAACAGTGACGGCATCCTGCCGCACATCACGACGGTCAACTCCGCCCGCGACATGGACCTGATCCGCGCGGTGCTGGGCGACAAGCAGCTCAACTATCTCGGCTACTCCTACGGCACGTTCCTCGGCGCGACCTATGCCAAGCTCTACCCCGAGAAGGCCGGACGCCTGGTGCTCGACGGCGCCATCGATCCGGCGGTTCCGGGTCTCGAGGTCGGGGCGACTCAGGCTCTGGGCTTCGAGTCGGCGCTGCGCGCCTACATGCAGAACTGTCTCGACTCGGGGAACTGCCCCTTCAACGGCACAGTGGACGAGGCGATGGCCGATCTCGGGGCGCTGCTGGCGAGCGTCGACCGCACTCCGCTCGAGAACGGCGATGGGCGGATGATGGGCGCGGACTCCCTGCTGACGGGGATCATCGCCGCGCTCTACGCCCAGGAAAGCTGGGACATCCTCACCCAGGCCCTCGATGAGGCGCTGCAGGGAGACCCGACCACGGCGTTCCTGCTCGCCGACTATTACAACAAACGCGGCGATGACGGAATCTACACCGACAACTCCACCGAGGCCTTCCGTGCATACAACTGCATGGACTACCCGGTCGAAGACGACCCGGCCGCCGAAGCCGCGATCGAGGCCAAGATCGCCGAGGGCGCGCCGACCATCGCCCCGTACTGGACCGGACCGGACTCCTGCGAGGTCTGGCCCTACCCGCCCACCGGCACGCGCGGCGAGATCGCGGCTGAGGGTGCAGGACCCATTCTCGTGATCGGCACGACGAACGATCCGGCGACGCCGTACGAGTGGTCCGAGTCGCTGGCGGACCAGCTCGAAGAAGGGGTCCTGATCACCCGCGTCGGCGAGGGCCACACCGGGTACAACAAGGGCAACGTCTGTGTGGACGACGCCGTCGAAGCGTTCCTGCTCGACGATGTGGTGCCCGAAGACGGCCTGCGCTGCGAGTGAGGCGGGCTCGATTCGCGACCGGGCACGAGACAGGGTAATATCGGTGATCGCGCCGCTCACGCGTCGCACGCCGCTTTAGCTCAGTCGGCAGAGCATTTCACTCGTAATGAAAAGGTCGTCAGTTCGATTCTGACAAGCGGCTCCGAAGGCCCCGTGATGTGAAGAACATCACGGGGCCTTTCCCGTTCCAGCGGCGTACCCTCGAATCATGAGCAGAGCGCTTCTGATCGTCGATGTGCAGAACGATTTCACCGAGGGTGGTGCACTCGCCGTGACGGGCGGTGATGCGGTGGCCGCTGCCGTCACGACGTTCCTCGCCGCGCATTCCTCCGACTACGCGGTGATCGTCGCCTCGCGGGACTGGCATGACGCGGAGGGCGACAACGGCGGACACTTCGCCGGCACGCCCGACTTCGTCGACTCCTGGCCCGTGCACTGCGTCGCGGGCACGGAAGGTGCCGACTACGACCCGCTCCTGGTGACGGATGCCGTGACGCACCATGTCCGCAAGGGACAGGGCAAACCCGCGTACTCGATGTTCGAGGGGGAGACGGAGGCGGGTGAGACCGTCGGAGCGCTCCTCACTGCCGCGGGAGTGCTCAGTGCCGATGTGGTCGGCATCGCGACCGATCACTGCGTCCGGGCGTCCGCGCTCGACGCGATCGCGCACGGCGTCCATGTACGGATTCTGACCGACCTCGTGGCCGGGGTGGCTCCGGAGCCGAGCGAAGCGGCCCTCGCAGAACTCGTGCACGCGGGTGCGGAATTGGTCGAGAGCACCGACGCGTGAACCGCAGCGTCCTGCTGCTTCGGGCTGTGAACGTCAGCGGACGCAACAGCGTGCCGATGGCACGGTTGCGAGAGGTGCTGGCGACCGATACCGATCTCGCCGACGTGTCTACCTACATCGCGAGCGGCAACATCGTCTGTGCGACCCCGGAGAACCCGGGTGCCGCGTGCGCCCTCGTCCGCTCGCTCATCCATGAGGAGTTCGGGGTCGACACTCCGGTCATCCACCGAACGCACACGCAGTTGGTCGCGTCGGAATCCGCTCAGCCGTTTCCCGAGGGTGACGTGAAGTTCGTGCACGCGATGTTCCTCGAGGGGACGCCCTCGGCGGGGGCGGTCGAGGCGCTGGGGAGACGACTCCTGCCGGAGGAGCGTCTGGAGCTCGTGGGGAACGACCTGTGGATCGACTACGGGAGTGGTGGAGTGCACTCCACGAAGCTCACGAAGGGGGTGCTGGACCGTGCGCTGGGCGTGGCCGGGACCGCCCGCAACCTCCGGACGACGCGCACACTCATCGAGCTGACGGAGTGACGGAGTGACGGAGTGACGGCGCCGGAGATCGTCGAGGCCTGAGTCTCAGCCCTGGACCCCGCCGGTCTCCGTGCTCAGCGCGGTCGGCGGCGTGTGCGGGTGCGACTGCAGGTCGACGCGGCGGGTGCCGCATCCCCCGCACCGCACGTAGAGGATGACGCCCTCACTCGTCGGATGCCGCGACTCGACGAGCCATGCGTGCTCATGGGACGCGGTTTCGGGCCGGATGCGGGGGATCGGGAGCGTGTTCTGCGAGGTCATGTACCCAGCGTGATGTAATGGTCTTATGCATCTCAACCCTTACGGCGAATACGCGGTGCTGCTGGCCGCCTCCCTCGCCAACGACTGGCCGGCCGACCGCGCCGGGATCGAGGAGCGCACCCTCGAACTAGGCATGACGCAGACGTTCCCGCCGGCGGCCGATGATCATGAGCGGATCAAGACGGTCATCGATGACTGGCTCGCGATCGTCGACGAGCCCGACCCCGATGCCCGGGCTCTGCTGCTGAACGCGCAGCTCGCGGCAGCAGCCGCTTACCCCCGGCTCACTAACCACGACGGGGAGGGCTGGCACCTGCACTACCGCGATGACGTGCCGTCACTGCCCTACGTGTTGCGGGCGATCATCAGCCTCGGCACCTCGCTGCACCTCGTGACACGGGGGATGAGCAGGCTCGGCAGGTGTCAGGCCGCGCCGTGCACGAATGTCGTCGCGGACGTGACCCGCAACGGCCGTCAGCGCTTCTGCTCCGTGCGCTGTGCGAACCGCGCGGCCGTCCGACGGCACCGGGCGCGGGCCTGACACCACCGCTCAGGCGGTCTGCCCGGAGTGCTTGCCCTCGCCGATCTCTTCGACGAGCTTCGCGTTGAACGCAGGCAGGTCGTCGGGAGTGCGGCTGGAGACGAGGCCCTCGTCCACGACGACCTCCTCGTCGACCCAGCTCGCCCCGGCGTTTCGGAGGTCAGTCGTCAGGCTCGGGTAGCTGGTGAGCGTCCGGCCGTCCACGACACCGGCCTCGATGAGGATCCAGGCACCGTGGCAGATCACGCCCACGGGCTTGTGCTGCTCGAAGAAGGCCCGCGCCAGGGCGATCGACGGCTTGTCGAGGCGCAGGTGGTCGGCGTTCACGACGCCGCCGGGAAGCACGAGCGCGTCGAATTGGTCGGCCGACGCGTCGGAGGCGAGGAGATCCACGGCCTGCTCGTGACCGTTCTTCCCGGTGATCGCGGCGCCATCCGGGGCGATCAGCGTCGCGCTCGCGCCCTCGGCGGTCACCGCATCCCACGGGCTGGTGAGCTCGCTGTCCTCGAATCCGTCCGTCGCCAGGAATGCCACTCGGTTGCCGGTGAGAGTCATGGTTCGTCGTCCTTTCGTGGAGGGTCGTCCGCGGGGAGCGGACGAGTAGACCCTCTCCCGGGACACCCGAATGTGGGAAGGGGGTGGCCTCTGCGAGGAGCCGGTGATACAGGAGAAGCCGTCGTCTCCGGAGCGCTCCCCTCGGATTCCGCTGCGGCAGCAGTAGCATCCAGACATGCGCGTTCGTCCTGCTCTCGTCCTCCTGCCGATGCTCGTTCTGCTCGCGGCCTGCGCCCCCGAGCCGGCTCCGAGCCCGTCGCCGTCGACGTCGTCGACCTCTGCGCCCACGTCGCCCACTCCCACACCGTCTGAGACCTCCGCGCCGACCCCGGACCCGACGGAGGCCGCCTCGGAATTCTCCGGCCCCCAGCTCGTGAAGCTCTGCACCGAGAAGACACGCAGCCTGGCACCGGACGCGACCTACTACGCCGACATGGCGACCACCGAGTGGCTTGCGGAGAAGTCCCTCTGGTTCGTCGTCATCCCCAAGACGCTGGACGGCCAGGACAGCGTCGCGGTGTGCGCGATCGGCGGTACCCCGAAAGCCCCGACGTTCGAACTCGAAGGCGAGACGCTGCCCAGTGGCGTGGCCGACATCCGCGCGGAACTGCTGGCGGGCGAGCACGACGGCGAATCCTGAGACAGGTGCCGCCGCGCTCACCCTGCGGTGGGCCCCGTGGGGCTCGAACCCACGACCCGCGGATTAAAAGTCCGATGCTCTGCCAACTGAGCTAGAGGCCCCTGCTCAAAGTCTAGTGCGCACGACGAGGGGCCGTCGGCGACAGAACGTCGCCGGCGGCCCCTTCTCCTTCCCGGGTGGCTCCCCCTACCCCGAGAAGGCCGCGTGCCGGGTCCTCCTCCCGGCCATCCCGTGCTTAGGAAGCCGGGGGCATCAGGACCGTGTCGATCAGGTACACGGTCGCGTTCGCGGTCTGCACTCCACCACAGACGACCTTGGCGTCGTTGACCATCCAGTCATCGCCGCTGCCGGTGACTTCGAGCTCGGCACCCTGGACCGTCTTGTGCATGCCCTCGATGTCGGCCGGCTCGATCTGGCCGGGGACCACGTGGTAGGTCAGGATCGAGCTCAGCGTCTCGCTGTCGGTCTTGAGAGCCTCGATGGTGGCCGGGTCGATCTTCGCGAAGGCGTCATCCACCGGTGCGAACACGGTGAACTCGTCTCCGTTGAGCGTGTCGACGAGGTTCACGTCGGGGTTGAGCTGTCCGCTCACCGCTGCGACCAGCGTGGTCAGCATCGGGTTGTTGGATGCGGCGACGGCGACCGGGTCCTGGGACATGCCCTGGATCGATCCTGCGCCCTCCGGCACAGCTTCGGCGTAGGCGGCGCAACCGGGGCCCACGAGGTTCGCGGCCGGGTCCATCTCCTCCATCGGCGTCGACTCCGACGTCTCCGGAGTCTTGGGCTCGGTGGACTCCTCCGTGGTGCTGCCGCTGCCCATCGAACAGGCGGAGAGCAGGAACGCGCTCGCCAGGCCGAGGGTGATGGCTGCGGTGACCTTCTTCTTGGTGCTGAACATGTCGAGCTCCTTCAGAACTGAGCCACGGCCTCTCCGTGGCGTCGAGGGCTGTTCGGAGCACCTTCGAGATCGGATGGGAGAAATCTCAGAAATCTCTCAGATCGATCGAATCCAATCCGTTGTCGTCCCCGGAGCGAACAGCTCCCGACAGAAGTGGGGACCTCATGGACCTGATCATCATCGGCCTGCTCGGCGGGCTCATCACCGGCATCTCGCCGTGCATCCTGCCCGTGCTGCCCGTGATCTTCCTCACCGGGGGCGCCCAGTCCGCGCGGTATGAAGACGAGGTGGTGCCCGCCAGGCGCAGCCGCCCGTACTTCGTGATCGCGGGGCTGGTGCTGAGCTTCACGCTCGTCACGCTCGGCGGCTCACTGCTGCTCGGGCTGCTGAATCTGCCGCAGGACATCATCCGCTGGGTCGGCATCGCGGTGCTGATCATCATCGGCGTCGGGCTCATCGTGCCGCGGTTCCAGCACATCCTCGAGCGCCCGTTCCAGCGGTTCGGTCAGCGCGAGGTGAAGAACCGGGGGAGCGGCTTCGGCGTCGGCCTCGCGCTGGGTGCGGTCTTCGTGCCGTGCGCCGGCCCCGTGCTGGCCGCCATCATCGTCGCCGGCTCCACCGGTCAGATCGGCATCGGAACCGTGCTGCTCACCGTGTCGTTCTCGATCGGCGTGGCGGTGCCGCTGCTGATCTTCGCCCTCGCCGGCCGCAGCGTCGTCGAGCGCATCCGCTCCTTCCGCTCGAAGGAGCGCGGGCTGCGCATCGCCGCCGGCATCGCGATGATCGCGCTCGCCGTCGGGCTCGTGTTCAACGTGCCCCAGGCGCTGCAGCGTCTGCTGCCCGACTACACGGCTCCGCTCCAGGAGCAGATCGCCGACTCCGACCAGGTGAAGGACGCCCTCGATCTCGGCGGACTCGTCAACGAAGAGAACAAAGATCTCGACAAGTGCACCAACGGTGCCGAGGAACTCGAGTCGTGCGGAACGGCGCCGTCGATCAAGGGCATCCAGGAATGGCTCAACACCCCGAACGGGGAGGCGCTCGACCTGAAGGACCTGCGCGGTCAGGTGGTGCTGATCGACTTCTGGGCGTACTCGTGCATCAACTGCCAGCGTTCGCTCCCGCACGTGGTCGCCTGGGATGAGGCGTACCGCGATGCGGGCCTGCAGGTGATCGGCATCCACTCTCCCGAGTATGCGTTCGAGAAGGACCCGGGCAATGTGGCGGCCGGCGCGCGAGACTTCGGCATCGAATACCCGGTCGCCCTCGACAACAACCTGTCGACGTGGACGAACTACCGCAACCGCTACTGGCCCGCCCACTACCTGATCGATGCAGAGGGAACCGTGCGCCACATCTCGTTCGGAGAGGGCAACTACGCCGCGACCGAGTCGATGATCCGCGAGCTGTTGAAGGACGCGGATCCGTCCGTCGACCTTCCCGGTGCGACAGACGTCGAAGATGACACACCCGATGTGGGGTCGACGACGAGGGAGACATTCCTCGGTTCGTCGAAGGACGTCAACTACGGCGGCGACGGCGACTACCGCTCCGGCACCAACGCGTACACGTTCCCGAAGGATCAGCCGGCCGACAGCTTCGCGCTCGACGGCGACTGGACGATCGAGACGCAGTACGCGACGCCAGAGGGCGATGACGGACGGATCAGCCTCGAGTATCACGCCGCCGAGGTGCGGGTCGTGGTCGCCGGAACCGGCGACATCGAGCTCCGTCGCGACGACGGATCGACGGAGACGATCGCGATCGACGGGACCCCGCGCTCGTACGAGCTGCTGAAGCAGGCCGACATCGCCGAAGGCACCCTCACGCTCGACGTCCCGCCCGGAATCCAGGTCTATTCCTTCACATTCGGGTGACGTCTGCACGGGTACGGAGAGGAGATGCGGCATGCTTGTGGAGATGGTCATCGATGGAATGGACGTCCCGGAGGACGGCGCGACGCAGGATGCTGTCGGCGACCTCCTCGTGCGCGTCGCCGACGGTGACCAGGCTGCCTTCGCGGCCCTCTACGACGCCCTCTCCTCCCGCGCCTTCGGGCTGATCCTCCGCGTGCTGGTCAACCGGGCGCAGAGCGAGGAGGTCCTGCAGGAGGTCTTCCTGGAGATCTGGCAATCCGCTTCCCGCTTCGCTCCGAACAGAGGTCAAGGACGAACGTGGGTCATGACGATCGCACATCGTCGGGCCGTCGACCGGGTGCGGGCATCGCAGTCGAGCGCCGACCGCGATGTGCGGGCCGGATTCAAGGACATCGGTGTGGCACACGACAGCGTCGCAGAACAGGTGGAGCTGGGAATCGAAGGCGAGAAGGTCGTCGACGCTCTCTCGGGGCTTCCTGAGGTGCAGCGCGAGGCACTCGTCCTCGCCTACTACGGCGGTTACAGTCAGAACGAGATCGCGGCCCTGGTGGGCGCGCCGCTGGGGACGATCAAGACACGGATGCGAGACGGGCTGACCCGTTTGCGCACGGCGATGGGGGTGACGGCATGAACGAGAGAGAGTTCGCAGAGCTCGCGGCAGGTGCCGCCCTGCACGCGCTGTCGGCAGACGACGAGCGCCGTTTCCGTGACGCACTCGCCGCGCACCCCGAGTGGCAGGCCATCGTCGAGGCGGATGCCGGTGCGGCCGGGCTACTCGCCGAGACGGCCGCGACGGTAGATCCGCCCGCGAGCATCCGGTCCGCCCTGCTCGCGCAGATCGCCGTCACGCCACAGAGAATCGAGTCGGACGGCGACGAGCCGCGTGCGGCCGCTCCGGCACCGGAGAGCTTCACGACGGAGGAGGCCGCCGCCGAATCCCCGAAGCCGCGCCGATGGACTCGCACGGTGTTCGCGTTGGCCGCGTGCCTCGCCCTCCTCGTCGGCGTCGGCATCGGCGCAGTGGCTCTGAATCAGCAGCTGAACCGCCCCGCGAGCGTGGTCGCCCTGCAAGAGATCGAAGCGGCGGGAGACGCCGAGCAGGCGACGGTCGCGCTCGATGACGGCGGAACGGCGACGGCGCACTGGTCGGGCTCGGTCGGCAAGGCCGTGCTCGTGGCCGACGGGCTCCCGAATCCCGGGGAGGGCGAGACCTACGAACTCTGGTTCGTGCGCGGTGACGCCCCCGTCTCGGCAGGCGTGTTCGATGTCGACGGCGGTGAGGCGACAGCCCTGCTCGATGGCGACATGCAGGCAGGAGATGCGATCGCGGTGACCGTCGAACAGGCCGGCGGCTCGCCGACGGGGCAACCGACGTCTGACCCGGTGATCGTCATCCCCACGGCCTGAGCGTCGCCGATCGCGCGTACCCTGGAGGGATGCCTGAGCAGCACCACCGCCCTGTGCGCCGACCGTCCTCCTCCTTCGACAACATCGTCGGCGCGCACGATCCCGCCGAAGAGACGCGGGTCGCACACGCCACGGCATCCGCTCTGCTGACGCGCGTCCGTGCGGACGAGAGCGGTGCCAGCGCGGAGCGGCTCGTGGCCTTCACCTCCGAGCACGGCATCGACGAGATCGCGGAGCTGTGGTCGAAGGCTCCGTCCCGCACGCTTCCCGGCGCGCTGTGGCGCCTGTACGTGCTGCAGCTCGCGATCCACGCCGACGCCCGCACGGCCGCGCTGCTCTACGACCGCGGTCGGGTGGAGCTGGCCTCGGCCGATGTCGTGATCGCCGGCGCTCCGGTGCCGGCGAGCCCTGACGAGCTCGTCGCGCTGATCGACACGATCCTGCGCGGGGCGTTCCGCGGGGACTTCGCGGTGGCTCTCGACCGCGCCGCCGCGTTCTGCCGGGTGCAGGCTTCGGGGGCGACCCACTCGGCGGACGACTACGAGCCCACCGAACCGGCGCGAGCCAGCGAACTGACCACCCGAGCGCTGCGACTCAGCAGCTATGCGCAGGATCTGGCGGCCGCAGCGGTGCTGTGGCGCACGGGGGCTCTCAGCTGACGGACACGCTCCGGCGGGCCGCCGGCCCTGCAGAATAGAGCCCGGACAAAGAAAAGACCGGGCCGCAAGAACGCCTCTCGGCGGAAGGCCGCTCGTAGCGGCGAAAAATGGAGCCCGGGGTTATGCGGCCCGGCCACTCAATTGTAACGCGATGCGGCGGTGGCTATTCCCGCCCTCTAGGCTCGGATCATGACCGGGCGTTTCGCACTCATGATCGATCCCGTGCCCGCCGAGGAGCAGCGCTCCGACTACGCCGACACGTTCACGCAGGTGGATGCCGCGGCCCCCGCGCTCAGCGTGGGAGAGCTGAGCACGCAGCGCGGTGACGGCGTGTTCGAGTCGATCGGCGTGGTCGACGGGCATGCGCAGGAAGTCGTCCCGCACCTCGAGCGGCTCGCGCACTCGGCACGCCTGTGCGACCTTCCGGTGCCGAACCTCGCGCAGTGGCGCCAGGCCATCGACCGGGCCGCGGCACAGCTCGGTGCGGGCGAATCCGTGATCAAGCTCATCCTCAGCCGCGGCGTCGAGCACGGGCCCACGCCGACGGCATGGGTGACGGCGGCGCCGGCATCCGATTTCTCCGCCGTACGGGAGCAGGGCGTGCGTGTCGTCACCCTCGACCGCGGATACGACCTGGGCGCGGCCGAGCGGGCGCCGTGGCTGCTGCTAGGCGCCAAGACCCTCTCTTACGCCGTGAACATGGCTGCTCTGCGTGAGGCGCACCGGCGCGGGGCGGACGACGCGATCTTCCTGTCGAGCGACGGCTTCGTGCTGGAGGCGCCGACGGCTTCGCTGATCCTCCGGTTCGGCGACCGCTTCGTCACCCCCGCCCCGAACGGCGGCATCCTGCACGGCACGACCCAGCTCAGCGTGTACGACCATCTCGCGGCACAGGGTTTCGACGTCGGCTACGACCGCATCCCGGCGACGGATCTCCCGCAGGCGGATGCCGCGTGGCTCGTGTCGAGCGTCCGCCTCGCTGCGGCGATCACCGCCGTCGACGATGTCTCGCTCCCGGTCGACGCCGCCCTCACCGCCGACCTGAATCGCTACCTGCTCTCCCCGCGCGACTGAGCGTCGAGGCGTCGCCGACACGCGAGAGGGTCCGAGAACCGAAGTTCCCGAACCCTCTTCCGTCAGCCTCGACTCACCCGAAGCGGCCGGAGACGTAGTCCTCGGTGGCCTGCACGGACGGGGTGGTGAAGATGCTCGTCGTGTCGTCGTACTCGATGAGCTTGCCCGGCTTGCCGGTGCCGGCGATGTTGAAGAAGGCCGTCTTGTCGGACACGCGGGACGCCTGCTGCATGTTGTGCGTGACGATGACGATCGTGAACTCGTTCTTGAGCTCGCCGATCAGCTCCTCGATCGCGTAGGTCGAGATCGGGTCGAGAGCCGAGCACGGCTCGTCCATCAACAGCACCTCGGGCGACACGGCGATCGCGCGGGCGATGCACAGACGCTGCTGCTGCCCGCCGGACAGGCCGGATCCCGGGCGGTCGAGCCGGTCCTTGACCTCATTCCACAGGTTCGCACCCGTGAGTGACTTCTCGACCAGGGCGTCCTGGTCGCTCTTCGACATCCGGGTGTTGTTGAGCTTGACGCCCGCGAGCACGTTCTCCTTGATCGACATCGTGGGGAACGGATTCGGCCGCTGGAAGACCATGCCGACCTGACGACGCACGAGCACCGGGTCGACGCCGGGACCGTAGAGGTCTTTGCCGTCGAGCAGCACCTCACCTTCGACGCGGGCGCCGGGGATGACCTCGTGCATGCGGTTCAGGGTGCGCAGGAACGTGGACTTGCCGCACCCCGAGGGGCCGATGAAGGCGGTCACGCTGCGCGGCTGGATGTCGAGGGAGACGCCCTCCACGGCGAGGAAGTTGCTGTAGTAGACGTTGAGGTCGTTGACTTCGATGCTCTTGGACACGTGGATTCCTGTTCTGAGTGGTCGGGCGCTCAGCGGCCGGAGACCTTCGGGGCGAACCACTTCGCGATGAGACGCGCGAGCAGGTTCAGGACCATGACGATGAGGATGAGGGTGAGGGCGGCGGCCCACGCGCGCGCGACGGCGGCGTCGGGGCTCGTGCCCTGATTCATGTACTGGTTGTAGGCGAACACCGGCAGGGTCATCATCTGACCGTTGAAGATGTTCAGGTTCATGCTCTGAGTGAAGCCGGCGGTGAGCAGCAGCGGCGCGGTCTCGCCGATGACTCGGGAGATCGCGAGCATGACCGAGGTCATGATGCCGGCGATCGAGGTCGGCAGTACGACCTTCAGGATGGTCAGCCACTTCGGAACGCCCAGGGCGTAGGAAGCCTCGCGGAGCTCGTTCGGGACGATCCGCAGCAGTTCCTCGCTGCCGCGCACGACCACCGGTGTCATCAGCACGGCGAGGGCGAGCGCGCCCATGAAGCCCATCGAGATGCCGGGCTTGAAGATGAGGGCGAACGCGGCGTAGATGAACAGACCGGCGACGATCGACGGGATGCCGGTCATCACGTCGACGAAGAACGTGATGGCCTTCGCGATCTTGCCGCGGCCGTATTCGACGAGGTAGATGGAGGTCATCAGACCGATCGGCACCGAGATGACGGTGGCGGTCAGGGTGATGAGCACCGTGCCCCAGATGGCGTGCACGATGCCGCCGCCCTCACCGACGACGTTGCGCATCGAGTAGCTGAAGAACTCGGCGTCGAACCGCTCGATGCCGTTGGCGACGACCGTCCACAGCAGCGACACGAGGGGAAGCAGGGCGATCAGGAAGGCCGTGGCGACGAGTGCCGTCATCAGCCGGTCGATGGCCTTGCGGCGGCTCTCCGCGATCGACGAGATCACCGTGATGATGACCATGTAGAGCAGGATGCCGACGATCGCTGTGCCGACGATGTTGAAGTCGGCGAGGCTGGACCCTGCGGCTGCGGCGGCGACCCCGAAGATCGCGGCGGAGATGGCGAAGGATGCCGCGAGCAGGGCCCACGGCGCCCACGTCGGCAGCTTGCCGGAGGTGAGCGAGGCAGCGTTGGCCGAGGCGGGGGGAGCGGAGGTGAGGGTGGTCATGTCAGTTCGCTCCCGAGAACTCGGCGCGGCGCGCGACGATCCAGCGCGCCAGCGCATTGACCGCGAAGGTCACGACGAAGAGGATGAGGCCGGTGGCGATGAGCGTGTTGACACCGGTGCCGTGCGCCTCTGGGAAGGCCAGGGCGATGTTGGCGGGGATCGGCGTCGGGTTGGTGGCGGTGAGCACCAGGAAGCTGACGACGGCCGAGGGGGAGAGCACCATGGTCACGGCCATGGTCTCGCCGAGTGCTCGTCCGAGGGCAAGCATCGCGGCGGACACCATGCCACCGCGGGCGAAGGGGAGCACCGCCATGCGGACCATCTCCCACCGCGTGGAGCCGAGGGCGAGTGCCGCTTCTTCGTGGAGCTTCGGTGTCTGCAGGAAGACCTCGCGGCAGATGGCCGTCATGATCGGGATGCACATCACCGCGAGCACGAGAGCTGCGGTGAGGATCGTCTTGCCCGTCGACGAGACCTGGCCGCCGAAGAACGGGACCCAGGAGGCGTTCGTGTTCAGCCAGGCGTAGATGGGCTGCAGCAGGGGAGCGAGCACCAGCCCGCCCCAGAGGCCGAACACCACGGACGGCACGGCGGCGAGCAGATCGATGACGTATCCGAGGAAGGCCGCGAGCCTCCGGTGCGCGTAGTGCGAGATGAACAGGGCGATGCCGATGGCGATCGGAGCGGCGATGAGCAGGGCGATGAACGAGGCCCAGAGCGTGCCGAAGACCAGCGGCCACACGTACACCCAGAAGGACTCGCCCTTGAGGATGTGGTTATCGCTGGTGTCGAGCTGGAACGCCGGGAGGCTCTGGATGAAGAGGAAGGCGGCGACGAGCGCGAGGACGATGAGGATGATGATCCCCGCCCCGAGCGCGGTGCCGGAGAAGACCCGGTCTCCGAGTCGCTGCTTCGCCTTGATCGGTGCGGGCGGCGCTTTGGCCGGTGCCGGTGTGGGCGCCTGCGCGGTCGTGCTCATGATCTCCCTGTTTCGGGCCGGGTAGATGTGGATCGGATACTGACCGGGAGGTGCCCCCGCGCCCCGTCGGGACGCGGGGGCACCGCTGTCAGTGGATCGGCTGGATCAGCCGACCTGGATCAGGTCGATCGCGGCCAGCACCTGCTCGCGCAGGCCGTCCGAGATCGGGGCGCTGCCGGCGTTCTCCGCAGCGGCGTCCTGGCCCTCGGCACTCGCGATGTAGGAGAAGTACTCCTTCACGAGCCCCGCGACGTTGCTGTCCTCGTACTGCTCGCAGCCGATGAGGTAGCTGACCAGGGCGATCGGGTAGGCGCCGTCCGCGGCGGCGGCCGGGTCGACGTCGAAGACGAGGTCGGCCTCGCCGCGGCCCTCGGCGAGCGGCGAGCCCTCGACGAGCTTCGAAGCGGCCTCCGCCGAGTACGGGACGAATTCCTCGCCGACGCCCACGGCGACCTGGCCGAGGCCATCGGCCTGCGATGCGTCGAGGAACCCGATGGCTCCGTTGCCGGCCGTGATGGCCTGCTTGACGCCGGAGGTGCCCTGTGCGGCCTCCCCGCCCTGGATCGGCCACTCATCGGAGACCTCGTAGGTCCAGACATCGGGTGCCGTCGCGCTCATGTACTTCGCGAAGGTCTCCTGCGTTCCCGAGGGGTCGGAGCGGTGCACCGGCGAGATCGCCAGGTCGGGGAGCTCGACGCCGTCGTTCAGCGCGGCGATCTCCGGCGCGTTCCAGTTGGTGATCGTGCCCGCGAAGATGCCCGCGATGGTGGCGGCATCCAGGTTCAGGGCGTCGACGCCTTCGAGGTTGAAGGCGACGGCGACGGGCGAGATGTAGAGGGGGACCTCGACGATGTCGTCCGTGGTGCAGGCGCCGAAGCCGCCGGCGGCGATCTCCTCATCGTTGAATGCGCGGTCGGAGCCGATGAAGTTGCTGCCGCCCTCGAGGAAGTTCTCACGACCGGTGCCGGAGCCCGTGGGCTCGTAGTTGACGGTCACGTCGGGGTTGGCGGTCTGGAACGCGGCGACCCAGGCCTCCTGGGCGGCGGCCTGCGAGGAGGCGCCGGTGGCGTCGATGGTGCCGGAGAGCGTGGACTCGGCAGGAGCCTCGCTCGAGCCGGTGCCGCCTTCGTTCGCGGCACAGCCGGCGAGGGCGAGAGCGGCCACGGCGCCGATGGCGCCGATTCGTGCGATTCGGGAGATCTTCACTGTGGATCCTTCGATCTTTGATGGGTGGGGCCCGGTGCAGGGCACACAGTGACGCTAGGGGCGACGGTTAACGAGACTCTCCCGAGCAGGTGAACGGCAGGTGAACGACGGGCGACTCTCTGGGGCGCTCCCGCGAGAAATCAAGGAAGCGTCAGACCTTCGGGACGTGGGTCTCGATCGCGATGATGCCCGATCCGGGATTCGTGGCGGAGAGGTGGACGACGGAGAACGCGGCCGGCTCGAGGTCTGCGGCGCTGCTGAGATACGAGCCCTGGATGGTGCCGGTGGCCAGCGCGATCTCCGAGAGCAGACCGGGCAGCACCGGCCCGTGGCTGCACAGCACGGCCGGCTTGCCGGCGCGGATGCGGCGTCCGACGACCGAGCGCAGATCGGACTCGCCGTCCTCCCAGGCGTCCTGGCTCATCTTGTCGGTCTTCACCGGCTTGCGATCGAGTGCACGGGCGAGCGGGGTGATCGTCTCGACGCAGCGCACCGCGTCGCTCGTCACGATCCGGCGCACTCCGAAGGCACGCAGCGGTCCCACGATCGACTTCGCCTGCTTTCGACCGCGCTCGGTGAGCGGCCGGGAGGCATCCGATCCGTCCCACTCCGAACGGGGCGTGGCCTTCGCATGCCGCAGCGCGATCACGGGGAAGGTGCGCAGCACTCCGTCGTCGACGAGGTTGGCGAAGAAGTCGAGGATCTCCAGGTCGACGGGGTAGCTCAGGCGCGCACGCGCCTTCTTCACACTGACCCACTCCAGCGCGGCGATCTCGCGGTTGGGCACGAACGTCGACTCCCGGATGGCGGAGTCCGTCGCTTCCGCTGCCCAGTAGTGCACGACCTTCTGCTTCTGGGACGCCAGGTGATACCGGCTCACACCGACCGACACCCCGAGCGAGACGCGGATGCCGGTCTCTTCGTGCACTTCCCGGACGGCGGTCTCGGCGAGCATCTCTCCGGGGTCGACCTTGCCCTTGGGCAGCGTGACGTCGCGGTACTTCGTGCGGTGGATCAGGAGGATGCGCAGCTTGCCGTCGACGAGTCGCCAGACGACGGCTCCCGCCGCGTACACGGCCTTGTCCGCCCACTTCGACCCGTTCGCGGTGTCGGGTGGGAGCTGCAGCTGCCGCCCGGTCATCGCACCGCCCGTGCGCGGCGACGCCGCTGGATCAACCCCATGGTCTTATCCTGCAGGTCGATCAGGGGCTTGCCGTCCGCGTCCTCGGCGTGGCGCTCCCAGACGCCACCGGCACCCAGGTGCCACGAGGTCGTCCCGGCATCCATCGCCAGGTCGAAGAACGTCTGCAGCTCCTTCAGGTGGGCGGGGTCGGTGACCCGCACCAGCGCTTCGACGCGACGGTCGAGGTTGCGGTGCATCATGTCTGCACTGCCGATGTACACCTGCGGGTCGCCGCCGTTCTCGAACGCGAAGATCCGCGAATGCTCCAGGTAGCGGCCGAGGATGCTGCGCACGGTGATGTTGTCGCTGATGCCGTCGAGATCCGTACGCAGGCTGCAGATGCCGCGCACCCAGACGTCGACCTTCACTCCCGCAGCACTCGCGCGGTACAGCGCGTCGATGATCTCCTCATCGACCATCGAGTTGACCTTGATGCGGATGTGCGCGGGCACGCCCGCTTCGGCGTTCTTGCGTTCGGCGTCGATCTGGCGGACGAGGCCCTTCCGGAGGTGCAGAGGGGCGACCAGGAGCCTCTTGAACTTCTTCTCGATGGCATAGCCGCTGAGCTCATTGAAGAGTCGGGTCAGATCCTTGCCGACCTGCGCGTCTGCGGTGAAGAGGCCGAAGTCCTCGTAGATACGGCTGGTCTTCGGGTTGTAGTTGCCGGTGCCGACGTGGGAGTAGTGCTGGAGCTTGCCGTCTTCCTCGCGGATGACGAGCGCGAGCTTGCAGTGCGTCTTCAGCCCGACGAGTCCGTAGACCACGTGCACGCCGGCCTTCTCGAGCTTGCGCGCCCAGACGATGTTGTTGGCCTCGTCGAATCGGGCTTTCACCTCGACGAGTGCCAGCACCTGCTTGCCGGCCTCCGCGGCGTCGATCAGCGCCTGTACGACCGGGCTGTCGCCCGATGTGCGGTACAGCGTCTGCTTGATGGCGAGCACGTGCGGGTCACGGGCGGCCTGTTCGAGGAACGCCTGGACGCTGGTCGTGAACGACTCGTACGGGTGGTGCACGAGCACGTCCGACTTGCGGATCGCCTTGAAGATGTCGGCGCGGTTGCTCGATCCCGCGGGCTGGAAGGCCACGGCCGTGGTGGGCAGGTGCGGCGGATACCGCAGGTCGGGTCGGTCGATGCGGGACAGGTCGAAGAGGCCGCGCAGATCGAGCGGGCCGGGGAGGCGGTAGACCTCCAGGTCGGTGATGTCGAGTTCGCGGACCAGCAGGTCCATCGTGACGTCATCCATGTCGTCGGTGATCTCCAGGCGGATCGGCGGACCGAACCGGCGACGGAGCAGCTCGGCCTCGAGCGCCTGGATCAGGTTCTCGCTCTCGTCTTCCTCGATCTCCACGTCTTCGTTGCGCGTGAGTCGGAACGCGTGGTGATCGAGCACCTCCATGCCCGGGAACAGGTCGCCCAGGTGGTTCGCGATGAGCTCCTCCAGACGCAGGAAGCGCTTGATCTCGCCGCCGCCGGGTACCTCCACGAAGCGGGGGAGCATGGGTGGCACCTTGAGGCGCGCGAACTCCTGCCGACCGGTCCGCGCGTTGCGGATGCGGATCGCGAGGTTCAGCGAGAGCCCGGAGATGTACGGGAACGGGTGCGCCGGGTCGACCGCCAGCGGCATCAGCACCGGGAAGACCTGGGCCTGGAAGTACTCGGACAGCGCGGAGCGCTCGCCGTCGGTGAGCTCCGACCAGTCGGTGATCTCCACGCCGGACTCGGCAAGGGCGGGGCGCACCAGCGAGATCCACGCGTCCGCGTGGCGCAGCTGCAGGGCGTGCGCCTCGCGGGAGATGTCCGCGAGCGCGTCGACGGGGGAGCGGCCGATGTTGGTCGGCACCGCGAGCCCGGTCATGATGCGCCGCTTGAGACCCGCCACGCGCACCATGAAGAACTCGTCGAGGTTGCTGGCGAAGATCGCCAGGAAGTTGGCCCGTTCGAGTTCGGGCAGCGACGGATCCTCGGCGAGCTCCAGCACGCGCTGGTTGAAAGCGAGCCAGCTCAGCTCGCGATCCAGGTAGCGGTGGTCCGGGAGCTGGGAGTCGGGGGACTCGATGGCGTCGAAGTCATCGTCTTCGGCGTCTCCGAGGCCGGCGTCGGCGAGTGCGGGATCGATCATGGGGTACATCTAAGCACCGCCGGGTGACGCTCGTGTGAACAGCGTCCGTCCTCACCCGGCTGCGGCGATGCTCTCGTCCTCGTTGACGTTGAAGCGATAGCCGACGTTGCGCACCGTGCCGATGATCTGCTCCTGGTCGCCGAGCTTCGCCCTGAGCCGTCGCACGTGCACGTCGACGGTGCGGGTCCCGCCGAAGTAGTCGTAGCCCCACACCTCGCTGAGCAGCTGCTCCCGGGTGAAGACGCGTGAAGGATGCGTCGCGAGGAAGTGCAGCAGCTGGAACTCCTTGTAGGTGAGGTCCAGCGGTCTGCCGCGCAGCTTCGCCGAGTACGACTGCTCATCGATCGTGACTCCGGAAGCCTGTACGCGTGCGGGCTCGGCGACGTCATCTCGCCGCGCGAGTGCGAGACGCAGTCGTGCGTCGATCTCGGCAGGGCCGGCGGTGACGAGCAGGACGTCATCGATGCCCCAGTCGCCGGAGAGCGCACTCATCCCTCCCTCGGTGACCACGAGGAGCAGCGGCGCGTCCTGTCCGGTGGCGCGCAGCAGGCGGCACAACGACTTCGCCGCCACCAGGTCATGACGACCGTCGACGATTACGACGTCATACTCCGGGGCGTTGACCAGCTGCGCGGTTTCCGCCGGAATCTGGCGCGCTTTATGGCTCAGCAACTCGAGAGCGGGCAGTACCTGCTCCGAGAGCGGAGCGTTGGTCAGAACCAGGACCAGGGCCACGCGCACTCCTCACCGACGGGCGATCGACGCCGTGCCGCCATGATACCGGGAGCCGATGCGCAACAATGGTGTCATGACGGAACCAGCACTCGCACCGCGCAACGCTTTCGTCGGTGTGATCGTCGTGTGGGCGGTGGCGTTCGTCGCCACCGTCGCGATCGGCATCTTCGTGCCGGAGGAATGGCGCGTGCCCTGGATGCTGGTCGGCTTCGGCGGAGTCGTTCTGCTCTCGTTCGCCGTGCAGCTCCGGTACGGGCGCACGCAGGGTTTCATCTTCCGGGTGGCGAGCAGCGTCACGGGCGCCCTGCTGTTGATGGGCCTCATCTCGATCGGTTTCGGGTTGGCCGCACTGATCCCGTCCTGACGTCGGCCCGGCGCGGTAAGGTGGAGCACATGGACCTCATGGCGCTCGAAATCTTCTTCATCGGCCTGCTGGGCCTCGCGAGCCTCGCTATCGTCTTCGTCTCGGCAGTGGTGCTGCGCAACCTCTTCCGCGGCCAGCGCTGACGCGATCGTGATCGAACTCCCCACCGACCTTCCCGCCGACCTCGCCCCGCTCGCGTGGTTGATCGGCGTGTGGGAGGGCACGGGCGTCATCGACTATCCGGTGGGTGACGAGCGTCTGCAGGGCGAGTTCACGCACCGGGTCAGCTTCAGCCACGACGGCGGCCCGTTCCTCAACTACTCCGGCACCGCGACCTTCCTCGCGGAAGACGGCGCACCGTCGACTGCGCTTCTCGCCGAGACCGGTTTCTGGCGGCTCGCTCGCCCGGCCGCGCCGGCGGATCCGGGTCCCGCACTGCTCCCGCCCCTGGCTCCCCCCGTCGCACGCACGGTCGACGATGTCGAGGAGCTGCGCGCACCCAGCGGCGGCTTCCCGATCGAGGTGTCGGTCGCTCACTCCGACGGCGCACTCGAGCTCTACATAGGCGAGATCAACGGACCGCGCGTCGACATCGGCACCGATGCCGTGGTCCGCAGTGCCGGTGCGAAGGTGCACACCGCCTCCTCCCGCATGTACGGCCTGGTCGACGGTCATCTGCTGTGGGCATGGGATGTCGCGGCCCTCGGCACCCCGCTCCGTTCGCACGCCTCGGCCCGGCTGGCCAAGGTCTGACGTGTCGGGCTTCGGCGAGCTCGACGGTGTCGTGTCCGACGGCGATCGGATCATGCACTTCGGTGATGCCTTCCGCGAGCAGCGGCGTCTCGCCGAGGGGGCGGCCCTCGCCCCACTCGGTGACCGGACGATCATCGAGGTCTCGGGCCCGGAACGGCTGACTTGGCTCGACTCGATCACTTCGCAGTCTGTGGGCCGTCTCGCTGCCGGCGAGAGCACGGAGCTGCTGGTGCTCGACCCGCAGGGGCGCGTGGAGCACGCGGCCGGCGTCCTCGACGACGGCACATCCACTTGGCTCCTTGCCGACGCCGGCGATGCCGATGCACTCGCGGGCTGGTTGACCCGCATGAAGTTCCGCACGCAAGCCACGGTCGACGTGCGATCCGACCTCGCGCCGATCGGCTACATCGACGGAGGTGCGGTGGCCCCGACGGCATCCGCCGCAGCGTTCGCGCCGAACGGCAGCCCGCTGATCTGGGCCGACCCCTGGCAGCGGATCAGCAGCGGGGGGCACCAGTACGCCGAGGTCGCCGAGCATCCGGCTGCGGATTACGCGTGGCGGGTCGCGATGCTGAGCGCGGACGCGGCGGATGCGCTCGCCGCATCGCTCGACCGCGATGCTCTCGCCGGGCTCCTCGCCGCCGAGGCGTTGCGCATCGCCGCCTGGCGTCCGCGGTGGAGCACCGAGGTCGACGAGCGCTCGTTGCCCCACGAGTCCGACTGGATCCGCAGCGCCGTGCACCTGAACAAGGGCTGCTACCGCGGGCAGGAGACGGTCGCCAAGGTGCACAACCTCGGACATCCTCCGCGCCGATTGGCCGCGCTCCATCTCGACGGCAGCGACGCCGTGCTTCCTGAGCCCGGAGCAACGGTGTTCGCGGGGGATGACGAGGTCGGCCACATCACGTCGGTGGCGCGGCACCACGAAGACGGGCCGATCGCGCTCGCCATCCTGTCCCGTCGCGCACCGGTCGGCGATCTCGTGGTGCGTGCTGACGGCATCGACATCGCGGCGTCCCAACAGGTGATCGTGCCGGCGGATGCCGGTGCCACGGCAGACATCCCGCGCCTTACCCGGCTGTCTCGTCGTCCGTCTGCGCCCGATCCGCGCGACGCCCCCGCTGCGTCCTGAGGCGATGGACGTCGCGCGCTACTCGGCGTGCTGTGCCTCCGTGGCGCGGAGCGCCGCGAGCTGCTGAATCCTCGGTCGGGCCACGAGCCACCCGGCGATGAGTGCGGGGATGATGACGACCAGACTGGCGACGGTCCAGGTCCCGGTCGGGTAGTCGAACGCCATGAGGACGATGACCGTCGCGAGGAAGGCGAGCGTGAGGTAGGACGTGAAGGGCGCGCCGAACAGTCGGAAGGCCGGGCGCTCGAGCCGACCCTGCTTCGCGAGTCGATGCAGCTGGAGCTGGCAGAGAATGATCGTCGCCCACGCGGCGATGATCCCGAGCGCCGACATGTTCAGCACGATCTCGAAGGCATCGTCGGGTACGACCGCGTTCAGAAGCACACCACCGAGAGCGAACAGCCCGGTGAAGACGATGCCGGCGACGGGAACGCCACGCTTGCTCATCCGGCCGGCCACCGCCGGGGCGGCCCCGGAGGCGGCGAGCGAATGGAAGACCCGGCCCGTGGAGTACAGGCCGGCGTTGAGGCCCGAGACGGCGGCGGTGATGACGACGAAGTTCATGATGCTGCCGGCCACGGCGCCGACCTCGGGCCCGCCGACGTGTGAGAAGAACGTCACGAAGGGGCTCTCGCCGGCCTGGTAGACGGTGTACGGCAGCAGGAGCGCGAGCAGCAGCACGGAACCCACGTAGAAGACTCCGATGCGGAGGATGACCGAGTTCACGGCGCGGGGCATGAGCTTCTCGGGGTTCTCTGTCTCGCCGGCAGCGGTGCCCACAAGTTCGATCGACGCATACGCGAACACGACTCCCTGCATCACGATGACCGCGGGGAGCACTCCTTCCGGCATGAAGCCGTTGTGTTCGGCGAGCATCGTCAGCCCCGTCGCGCCTTGATCCGTCTTCCAGCCGGCAGCGAGGAACACGATCCCCAGGACGAGGAACAGCGTGAGCGCTGCGACCTTCACGATCGAGAACCAGAACTCCATCTCGCCGAACAGTCGCACGGAGACGAGGTTGAGTCCGACCACGACGATGAGCGCGATCAGAGCGAGAAGCCATTGCGGAAGCACGTCGAAGACCGACCAGTAGTGCACGTACAACGCGACGGCCGTGGAGTCGACGATCGCCACCATGCCCCAGTTGAGCAGGTAGAGCCAGCCTGCCGCGAACGCCAGTTTCTCCCCGTAGAACTCCCGCGCATACGAGATGAAGGACCCCGACGACGGCCGATGGATCACGAGCTCACCCAGAGCTCGGAGGATGAAGAATGCGAAGACACCGCACACCAGGTACGACACCGCGAGCAGGGGCCCTGCGGAGTGCAATCGTCCCCCAGCACCCATGAAGAGCCCGGTACCGATCGCGCCCCCGAGCGCGATCATCTGCAGGTGTCGCGGTTTCAGGGCGGTGCGATATCCCCTCTGCTCGTGCGAGAAGTCCTGAACTGCGGTTGCGACGTCTCCGAGGCGCTCACGCCTGTTCTCCTGTGCCGCCGCGGGATCGTGCTCCCGTGGGGGATCGGTGATCGCCATTCAATCTCCTGTCCTCGGAGTTCTGCAGCCACTGTGCTGCCGACCTCGGCGCATGCGAACGCCAGCTAACACGTTACATGTTGCCGTGGGGCCACAGTATGCTCACCGGAATGCCGCATGACCACATCCGGCAGCGGTTTGCTCAGGGGGCGACGGCCGCCCACGGCAGCGTGAGCTCACCCAGCCGCCAGCGTGTCCGTCCGCCGAGCACCGGCCACCCCTGCGCGCGAAGAGCTCCCACCGCGGCGAGGAAACGCTGTGTGGCACCGAACGTCGACAGGGGTGCGGCCCGCTCCCACTCGCGGTCGAGCTCGACCAGCAGTGCGTGGATGCGTTCCCCCGGGATGTTGCGGTGGATGAGCGCCTTCGGCAGCCGTTCCGCGACGATGCTCGGCCTCTCGAGGTCGGCGAGCCGCAGCGAGATCGTGAAGCGCAGCGGCACGGCGTGCGCATCGACGTCGATCCAGCTCGAGACGCGGCCGATCTCATCGCAGGTTCCCTCGAACAGCAGGCCGCCGGGGGATAACCGTGATGCCATCCGGCCCCACGCGTCGGGGACATCCCCTTCGTCGTACTGGCGCAGCACGTTCATGGCGCGGATCACCGCGGCTCGTCGTCCGCCGGGGAGGGGGACCTCGAAGCCGCCTCGCGCGAACGAGACCGGCAGGTCGGCCGCGAAGGGTGTGCGCCCCGCTCGGACCTCGGTGAGCTGGGCATCGGCCGTCGCCACGCGCGCCGGATCGATCTCGAGGCCGCGCACCTCGACGTCGTCGCGCACCCGGACCAGACGCGTCGCGAGTTCGAATGCCGTGACGCCGCTGGCGCCGTAGCCCAGATCGACGACCAGTGGATCGGATGCTCGGCGCAGGGCATCGCTCGCGGCGATCCAGCGGTCGTTCCGCCGCAGACGGTTCGTCCCCGTGGTGCCGCGGGTCGGCCGGCCGAGGGGAGATGACGCCATGTCTCCATCCTCCCAGCATCCGAATCGAGCGTCGGCGCCGGCCACGGATAAACTGGCGACATGACTGCGACGCGCACCCTCATCCTGCTCCGCCACGGCCGGAGCGAATGGAACGAACTGAACCTGTTCACCGGTTGGGTGGACGTCCGCCTCAACGCGCAGGGCGAGAAGGAGGCACGCCGCGGCGGCGAGCTGCTCGCCGAGTCCGGCATCCTCCCCGATGTGCTGCACACCTCGCTGCTGAGCCGTGCGATCCAGACGGCGAACATCGCGCTCGACGCCGCCGATCGTCTGTGGATCCCGGTGACCCGGTCCTGGCGGCTCAACGAGCGCCACTACGGCGCTCTGCAGGGCAAGGACAAGGCGCAGACGCTCGAGGAGTTCGGTCCCGAGCAGTTCCAGCTCTGGCGCCGCTCGTTCGACGTGCCGCCGCCCGTGCTCGACGACGAGAGCGAGTTCAGCCAGGTGAACGACGTCCGCTACGCGGGCATCGACGGCGAGGTGCCGCGCACCGAGTCGCTCAAACTCGTCATCGACCGTCTGCTTCCGTACTGGGAGAGCGCCATCGTGCCCGACCTCGAGGCCGGCAAGACCGTGCTCGTCACGGCGCACGGCAACTCGCTCCGGGGTCTCGTGAAGCACCTCGAGGGCATCAGCGACGACGACATCGCCGAGCTGAACATCCCGACCGGCATCCCGCTGGTCTACGAGCTGGATGAGAACAACGTGCCCACCGGCCCCGGTCGCTACCTCGACCCGGAGGCTGCTGCTGCCGGTGCCGCCGCCGTCGCGGCCCAGGGCAAGAAGTAAGAGCCTCCGGAAGGACGAAGCCCCCGATGCGACCGCATCGGGGGCTTCGTCCTTCCGGGGCGCGGGTCAGGCGTGCCCGAACTCCTGCTGCTCGAGTTCCTGCTGTTCGACGGCGAGGGGGATGTCCTCCTCCTCGACCGCCCAGTCGCCGGTGGCGAGGTAGACGACCTTCTTCGCGACGGCCACCGCGTGGTCGGCGAAGCGCTCGTGGTAGCGGCTGGCGAGCGTCGCGTCGACGGTGGCCGTGGCCTCACCCTTCCAGTTGTCGCTGAGCACCTTCTCGAAGACCGTGGCGTGCAGCTCGTCGACGTCGTCGTCCGCGTTGCGGATCGCGTCGGCGAAACGCAGGTCCTGGGTGCGCAGCAGCTCCGAGAGCGTACGCGCGACCTCGACATCGAGCTCGCCCATCTTCACGAAGGTGCCCTTGAGCCCCTTCGGGATGGCCCGCTCGGGGAAGCGGAGTCGGGCGAGCTGGGCGATGTGCTCGGACATGTCGCCCATGCGCTCGAGCGAGGCGCTCACGCGGAGTGCGGTGACGACGATGCGCAGGTCGCGGGCGACCGGCTGCTGGCGGGCGAGGATCTCGATGGCCTGCTCGTCGAGGGCCACGGCCAGCTCGTCGATCTTCGCGTCGTCAGCGATGACCTCTTCGGCGAGGGCCACGTCGCTGGTGGCGAAAGCCCTGGTGGCCTTGTCGATGGAGACCGTGACGAGGTCGGCGATCTCGACGAGGCGATTCTGGAGGTCCTCGAGGGACTGGTGGAAGACTTCGCGCATGTTGGGGCGCAACCTTTCATTCGGATCTCGGCTGAGTCAGCGCGAGAAGGCGGGTCGTCCGCACAGGAGCAGGTCTGTGCTCCCGCACAAGCCCGAAGCGATTGTCTGCTTCGAAGGTTAACGAACGGTGCCCAGCACGTGAATAGTACTTCTCCTGTTCCCCCCAGGGCGCGGAAACCCGCCGGACGGACGGTGAACGCACTCTACGCTTATGACATGACCTTGCCGCAGCTCGCGCTGTCTTCGCTCGCCATCGGGCTGGTGATCGGCGTCGGCCTCTCCCTGCTCGTGGTGTGGGCCTATCGGGCGCGGGCCCGGGTTCAGGAAGAGACGTCGCTGGCGATCCCTCCCGGCATCACCGATGTGCTGCACAGCATGGACGACGCGGCCGGAGTGGTCGACACGTCGGGGCTGGTGCTCGCGGCGTCGGACGCTGCGAGCAGGTTCGGGATCGAGGTCGGCTCGACGCTCGACAATCCGGAGCTGCGTCAGCTGGTGCGCGGGGTCAGGACGGCCGGCGGTACGGCCACGGAATCGATGCGCATCACGCGAGGCGGACTGAGCCTCGATCCGCGACTCGTCTCGGCTCGTGCGAGCGCGATCGGCACCCGCCTGGTCCTGTTGATCATCCGCGACGTCACGGAGCAGGAGCGGCTCGATCAGATGCGTCGGGACTTCGTCGCGAACACGAGCCACGAACTGAAGACACCGGTGGGTGCGGTGAGCCTCCTCGCCGAAGCGATCGAGTCCGCGGCCGATGACCCGGCGCAGGTGCGCATCTTCGCCGCCCGGATCTCGGCGGAGGCGGGTCGGCTCGGACAGCTCACCGGACGCATCATGAGCCTCTCCCGGCTCCAGGCCGAAGACGGTCTGACCAAGGTGGGACCGGTCGCGATCGACGAGGTCATCGCCGCCTCCATCGAAGCCCATGTCGTGCAGGCCGACTCCGCGGGCGTGGAGCTCGCCAGGGGAGGCGACCGCGGCGTCTGGGTGCGCGGTGACGCACAGATCCTGATCGAGGCCGTCGGTAATCTGATCGCGAACGCCATCGTCTACTCGCCCCGCGGTTCGCGCGTGGGAGTCGGCGTCCGGGCGGAGGACGGCGTGGTCGAGATCGCCGTCTCCGACCAGGGCATCGGGATCGCCGAGGCCGATCGGGAGCGCATCTTCGAGCGTTTCTACCGGGCCGATGAGGCCCGTTCCCGGCGTACGGGAGGCACCGGACTCGGGCTCTCCATCGTCAAGCACGCAACGCAGCGCCACGGCGGGGAGGTGCGGCTGTGGTCGCGCCCGGGCCGAGGATCCACCTTCACGATCCGACTTCCTCGGATCGATGCCCCCGATCACGCCGACACGGGCAAGAAGAGCAAGAAGAAGCGTGCGCGCAAAGCGGCCAAGGCTGCGGCATCCGCGCGCGTTCGAAACGGAGAGAGAGCATGACCCGAATCCTTCTCGTCGAAGACGAGCCCGACCTCGCCGACCCGCTCGCGTACCTGCTGCGACGTGAGGGGTACGAGGTGGAGATCGCGGAGGACGGCCCCGGCGCGCTCGCGGCTTTCCGGGAGCGGGGCGCCGACATCGTGCTGCTCGACCTGATGCTGCCCGGGATGCCCGGCACCGAGGTATGCCGGCAGATCCGCTCGACCTCGGCGGTGCCGATCATCATGCTGACGGCCAAGGACTCCGAGGTCGACATCGTGGTGGGACTGGAGCTCGGGGCGGACGACTACATCACGAAGCCCTACTCGTCCCGCGAGCTGCTCGCCCGCATGCGCGCCGTGTTGCGGCGGGTGGTGCAGGCCGACAGTGAACTCGACGAGCGGGTGCTCGATGGGGGCAGGGTCTCGCTCGACATCGACCGGCACACCGTCTCGGTCGCCGGCGAGCAGATCAACATGCCGCTGAAGGAGTTCGAGTTGCTCGAGGTCCTGATGCGCAACTCGGGTCGAGTGCTCACGCGCGGTCAGCTGATCGATCGGGTCTGGGGGAGCGACTACTTCGGTGACACGAAGACGCTCGACGTGCACATCAAGCGCATCCGCTCCCGCATTGAAGAGAACCCGAGCGAACCCGTGATGCTCGTCACCGTGCGGGGTCTCGGATACCGCTTCGAGGGCTGAACACCGAAGAGGCCGGCGCCCCGTGGGGTGCCGGCCTCTTGCGTGTTCTGTGCGGAGGGTCAGTCCGCAGGTGCCGGAGCTGCCGTGTCGGTCGGCATCGGGGTCGGAGTGGGTACCGACTCCGAGGGGACCAGGTCTGCGTAGTAGGGGAGCGAGCCGTCGAGCACGGGCACCTCGGCCTTGACGCCCGTGGAGTCGCCCGACTGGAAGTGCATTTCGACGGTCGCGCCGGGCATGGTGTCGAGGCCGACGATGCGCAGCGGCTCCTCGTCGGCGCCGAGGCTCACCGTGCCACCCGCCGGAACGGTGACGGTGAACGGCTCGCTGTCCGCAAGGGCGATGGTGAGCGTGGCGCTCTCATCGGTCGGGTTGACGATGCCGGCGATGAAGTTGCCGACCGAGCCGTCGTCGGTGGCGATGACGAGGGCGTTGCGCACATCGATCGGGCCGTCGGCGTCGGAGATGTTCACTCCGTCGGAGGCCGCGTACTCGGTCTTCGTGGACTGAGGAGTGATGAATGTGCACCCGGTGGCGCCGAGCAGTACGAGAGCGCTGAGCGCAGCAGACGCAACAAGGCGCGATTTCACGGGTCCTCCTGAGGTCCGGCGGGATGTCCGCATCCATTCTATGGGTAAGTCGTGACGGGCCCGGGGCCCAGGGGGCGCGAACCTTAGCGCATCTCCCCTGTGGTATCCTTGAGGTTGCCGAAAGGACACGTTTTTATGCTTTTTGAGGTTGGCGAAACCGTCGTCTATCCCCACCATGGCGCTGCGACCATCATCGAGGTCAAGGAGCGCATCATCAAGGGTGAGGCGAAGAAATATCTGAAGCTCAACGTCACCCAGGGCGATCTCATCATCGAGGTTCCTGCTGAGAATGTCGACCTGGTCGGCGTTCGCGACGTGATCGGAAAAGAAGGTCTCGATCATGTCTTCGAGGTGCTGCGTGCACCCTTCACCGAAGAGCCCACCAACTGGTCTCGTCGGTACAAGGCGAACCTCGAGAAGCTCGCCTCCGGAGACGTCATCAAGGTGAGCGAGGTCGTCCGCGACCTGTGGCGCCGCGACCAGGACCGCGGCCTGTCCGCGGGGGAGAAGCGGATGCTGGCGAAGGCTCGTCAGATCCTCATCTCCGAGCTCGCGCTCGCGGAGAAGACCGACGAGGACAAGGCGGGCGCACTGCTCGACGAGGTCCTCGCCTCCTGAGTTCTCTGCGAAGGGGCGGATGCTTCGGCATCCGCCCCTTCGTCGTTCCCGCCACGCGGTAGCGTGAGACGGTGACTCTGCTTCCCGTACCCGACACCGCGATCATCGTCGTCGCCGCCGGTTCCGGCACCCGGCTGGATGCGGGGGCGCCGAAGGCCCTCGTCGGAATCGACGCGCACTCGATCCTCCGCCACGCGCTCGACGGCGTCTTCGCCGCGGAACCCGCCCAGGTCATCGTCGTCGCACCGGCCGGATACGAAGGTGACGCACTGGCGGAGCTGGATGCGGCGGCAGGCGATCGACGCGACCTCGGCCGTGTCGTGGTCGGTGGCGCGACCAGGCAGCAGTCCGTCGCTGCAGGTCTCGCCGCGCTGTGGGGCGATGTGAAGACGGTTCTCGTGCACGATGCGGCTCGCGCCTTGACTCCTCCGGCGCAGATCGATGCGGTCGCTCGGGCCGTCGTCCCAGGGGAGGGCGTCATCCCCGTGCTGCCCGTTGTCGACACGCTCAAGAAGGTGGCAGGGGGCGCGGTGGTCTCGGCCGTGGACCGTTCCGAGCTGGCTGCGGCACAGACACCGCAGGGGTTCCCCCGTGCAGAGCTCGAAGCAGCCTATGACGCAGCGCTGACCGCCGGCATCGAGTACACCGACGATGCGGCTCTGTTCGCCGCCGCAGGACACCGGGTCCGGCATATCGAGGGTTCCAGCCGCGCGTTCAAGATCACTACTCCCGGTGACCTGGAACGTGCGCGGCACCTGCTGGAGGCATCGGCGGCGATGGCACGCCCGACCTCGTCGGTGGAAATCCCGGGTATCCCTCGCGTCGGCATCGGCACCGACGTCCACGCCTTCGGCGGCGACGGGAACCTCTGGCTCGCCGGCCTCGAGTGGCCGGGGGAGCAGCCGCTCTCCGGGCACTCCGACGGTGATGCGGTTGCCCACGCGGTGGTCGACGCGCTCCTGGGGGCGGCGGGCCTCGGCGACATCGGCGAACACTTCGGCACGTCCCACCCCGAGTACGCCGGCGCCCATGCCGACGTCTTCCTCGCTCGCACGCGTGAGCTGCTCGCCGAATCCGGATTCGTGATCGGCAACGTGTCCGTGCAGTTGCAGGGGAATCGGCCGCGCTTCAGCCCCCGACGTCACGAGGCGGAGGCGTTCCTGTCCGCGATCCTGGATGCTCCGGTGTCGGTCACGGCCACGACGACCGACGGTCTCGGCTTCTCCGGACGCGGCGAGGGCATCGCGGTGACCGCGATCGCCCTGGTCGTGCCCGACGTTGCGCGCAGCACGTGACGATCGCCTGAGAACCCCCCCGATCCATCGGCAGAACGTCACAACGTCCGTGAATCGTCCACGCGGGGCGGGCGCTCAGCAGTCCCCGAGTAGGCTTGACCGGTGACCCTCCGCCTCTACGACACCCGCGCACAGCTGCTGCGCGACTTCGTGCCTCTCGACCCCGAGAACATCACGATGTACGTGTGCGGACCCACCGTGCAGTCCGGGCCCCACATCGGGCACGTCAGAGCGGCGCTGAGCTTCGATCTCCTGCGTCGCTGGCTCGAGCACCGGTACGGGCGGGTCACCTTCGTGCGCAACGTCACCGACATCGACGACAAGGTGCTCGCCAACGCGACGGACGGCGAGCCGTGGTGGGCGCTTGCGTACCGAATGGAGAGAGAGTTCACCGCCGCATATGCCGGTGTCGGAATCCTGCCTCCGACGTACGAGCCGCGAGCCACGGCATCCGTTCCTCAGATGCAGGAGCTGATCGCGCTGCTGATCGAGCGCGGACATGCCTATCCGGCTCCCGACGGCTCCGGAGATGTGTACTTCGACGTGCGCTCGTGGTCCGCGTACGGCTCGCTGACGCATCAGTCCCTCGACGCCATGGAGGCGGCCGAGGATGCTGACCCCCGCGGTAAGCGGAACCCGCAGGACTTCGCCCTCTGGAAGGGCACGAAGCCGGAGGAACCGGCGGATGCGACATGGGTGTCGCCGTGGGGCGCGGGGCGGCCGGGGTGGCACATCGAGTGCTCGGCGATGTCGAAGCGGTACCTCGGTGCCGAGTTCGACATCCACGGCGGCGGGCTGGACCTCCGCTTCCCGCATCATGAGAACGAGCTCGCGCAGTCGACGGCCGCCGGCGACGGCTTCGCCCGGTACTGGGTGCACAACGGGCTCGTGACCGTCGACGGACGGAAGATGTCCAAGTCGCTCGGCAACTTCACGCTGGCGGCCGATGTTCTCGCCGCGCATGACTCACTGGTGGTGCGCTACGCACTCGCTGCAGCGCACTACCGTTCGAGCCTCGACCTCGGCGAGTCGTCGTGGACCGAGGCCGAAGCGGCGCTGGGCCGTATCGGCACCTTCATCTCGCGGGTCCGCCGCACCCTCCCCGGGGAGCCGGACGAGGCAGGGATCGGCGAGGTCCCCGAAGCTTTCGCCCTCGCGATGGACGACGACCTCGGCGTGCCTCAGGCGATCGCCGTGCTGCACGAGACCGTACGACGCGGGAACACCGCGATCGACGAGGGTGCGCACGACGACGCCTGGGCAGCATTCGTCGGAGTGGATGCGATGGTCCGCGTCCTCGGATTCGATGAACTCATGTCGGCCGGGGGAGACCTCGCGGAACACCGGACTCTGGACGCTCTCGTCCAGACGATGATCACCCAGCGCGCGCAGGCACGCGCTGACAAGGACTGGGCGGCGGCGGATCGCATTCGAGACGCGATCGCCGCCGCAGGAATCACGCTGGAGGACACTCCGGCCGGAACTCATTGGAGTATCGATGGTTAAGCCACAGCGCCCCGGCGCGAGCAACGGCAAGAAGAAGGGCCCCACCAAGGGCACCGGCGGACTCGGGCGCAAGGCGCTCGAGGGCCGCGGGCCGACCCCGAAGGCGGAG
>NZ_JARE01000022.1:0-1642 GCF_000708325.1 Microbacterium sp. Cr-K20 | reverse complement strand
CTGCCGCGGCGCCGACACCCGCGCCGGCGGACGACGACCTCGAAGAGACCCGCATCAGCATCCCGGGTCACCGGCTGGTGTTCACGTGGGACGACGGGACGCGCATCCCCGTCTCGCGTCGCACGGTGTTCGGGCGCAACCCCGCCCCCGAGGAGGGCGTCGTGGTCGTGCCCGTGCGCGACGAGACCCTCTCGCTGTCGAAGACGCATTTCGAGGCCGCAGCCGAGACCTCGGGCGGCTGGATCCTCGACCGTCACTCCACCAACGGGCTGACCCTCGTGCGCGAGGGCCAGCGCATCTCCTGCCCCGCAGGCCAGCGCGTGCCGATCAAGCTCGGCGACGTGATCGAGATCGGCGACCGCGTCGTCATGGTCGGAGGATACGCATGACCCGTCCGCTCATCGTCGCCACGGGCGCCGCGACCCATTCGGGTCTGCGCCGCCCGCTCAACGAGGACTCGTACATGGCGAGCCCGCCGCTGTTCCTCGTCGCCGACGGCATGGGCGGGCACGAGGCGGGCGAGCGCGCGAGCGCGACCGTCATCGACGAGTTCGCGCGCTACATCGGCCGGGTCGACCTCGAGCTGGAGGATCTGCTCGAAGCGCTGGCCCGCGCCCGGTCGGCGGTCGAGGCCCTTTCCACCGACGGCAGCGGCCGGGCGGGCACCACGCTGAGCGGCGTCGTCGTCGCCTCGGTCGAGGGGATGGGCTACTGGCTCACCGTGAACATCGGCGACTCGCGCACCTACCGCCTCGCCGACGGCGAGCTCGAGCAGATCAGCGTCGACCACTCGGTGGTGCAGGAGCTCATCGAATCGGGCGAGCTCACCGCGGCGGAGGCGGCCACCGATCGTCGCCGCAACATCATCACGCGGGCGATCGGCGCCAGCAGCACCGGCGACGCCGACTACTGGCTGTTCCCGGCGGAGCTCGGCGATCGGATGCTCATCTGCTCCGACGGTCTGACCACCGAGGTCTCCGACGAGCGGATCACGCAGATCCTGGCCGCCGAGCCCGACCCGCAGCGGGCGGCCGACATTCTGGTCGACGAGGCCGTGCAGGCGGGCGGTCGCGACAACATCACCGTGGTCATCGTCGATGCCGTGTCGGTGGCGGCGCGCCGGGGGGCGCTGCTCCAAGCCGACGACGTCGATGCCGACACGCGTCCACGAGAAGCCGCAGCAGGAGGGGTTCGCTGATGCAGACGATCTACCGACCGGGACAGTGGTACCTGATCGTGATTCCGGGGGCCCTGGTGGCGCTGCCACCCGACGCTACGGGCGAGACGGTCGCCGCGCTGTGGGACCGGCTGCCGCGCGAGCGGAGCCTCGCCACGGTCATCGACGTGCTCACGACGCAGGCGGGCGGTTCGTTCGCCGACATGCCGCCGTTCGTCGCGGCCGTGCTGGAGGGCACCGACGCCAGGGTCGCCGTGCGCGGCTCGCTCGCCGTGCGGGTCACCGGCGCGGATGCCGAGGCCCAGACGTTCTCCGGCGCCGACGTCACGACCTGGAGCGAGCGCTTCGTGCCGGGGGTGTCGAAGGTGGAGATCACGGTCGACGAGGGCGGCTCGGGATCCGCGCTCCCCGTGCAGAGCGGCATCGTGCTCGCGGCCGCCGTGAGCGCTGACATCGAGCCGGCCG
>NZ_JARE01000021.1:0-74957 GCF_000708325.1 Microbacterium sp. Cr-K20 | reverse complement strand
CTCGGCGGCGCCTTCGGCGAACGTCGAACCGACCGGGGTGGTGCTGTTGCGGCGACGGCGACGGCGGCGCGTGCCACCCTCGTCGGTGCCTTCAGCCGCGGCATCCGCAGCCCGCTCGGGACGGCGCGTGCGCTCTGTCTTGACCGACTCGGTCTTCGGAGCCGAAACGAGACGGCCCTTGGTGCCCTGTGGGATGTCGAGGTCCTCGAACAGGTGCGGACTCGACGAGTAGGTCTCGATCGGTTCCGGCTGGCCGAACTCGAGGGCACGGTTGATGAGGGCCCACTTGTGCAGGTCCTCCCAGTCGACGAACGTGACCGCGATACCGGTCTTGCCCGCGCGGCCGGTGCGGCCCGCGCGGTGGAGGTACGTCTTGTCCTCGTCCGGGATGGTGTGGTTGATCACGTGGGTCACGTCATCGACGTCGATACCGCGGGCGGCGACGTCGGTCGCGACGAGCACGTCGCGCTTGCCGGCCTTGAACGCGGCCATCGAGCGCTCGCGCTGATCCTGGCCCATGTCGCCGTGCACGCCGCCGACGTTGAAGCCGCGGTCGCCCAGTTCGTCGACGAGGCGCTGTGCCGCACGCTTGGTGCGCGTGAAGATCACGGTCTTGCCGCGGCCCTCGGCCTGCAGGATGCGGGCGATGATCTCGTCCTTGTCCATCGAATGCGCGCGGTAGACGAGGTGCTTGATGTTCGCCTGCGTCAGGCCCTCGTCGGGGTCATTCGCGCGGATGTGGATCGGGTTCGACATGAAGCGGCGGGCGAGTGCCACGATCGGGCCGGGCATGGTCGCCGAGAACAGCTGCGTGTGGCGGACCGCCGGGACCTTCTGGAAGATCTTCTCGATGTCGGCGAGGAAGCCGAGGTCGAGCATCTTGTCGGCCTCGTCGAGCACGACCTCGGTCGCGTTCGAGAGGTCGAGCAGACGCTGGCCGGCGAGGTCGATGAGGCGACCGGGGGTGCCGACCACGATCTGCGCGCCGGCCTTGAGCTGGTCGATCTGTCCCTCGTACGCCTTGCCGCCGTAGATGGCGACGACGCTGGTGGAACGGTTGCTGGTGAGCAGGTCGATGTCTTCGTAGACCTGCACCGCGAGCTCGCGGGTCGGCACCACGATGAGCGCCTTGACGCCGTGCTCCGGGTCCTTGCCGAGGCGCTGGACCACAGGGATGCCGAACCCGAAGGTCTTTCCCGTTCCGGTCTTCGCCTGGCCGATGATGTCCTGGCCGGGAAGGCCGAGGGGGATGGTCTGCTCCTGGATCGGGAACGCGTCGACGATGCCCTTGGCGGCGAGCGCGTCGACGATGTCCTGATCGATGCCGAGATCGGCGAAAGTTGTCACTTTATTCAGATTGCCTGTCCGGCGAGCCTGGGGGATCGCCACGTAAACGGAGCCACGCCGTCTCTTGTGCCACAGGCGCGGGGCCCCGCTCCGACGGCGGGGACACGCCCAGCCTACCCGAGGGGTCGTCGGGACCCGGAAGGAGGTCGTGGCGCGGGTATTGTGAACGACGTGGCGAACTCGGGAGGAAGACCTCGTGGTTAAGTGGTTCTGGCAGCGCGAAGACGCGCCGCGGCGTACCCTCGCCCTGCGCAGTCGAGGGGAACAGAGCGATGCCACGCGCGTCGACTTCGCCGAACTCGCCCCCGGACTGGATCGTTTCCTCGGCCAGGCGGCCTACCTGCAGTTGGGGTACTTCGAGACGCTCACCCGGCTCATCCGAGCGACGCCGGAACTGTCCGAGAAGGAGTCGCTATCGCGCGCGGCCGGGGCAGCGCTGACGAAGCACCGCGGCATCGTCGAGGTCATCGCGGAACGCGGCGGGGATCCCACACAGGTGATGCTGCCGTTCCGCGAGCACCTCGATGCGTTCCGACGCAAGACGATCGGTGCGCGTCCGCGTGAGACCCTGCTGGCGGTCTACATCACCGCGGGGATGCTCGACGACTTCTACCTCGCGCTCGCCTCGAGCTACGGCGACACCGGCCGCCGGGTCGCGCAGATCCTGCGAGAGGACGACGCCGGCCACGAGATCGTCGCGATCATCCAGGAGACGATCGAGAGCGACGAGGAGTGGCGTTCGCTGCTGTCGATGTGGGCGCGCAGACTGGTCGGAGACACGATCCTCGTCTGCCGCTCCGCCCTGCGACCCGAGTTGCTCGACGTCGACGACGCGCGCATCGAGCCGGTGTACACCGAGCTGATGGGAGCGCACGCGCGCCGCATGGATGCGATGGGACTCGCGTCGTAGAGGCCTTCGCGGGCCGGGGTGTCCGGGTCAGATGCCCAGTGCGGTCCTGGCCGTCGCGTCGGAGCGCTTGCGCAGTGCCGTGATGGCCAGGGTACCGACGGCGGCGATCGCGACGGCGCCGAGAACGCTCGCGACCCACAGCCAGATGCTGTCCTCGCCGACGCCCAGCCACTGCAGGCCCGTGTAGAGGATCGCCGATGCCGCCGTCGCGATGGCGGGGGCGAGGACGACCCCGCGCAGCTCGCGGTCGGTGATCAGGAAGTGCACCGCGATTCCCAGTGCGCACGCTCCGACGAGTGCGAGGAGGATGTACATCGTCGGATCAGGCGACGAAGCCGACGCGGCGCGATTCCTCGGTGCCCAGCTCGATGTAGGCGAGGTTCGCGGTCGGGACGATGTACGAGTTGCCCTTCACATCGGCGAAGCTCACGTGCGTCGCGTTCTGCTCCAGCGCCGTGGCGACCTGGGTACGGACCTCGTCCGCGCTCACGCCGGTGTCGAAGCTCAGTTCACGGCCGGTGTTGATGATGCCGATGCGGATTTCCACGCGTGCTCCTTGAAGATCGGGGACTGGCCCAACTCTACCCCGCGCGCCTCGCGCCGGATCGGCCGACGGCGGTGGTTTCGCCCTGAGCGCACAGCGGGGACGCACGCCGATGTCCGCGCGTCCGGATAGCGTGGACGACATGACATCGGATGCCGCGCAGCGAGCTGTGATCGCCGCGGAGCCGTCGGCATCGGGCGTCATCATCGGCGCACCGGGAACGGGGAAGACCCGCACCCTCGTCGACCGCGTCGTGCATCTGCTCGATGCGCAGGGGCTGCGGCCCGAAGAGGTGCTCGCGCTCACTCCGAGCCGACAGGCGGCGACGGCGCTGCGCGACCGCATCGGCGTGCGCATCGGCCAAGCCACCCCCGGGCCGTTGGCGCGGTCCCTCGGGTCCTTCGCCTTCCAGCTCGTCCGCGGGGCGATGGTGCGCGAGGGGGCGGAACCGCCTGCGTTGCTCACCGGCGCAGACCAGGACCGCATCATCGCGGAACTGCTCGCCGGCGACATGGAAGACGGGCGCATCCCCTGGCCGGATGCCCTCAGCGCCTCCGTCCGCGCATCGAAGGGATTCCGTTCCGAGCTGCGCGCGTTCCTGGCGGAGTGCACCGAGATCGGTGTGCACCCCGAAGAGCTCCGTGCGTCGGGCAATGATGTCTGGACCGCGGCGGCGGAGTTCCTGGTCGAATATCGGACGGTGCTCGATGCGCTGCGCTCGGCGCACCGCGACGCCGCGGATCTTCTCAGCGAGGCGAGCACGATCCTGCAGGGGGCGGACGCGGCGACGCTCGGTCCCCTGGCGCCCCTGCGTGTGGTGCTGATCGACGACGCGCAGGAGCTCACTCGGGGTGGGATCGCGATGGTCAAGAGCCTCCGTGGCCGCGGCATCGCCGTTCTGGCCTTCGGTGACCCCGACATCTCGTCCGGTTCCTTCCGCGGGGCCAGCCCGGAGCTGTTCGCCCAGCTCGCGGGCGCGCTCGGAGAGGTGCATGTGCTCGACGGTGCGCATCGTCAGCAGCCGGCGCTCACCGCGCTCACACGGACCGTGACGCAGGCGATCGGCGTCTCCGGCAGGGTGGAGCACCGGCGTGCTCCCGTGCCGGTGACATCGGAGGAGATCGACGCCCGGGTTTCGACCTTCGTCGCCCCCTCGCCCTACGAGGAGCTCGATCGCATCGCCGGAGTGATGCGGGAATGGCATCTCGCTGAGGGGATCCGTTGGGAACGGATGGCCGTCATCGCCCACGACACCCGACAGGTGACGACCCTCGAGACCGAACTCGCCGCCCGAGAGATCCCCACCCGCGCCGCCGGAGTGCAGCGTCCGCTCGGCAGCGAGGGCATCGTGCGAGACATCGTCGGCATCGTGCGCCTGGCGCTGACCCCGATCGAGGAACGCACCTCCGAGGCACTCGAAGAGGCCATGCGCACCCCGTTCGGAGGGATGGACGCGATCGGACTGCGGCGCCTCCGTGCCCGGCTCCGGCATATCGAGCTCGAACAGGGCGGCGCGACGCCCGCGCGAGAACTGCTGCGGCAGGCCATGGCCAACCCTGCGCACCTGACCCTCATCGACGCGCCGGAGTCGCGTACGGCAGAGCGCTTCGCCGAGACGATCGAAGCCACGGCCAGAGCTGCCGCCGAGGGGGAGACGATCCACGATCTGTTGTGGCGGGTGTGGGACCAGGCCCGCGCCGTGGACGGTCGCCGGCTCCAGGTCGCCTGGCGCGAGATCTCGCAGTTGCCGACCGGCGCCGAGACGGCGCGCTCACTCGACGCCCTCGTCGCGCTCTTCGACGCGGCGAAGAGGTTCGTCGAGCGTACTCCCGATGAGCAGCCGCACACCTTCGTGCGCGACATCCTCGACAGCGAGGTCCCCGAGGATTCGCTGTCGACGCCCGACCGCCCGGGCAGAGTCACGCTCCTGACCCCCGCGACGGCCCTCGGCACGGAGTTCGACGCGGTCGTCGTCGCGGGGGTTCAGGACGGGATCTGGCCGAACGTGCGCCTGCGCGGCGGTCTGCTGCAGACGTGGCGGCTTGCGGAGGCGATGCACGCGGCTCGCACCGGCACCAGCACCGAACCCGTCGGTGTGCTGGATCGCCGGCGGGCGGCCCTCCACGACGAACTCCGCCTGTTCGTCCGCGCGGTCTCCCGTGCGCGAGACCGCCTGCTGATCACGGCGGTCGATGACGACGACCTCACGCCGAGTCCCTTCTTCGGGTTCCTGCCGGCCCCGGAACCACCGGAACGGCACGCGTCAGCGGAGCATCCGCTCACCCTGCGCGGACTGGTCGCGCGGCATCGACGCAGCCTCACCACCGCCCACACGGACTCGCTCAGGCGAGACGCCGCCGGGCAGCTCGCCGTGCTCGCCCGCGAGGGGGTGCCCGGCGCCGACCCCGCGGAGTGGTACGGGGTGACCCCGACCTCGACCGATGCTCCGCTGCGAGATCTCGCGGTCACCGGCGCACGGGTCTCGCCGTCGAAGATGGAGTCCTATGAGGAGTGCGGCCTCAACTGGGTCGTCTCGGCCCTCGGTGGCGACACGGTGATGCCTCCGACCGCCGGCATCGGCACGATCGTGCACGAGGCGATGGAGCGCGTTCCCGATGGCGACCTGGAGCGGATGCGCGCGATCGTCGAGGAGCACTGGCCGGAACTCGACTTCGAGACCGAGTGGATCGGCCGCAAGGAGCGGCGGCGCGCAGACGTGCTCGTGAGCCGCCTGCACACCTATCTCGGCGATGTGCGCCGCGAGGGCGGCCGCGCGATCGGCAGCGAGATGGAGTTCCGCTTCGCCGTCGACGTGGCCGCCGAAGCGGAGGACGATGCCGTGCCGACGGTGCACCCGGTCGGGGAGGACCGGTCGAATCAGGCCGTCATCCACGGGTACATCGACCGGGTGGAGGCCTATCCGCCGGCGGCCGGCGAGCACTCCCATGCTCGCGGACGCGGTTGGGAGCGGATGTCGAGCGGACCGGAAGGGCCCGTGGTCGTCGTTGACCTGAAGACCGGGAAGAACGACCCCGAATCCGACTCCGGCGTCGCCGAGCACGCACAGCTGGCCGCCTATCAGGTGGCGGTCCAGGAGGGGCTGGTCGAGGGTGCCCCGCCGACGTCTCTGGCGGGTGCGCGACTCGTGATCGTCTCCAAGACGCTCGCCAAGAGCGACTACCGGATCGCCCATCAGCACACGCTGAGCGACGAGTCGCGCTCCGCCTTCCTGCGGCGGGTATCGGATGCGGCGCGCGGTATGTCGGCATCGAGCTTCACCGCGCAGGTGGAGTCGCACTGCGCGGACACGCAGCGCCGCGTGCATCCGTGCCGAATCCACACGGTGCCGGCGGTGAGCTCATGACGGCGTGGAACGGCGGCGAAGGCCTCTCCGCCACCGACATCGCCGCCGCGCTCGGCCAGCCCTCGCCCACAGCTGCTCAGCAACGCGTGATCGAGGCTCCGCCGGAGCCGGCGCTGGTCGTGGCCGGTGCCGGCAGCGGCAAGACCGAGACGATGTCGGGGCGCGTGGTGTGGCTGGTCGCGAACGGACACGTGCGCAGAGATGAGATCCTCGGCCTGACGTTCACGAGGAAGGCGGCGGGCGAGCTCGCTGAACGGATCGGACACCGGCTCGCGGTCATCGACGAGTACGGACGCCGGGGACTCCTGCCGCATCTGCCCGAGATCGTGCGGACCGGTGCGCTACGTCGTGTCGATGAGGCGGTGCCGGGCCGCCAGCGCGAGCTCGTGCGCACGCATGTGCTCGACGAGCTGGCCGCGCACCACGGCACCGGCTGGAATCCGGCGACGCCCCGATCGGCGGAAGACCTCATGGTCCGGCCGCGCGTCTCGACCTACAACGCGTTCGCCGACGGCATCGTCCGGGAACATGCGGCACGGATCGGGCGGGATCCCGACGTCGCGATGCTCAGCCAGGCAGCCTCCTGGATGCTCGCGCGGGAAGTGGTGCTCCGCAGCGATCTGCCCGAGCTGGAGAACATCGACTATGCGCTCGGGACGATCATCGACGCAGTGCAGCGGCTCGCGGGTGACGCCCTCGATCATCGCGTCGACCTCGCCCTGGCCGAGCGGATCGCGGGGGAGCAGGCCCGCGCGTTCGAGCCGTATCGAAGCAACGGCGATGTCGAGAAGGCGGCGGTCAACCTGCTCAGTCTGCCGACGCTCGCACGCCTGGTGCGTGACTACATCGACGAGAAGGAACGTCGTGGCGTGCTGGACTTCGCCGATCAGGTCAGTGGCGCCTACGACATCGTCGAGTCCGCTCCCGATGTCCGCGCAGAGCTCCGCGAGCAGCATCGCGTCGTGCTCCTCGACGAGTACCAGGACACTTCGGTGATCCAGACGCGCTTCCTCGCCGAGCTCTTCCGCGATTCCGCGGTGATGGCGGTCGGAGACCCGCACCAGTCGATCTACGGCTGGCGGGGTGCGAGCGCCGACAACCTCTACGCCTTCTCCGGCACGTTCTCGGGAACGGGAACAGCGACGACGTACAGCCTCATGACGAGCTGGCGGAACGACCGCGGCATCCTCGACATCGCGAACCGGGTACTCGAGCCGCTGCAGCGCCCGGGGCTGGATGTCCCGCCTCTCGAACCCCGCCCCGGGGCGGGGGAAGGCACCGTCGCCGTGCGATTCCCGTTCACGGTCGACGAGGAGGCCGCGGCCGTCGCGGACTGGTTCGCCGAACGGCGGACGGAGCACGATGCGCGCGCGGCCGGTGCGGGTCACGCGACGACACCCCACACCGGCGCGATCTTGTTCCGTTCCAAGCGGCACATGCAGACCTTCGCGGCCGCGCTCGCCGGCCGCGGCATCCCGCACCGCATCCTCGGCCTCGGTGGACTCCTCGCGACACCGGAGGTGGTCGACGTCGTCTCGACCCTTCGGGTCGTGCACGACCCCACGGCGGGGTCCGCGCTGATCCGCCTGCTCACCGGCCCCCGGTTCGGCGTCGGCGTCGCCGACATGGCGGCCCTGTACGACCTGGGGCGCACGCTGTCGGAGCGCGACACCGCGATGGCGCCCCTGCCGGAGGAGGTGCGCGCGCGGCTGCGCTCCTCCCGCGGCGCGGACGAGGCGGTGTCGATCATCGACGCGGTCGACGTGGTGCGCGCCGTGCGCGACGACTACCGGTTGCTCGAATCGATCACCCCCGACGGGCGGGCGCGGGTCAGAGCAGCGGGGGAGATGCTGGAACGGCTCCGACGCGCCTCGTCGCAGCCGATCCCGGAGCTGATCCGGCTCATCGAGCTCGAGCTCCGCCTGGACATAGAGCTCGCGGCCAACGAGACCAGGGGGCCTGCACGCATCGCGGCCACGCAGCTGCGTGCCTTCGCCGACGAGGTGCGCGCGTTCCTCGCCGCCGACGAGCGCGGGAGCATCGGCAGCCTGCTCGCCTGGCTCGACAAGGCCGAGAGCACGGATGAGCTGATGCCGCGGCCGGAGCCGCCGGAGGCCGGTGTCGTGCAGCTGCTGACCATCCACGGGTCGAAGGGCCTGGAGTGGGATGCGGTCGCGGTGGTCCGGTTGGTCGCCGACGAGCTTCCGAGCCGGGTCTCCGACACCTCCGGCTGGTTCGGGTTCGGCGTGGTGCCGTTCGCGCTGCGCGGCGACAGGGACGCGTTGCCGCGTTTCGAGTGGGACCCCGCCGAGGCCATGGGCGGCGAGGCCGACCCCGCGAAGCGGCAGAAGCTCGCGCAGGCGTCGCTCTCCGGCGGTGCGACGAAAGCGAATCCGCACGGAGGTGCGCTCAAGAGGTTCAAGGACGCCTACCGCGCGTATCAGCAGCAGGAGGAGCGGCGCCTCGCGTACGTCGCGGTCACCCGTGCGCGGACGGATCTGCTCCTCAGCGGTGCGCACTGGGCCGGTCAGAAGGCCCCGCGCACGCCGAGTCCCTTTCTCGTCGAGGCGATCGAGGTGCGCGGCCTCGAGCCGATCGAGACGGTGGACCCGGACGACAATCCGTACGACGGTCCCGGGTCCACGCTCCGGTGGCCACTCGATCCGCTGGGAGCGCGGAGGACGGTCGTCACCGCAGCCGCCACAGCCGTCGATGAGGCGATGCGCGCCGGGACGGCCGAGCCGACGATCGAGCTCGAACGGCTGCTGGCTGAGCGCGCCGCCCGCCAGCGCGGAACCGATGCCGAGGCCCCGACGCGCGTACCCGCCTCGCGATTCAAGGACTATGTCACCGACTTCTCGGGAACACTGTCGTCGATCGTGCGCCCCATGCCGGAACGCCCTTATCGGCAGACGCGGCTCGGCACCCTGTTCCATGCCTGGGTGGAGCAGCGGTCCGAACTCGTCGGAGTCGGCAGTCGCGTCGACGAGGCGCTCTGGGAGATAGACGAGGACGAGACCGGGTCAGACCCCGTACGCGAAGGGTCGGGTGCAGCCGCCGACGCCGCTGATCTCGCTGTCCTGCAGGCGACGTTCGAGCGCAGCGAATGGGGCGGGCTGAAGCCGATCGCCGTGGAGATCGAGATCGATTTCGCCCTCGGATCCGGACTGCCCGGCTCGCACGAGCGCGAAGAGGCGCACATCGTGATCTGCAAGCTCGACGCGGTGTACCGGCGCGCCGACCGCGGCGGCCGCATCGAGATCGTCGACTGGAAGACCGGTCGGGCGCCGCGCACACCGCAGGAGCGCGACGAACGGATGCTGCAGCTCGCGCTCTACCGCCTGGCCTATCATCGGCGATTCGAGGTGCCGCTCGAGGAGATCGACGTGGCGTTGTACTACGTGGCGGACGATCTGATCATCCGGGGCGACCGCGTCTATTCGGAGGAAGAGCTCTTCCACCGCTGGAGTGCCGCGCGCGCGGCGCGCTGAGCCTCGTCGGAATCGTCCGCGTCGTCATCCGTGTCCTCGCGCGGGGCGAGGGGGTGCGAGTCCTCGCGTGCTCCGGCGACTCCGCTGGTGCCGGCGAAAAGGCTCGCGACACCGGAGAGGTCCTCGGTCTCGATGTTCAGCATCTCCGCCCGGTGCGCGCTCTCGTCGGCGCGACGGCCGGTCGCGGTGCCCGGGAGTGCTTCGTGGGGCGCGGTCTCGGTCTGCGCCGGGTCCGACTCGTCGGGGGCGTTGGCCCACAGCTCTTCCGGGTTGTACGCGTCGGTGTGCATCGATGTATCGATCTCTGCGGCGGTGTCCTGGGGAACACGGTCGAGGGCATCGAGGGCGGAGTCGACACCGACCCCGCGAGAGTCGACGACGTTCAGGTCGTCGTCGCGGATGCCCTCGGCGAGTGCGTCCAGCAGGGCGGCGGCATCGTCGACGATGTCCGGTCGGCGCATCGAATCGCCGTGGACCAGCCATCGGGCGAACTCGAGCTCCGCGAGCAGGCGCGCGCGCACCTCCAGGCCGCTGTCGGGTGCCCGGTCGACCGAACGGGCATATGCCGCGTGCACGTCGGCGGCGGCGTCCGGGGCTGCCGAGAGCCAGGAGAGATCGACGGCCGGATCGCCGACGGAGAGTCCATGCCATCCGACCAGTCCGACCACTTCGGGACCGCGCTCGGGGTCGTCTTCGAACAGGAACGAGGTCGCCTGGACGCCCCCCAGGATGACGGTGGACTCGAAACGCCACAGCTCGTCGTCGGCGACGGCATCGCGCCAGCGCACCGTGAGTCGAGCCGGAACGCGGCCCGTGGCAGCGGCGGTGTCGATCAGGCGCTCCAGTTCCGCGCGGCTCTCCTCGGCGCTGCGAGTGGCGAGCCCGGAACCGCGGACGACCGAGGTCGGAAGGGCGTGCACGGCGGCGATCGACGACCCCATGGATTCGGCGGCGCCACGCCCGGCCGGCACCAGCGCGGCCTCGATCTGGAATCCGGGAAGGAGCTCGGTCACGAGGGCGCGGGCGTCGCCGAGTCGCGTCTCCCCGATATAGGCCGGGGCGCGGAAGGGGAGCATCGCCCGTGCGCCGTCGGTCAGTGCGCGCAACGCGAGTGCCTCGGCAGCGAGCTCACGCGCGGTGTCGTCATCGTCTGCGACACGGATCGCGAGCTCACGACCGTCGGCGAGTGAGGCCACCGCCGAGTCGAACCGCGCGTCGCCGTCCGCGCTCAAGCTGCGGGCGCCCGTGACCTCCGCCCCGGGCAGAGCAGCGGTCACTGCCGCGGCTAGAGTGAAAGGAGAGCGTCCCATGCCCCCAGGGTAGGTCGGCTCAGGGGCGGTCCCGCCTCCGCCACGCCCGTGAAAGAGGGAGTCGATGACCATTCCGCGCCCGTCCCTCGACCGTGCAGCCGAACTCCGTGACGAGCCGGACGTCATCGGCCGCCTCCGTGACGACCCGGCCACCCGGGTGATCGTCGTCCGCGAGGGGCGGGTCAGAGTCGTCGATTCGACGCTCCTGCGGGTGCCCGCCGAGACCGTGGTCGAGGCGACCTGGGCTCTCCTCGGACGCGACGCCGACGGTACCGTGCTGCTCCTCGCCGCCGCCCCGCCGGAGACCGATGCGCTCGACACCGCTCCCGACGAGGTGTGGCTCGGGCTGCGCGATCTCGGCGGTCGCATCGACGGACAGGAGACGGAGCTGCTCACCGGTGCCGTCGCGCTCGCCGGGTGGCTCCGCGACGCACCGTTCTGCCCCACCTGCGGTGGTGGCACCGAGCTGCGCAACGGCGGATGGTCGCGACGCTGCCTCGTGTGCGGGCGGGAGCACTTCCCGCGCACGGATCCGGCCGTGATCGTCGCCGTCGAGAGCCGTGACGGGGAACGCCTGCTCCTCGGCGCCAACGCGAACTGGGGCGGCCGCATGTACTCGTGCTTCGCCGGCTTCACCGAGGCGGGGGAGTCGCTGGAGTCGACCGTCCACCGCGAGATCGAGGAGGAGTCCGGCGTGCGCCTGTCGTCGCTGCGCTACATCTCGTCACAGGCGTGGCCGTTCCCGCGGTCGCTCATGGTGGGGTTCCGCGCCGTCGTCGACGAGGAGTCCACGGCGCTCGCCGACGGCGAGGAGATCATCGATGTGCGGTGGTTCACGCGTGCCGAGATCGGTTCCGCCCTTGCGGGAGACGGTCCGGTCGGGCTTCCTGGTCACGCGTCGATCGCCCGTGCACTGATCGTCGACTGGTACGAGGAACACGCGTGAGCGCACTCGATGCCCTCGACGAGCGGCAGCGGGCTGCAGCATCCGTCCTTCGCGGACCCGTCGTGGTGCTCGCCGGAGCCGGTACCGGGAAGACGCGTGTCATCACGCATCGCATCGCGCACGGCGTCGACACCGGGGCGTACTCGCCGTCGCGCGTCATGGCCGTCACCTTCACCGCCAAGGCGGCAGGCGAACTGCGGGGGCGTCTGCGGGCGCTCGGCGTCGAGGGCGTCGCGGCTCGGACCTTCCATGCGACCGCCCTCGCGCAACTCAACTTCTTCTGGCCGACGCTTGCCGGCTCGCCCGCGCCCTCGATCATCGACAACAAGGTGCGGATGCTGGGTCAGGCCGCCGATGCGATGCGGCTCCGCCCGAGCACGGCCACCCTTCGTGACATCGCGTCCGAGATCGAATGGCGCAAGGTCTCGATGCTCTCGATCGAGCAGTACGCCGCGCTCGGGCGTCCGATCAGCGGCGTCGACGCCGGTCAGCTGGTCGAGCTCATGCGCGGCTACGAAGCGCTGAAGGACGATCGCCGTCAACTCGACTTCGAGGATGTGCTGCTCGCGTGCGCGGGCATGTTGGAGGCAGAACCGCGGGTCGCGGCATCCGTCCACGAGCAGTACCGTCACTTCACGGTCGACGAGTTCCAAGACGTCTCGCCGCTGCAGAACAGGCTGCTGGAGCTGTGGCTCGGCGACCGACACGACATCTGCGTCGTCGGCGACGCCAGCCAGACCATCTACTCCTTCGCCGGAGCGGAACAGCGGTTCCTGCTCGAGTTCGAACGACGTCATCCCGATGCCACGGTGGTGCGGCTCGAGACGAACTACCGCTCCCAGCCCCCCATCCTCACCGTCGCGAACGCGCTGATGCAGGGCCGTCCCGGTGCGCTGGAGCTCGTGCCGGCGCGAGAGCAGTTCACCGCGGATGCCCCCACCGTCACCGCCTATGACACCGAGGGCGAAGAGGCCGCAGGCATCGCCGCCGCCATCTCTGCGCAGATCGCGGCCGGAGCATCGCCTTCGGAGATCGCCGTGCTCTATCGCGCGCATGCGCAGTCCGCGATGCTGCAGCAGGCGCTCGCCGTCGAGGGCGTCGCGACCACGGTGCTGGGCGGGACCCGGTTCTTCTCGATGCCGGAGGTGCGTCAGGCGATCCTGGCGCTGCGTGCGGCGGCGGTGGCGCCCACCGAGCAGGGGTTCCTGCCCGGGGTGCAACGGGTGCTGCGCGAGCTCGGATTGACCGACGAGCCACCGGCCGCCGGTGGGGCGCAGCGCGGCGGCTGGGAGGCGCGGCGCGCCATCCTGCGGCTCGCCGAGGAAGCCGGACCGGACGCGACCCTGCGCAGCTTCAGCGATGCGCTGATGGCGCGGGCCAAGGACCAGCACGAGCCCACGATGCGGACGGTGACCCTCTCGACCTTGCACGCGGCGAAGGGCCTGGAATGGCCGCATGTGCATCTCGCCGGCTGGGCCGAGGGCTCACTCCCGATCTCCTACGCGACGACCTTCGAGTCGGTCGACGAAGAGCGGCGTCTGGCCTACGTGGGCGTCACGCGGGCCGCGCGAACGCTCTCGCTGTCCTGGTCGAGATCGGCAGGACGGGGGGAGCGTGCTCCGTCGAGGTTCCTCGCTGAGATGGGGACCACAGGCCGCGGCACCGGCATTCTTCGTGAAATGTCACCGAACGCCACACGCGGGAACCGTCCGCGCTGACGCGCACGACGCGCCCGTCAGCGCTTCGGTCGCCGGCGAGGAGCAGGGCGGCGAGGCGACCCGCCTCGGCGACTTGCGCGGCGCGGATCGGGCCGGGGTCACGGTCGATCATCTGAGTGTGCAGGAGTGGCCATGCCGGATCGAGGGCGGTGGCGTGCGCATCGCGGCAGGCGAGGCACGCGGATTCGCCGGGGACCACGAGCGGCCCGACGGTCACCCTGCCCGGCTCGAAGGACACCGGCAGATGCGGGGTGTCTTCGCGCAGGTGGCGCGCGAATTGCAGAGCCGCCGCGGCGCCTCGCACGAGTACGACGCCCACGCCCGGTCGTCGCCCGGGATCGACGAGGGAGACACCCTCATCCGTGAGCGCCTCCCGAATGCGGTATTCGGTGCGCCCGTCGTCGATGCCGATGCTCTCGACCCAGGCCGTGCGGGGCGCGGTCGGCTCATCGAGCAGTGCGGGCTCCAGGCGCGCGAGCAGAGCCCTCGCCGCCTCGCGCGGGGCCCCGGCGGCGTGCGCGATCACGTCGAACGATCCGCGGCGGAAACCCGTGCGTAGGCGGCTGAGCAGGAGCTCCACCCAGGCGGCATCCGCCTCGACGCGCAGTCCGTCGTCGTCACCGAGCTGCAGCGTGTGCTCGTCGCGCCACAGCAGCGGTGCACTCGGGTCGAGGCGCGTGAGGATCGGCGGTGTGAGAGGCATCTCTCCGATTCTGGAGGGACGCCGCCGCCCGCGGGGAGTTGTCGAGGCATCCGTGGACAACTGCCGCGCGTGTCCCCGACGGGGGAGGAGAGGTGATGACACCTTCCGTCCCCCGTCGTGGTCGGATCCTCAGACCGGGCGGTCCCCCTCCGGGGCGGCGTCGCCATCATCCTCGGCGCCGTCCTCGCCACCGTCGGACGGTGTCTCCTCCGAGAAGTCGTCACCGTCGAGCAGGCGGGCGAGCGCCTCGTCGAACTCGTCCGCGACGGGCTGTTCGCCGCGTTCGACGGCCTGCAGCCGGGCCACGAGCGCGCTCGGGTCGTCGATGTCCTCGGCAGTCGGCATCAGGTCGGGGTAGTCCCAGAGGGAGTCGCGGGCGCTGATGCCGACGGCATCCGTCACCGCCTGCCACATGGCGGATGCTTCGCGCATGCGCCGCGGTCGCAGCTTCAGCCCCACCAGCGCACCGAGCGCGTCCTCTGCGGGTCCGCCCACCGCGCGGCGGCGACGGGCGGCCTCGGCGATCCGCGCGCCGTCGGGAAGGCGGGACGTCGCCTGAGCGGTCACCACGTCGACCCAGCCGTCGATCGTGGCGATGAGGTTCTCGAGTCGGGTCAGGGCCTCGCGCTGCGCTTCGCTCTGCACGGGCAGGAGCGCGCCGCCCTCGATGGCCGCGCGCAGTTCCTCGGGGTCGGAGGGGTCCAACCTGCTCGCCACGTCTTCGAGGGCGTCCACGTCGACGGTCACACCCCGAGCGAAGTCCGTGATCTGCGCCATCACGTGCAGGTGCAGCCACTTCGCGTGCCGGTAGAGCCGGGCATAGGCGAGCTCCCGGGTGGCGAGATAGAGCGCGATCTGGTCTTCCGGGATCTCGAGGCCGTCGCCGAATGCCGTGAGGTTCTGGGGGATGACGGCGGCCGTGCCCGCGGGGAGCACGGGGATCCCGACGTCGCCTCCGGAGACGACCTCGAGCGACAGGTTGCCGAGCACCTGGCCGAACTGGGCGGCGAACACCGAGCCGCCGAGCCCGCGCATGAGCTTGCCCGCGCCCTGGACGACGCTGCGCATCTCCTCGGGGACCTGCGTGTCGAGCGCGGAGGTGAGCGCGTCGGCGATGCTGGTCGACACCGGGTCGGCGATCTCCTTCCACACCGGCAGCGTCTTCTCGACCCATTCCCCGCGGGTCATCGCGGTGGGCGCCTCGGACAGCTCGGAGATCGTGGTGGCTTCGCCGAGCCACAGGTTCGCGAGGGAGAAGGAATCCGCGAGCGACGTGCGGGCGCCGTCGGTGACGCCCTGGCCATCGCGGTTGGCGATGAACAGGGCCTGCCGCAGCGCGTTCTCCCACGGGTCGCCACCGAACGCGCCCTGGAGCTGCGACATGATCGTCTGCATCATCGCGGGGTCGAGGGTGAAGCCGTCCATGCCTTCGAAGGCGCCTCGAAGCGCCTCGGGGTCGATGTCACCACCGCCCTGGTTCGCGAGCATCTTTCGCAGGAACTCCTGGAAGTCCTCGGGGGTGGGGTCGTTGTCTGCCATGTCGCTCGCCTCTCAGCAGGTCTGAAGCCGTGGCCTCTACGCTAGTCACAGGTTTCTGCGCGCGAACCCGATGCGGGCAGATCGGTGTACGCCGCCCGCGAACGACGGAGGAATGCAGTGGATCGAACGCGGTCTGGAAAGCTCGGACTCGGAGTCTGGGCGCTGATCGTCGCACTCGTCGCCCTGGTCGTGCTGACGTTCCTGCCGTCGCCGTACGTGATCCAGCGGCCGGGACCGGTCTACGACACCCTCGGCACCGCGACGGACAAGGAGGGCGACGAAGTTCCCCTCATCAAGGTCGAAGGTGCTGAGACGTTCGAGACGGCGGGCACTCTCGACCTCACCACCGTGCAGGTCGTCGGCAACCGCGAGCGCACCCCGAGCTGGTTCGAGCTGGCGTTGGCCTGGATGGACTCGTCGCGCGCTGTCGTGCCGCTGGCCTCGGTCTTCCCCGAGGGGGTCACGACGGAGCAGCGCGACGAGCGCAACGCCACGCAGATGGTCGATTCGCAGCACGAGGCGACGGCGGCCGCGCTCAACGACCTCGGCTACGACACGGGCTCAGAGGTCGTGGTCGTGGATGCGGTCGCTGATTCCCCGGCGGACGGCACGCTCAAGGCCGACGACGTGATCACAGCGATCGACGGCACCGCCGTCGAGTCGGCGACGGAGTTGCGGACCGCGATCCAGAAGGCCGAGGGAGACCCGGTGACGCTCACGGTGCTCCGCGGCGGCGAGGAGCAGGCCGTCGAGGTGACTCCTGAGGAGCACACCGAGGGCGGAGTGACGACCTGGTTCATCGGCGTCACACTCCGCACCGACTACGACTTCGAGATCGACGTGACGATCCAGCTCGACAACGTCGGCGGCCCGAGCGCCGGGATGATGTTCGCGCTCGGGATCATCGACACCCTCACCGAGGGCGAGCTCAACGGCGGGGAGAACGTGGCCGGCACCGGCACGATCGACGCCGCCGGCACGGTCGGGCCGATCGGCGGGATCCGACAGAAGCTGTACGGTGCGCGTGACGCCGGAGCGGAGTACTTCCTCGCCCCGGAGGCCAACTGCGACGAGGTCGTCGGGCACGTTCCCGACGGGCTGCAAGTGATCCGCACGGCCACGCTCGACGAGTCGCTCGCGGCGCTCGAGGTCATCGCGGACGACGGCGACGTCGCCTCGCTGCCCACCTGCGAACGCGTCGCCGGCTGATCCGCGGGAGCGGCCGTGACCTCGCCGTGATCGGGATGACAGCCCGCGCACAGTGAGCGATGCCTAGGATGGAAGGGTGACCTCACCCTCAGCATCGACTCCGGCCACGCCTCGAACGTCCCGACGTATTCTCGGCATCTCCCTGGTGATCATCGCCGCCTTGATCGCGGTGTTCTTCGTGTTCGCCTCCCTGTACACCGAGTTCCTGTGGTTCGATCAGGTCGGCTTCACGGGGGTGCTCACCACGCAGTGGATCGCCACGGCGGTGATGTTCGTCGTCGGCTTCCTCGGGATGGCCGTGCCGCTGTTCGTCGCCATCCAGCTCGCCTACCGGCTGCGCCCGGTCTACGTGCGACTCAGCTCGCAGCTGGACCGGTACCAGGAGGTCATCGAACCCCTGCGCCGTCTGGCGATGTGGGGCATGCCGATCTTCTTCGGTCTGTTCGCCGGCTTCGCCGCTGCGGGGCAGTGGAAGACCGTGTGGCTCTGGGCCAACGGTGTCGCAACGTCGAGCGTCGACCCGCAGTTCGGCATCGATACCGGCTTCTACATGTTCGCGATGCCGTTCTACTCGATCCTCCTCGCCTTCGTGTCGGCCGTTCTGCTGCTGTCGCTCCTGGTCACGGCGCTCGTGTCGTACCTCTACGGCTCGGTGCGCATCGGCCAGGGTGAGCTCCGCATCTCCAGGCCCGCCCGCATCCAGCTCGCCGTCATCGCGGGTCTCTACCTGCTCGTCCAGGCGGCGAGCCTCTGGCTCGACCAGTACAAGACGCTGGTGCAGCCCGACGACCGCATCACCGGTGCGGCGTACACGGGAGTCAACGCGACCATCCCCGGCCTCGCGATCCTCGCCATCATCGCCGGCGTCGTCGCGATCCTCTTCTTCGTCACGGCGATCATCGGTCGCTGGCGCTTCCCGCTCGCGGCCACGGCACTGCTGATCGTCGCCGCCCTGGTCGTCGGCGTCGGCTACCCCTGGGTGGTCACCACCTTCCAGGTGAAGCCGAACCAGAACGCCTACCAGGCCGAGTACTACCAGCGGAACATCGACGGCACGAAGGAGGCGTACGGGGTCGCGAACCTCGAGACGACGCCTTTCGCCGCCAAGACCGATGCCGAAGCCGGCCAGCTGCGCGCCGACGCGGAGACCACGGCGTCCACGCGCATCATGGACCCGAAGGTCATCCCGCCGACCGTTCGTCAGCTCGAGCAGTACCGCGGGTACTACCAGTTCCAGAAGACGATGGACGTCGACCGGTACGAGATCGACGGGAAGATGCAGGACACCGTGGTGTCGGTGCGCGACCTCGACATGTCGGGTCTCGGCGACGGAGACAACTGGAACAACCGTGTCGCCGTCTACACCCACGGCTACGGCCTCGTCGCGGCCGCGGGCAACCAGCGGACGACCGACGGTGAGCCCGTGTTCCTCGAGCGCGGCATCCCGACCTCCGGGTTCCTGTCCGACCGAGAGAACTTCGAGCCGCGGGTCTACTTCGGCGAGAACTCGCCCGAGTACTCGATCGTCGGGGCTCCCGACGGCTCCGAGCCGGCGGAGATCGACTACCCGCGCGGCAAGGACGGCTCGAGCGAGACGAAGACCACGTTCGAGGGCAGCGGCGGTCCGCAGATCGGCGACACGTTCACGAAGCTTCTCTACGCGTTGAAGTTCCAGTCGGAGCAGATCCTGTTCTCCAACCTGGTGAACGAGGAATCGCAGATCCTGTACGACCGTGACCCGAAGACCCGCGTGCAGAAGGTCGCTCCGTACCTCGAGCTCGACAGCGACCCGTACCCGAGCGTGGTGGACGGTCGTATCGTGTGGATCGTCGACGGCTACACGACCAGCTCGACGTACCCGTACTCGACGAGCGTCAGCCTGTCCGACGCGATCGCGGACTCCAACGTCCCGTCACCGACGCTCGCCATCGATGACATCAACTACATCCGCAACTCGGTCAAGGCCACGGTCGATGCCTACGACGGTTCCGTCACGCTCTACGCATGGGATGACGAAGACCCGGTGCTCAAGACCTGGCAGAAGATCTACCCGTCGACGCTGAAGCCGATCAGCGACATGTCGGGCGAGCTGATGAGCCACGTGCGCTACCCGACCGACCTGTTCAAGGTGCAGCGTGACGTCCTCGGCGTCTACCACGTCGACAAGGCCGGCTCGTTCGCTCAGCAGGACAACCGCTGGCAGACGCCGAACGACCCGCGCAGCGAGGCGATGCTGCAGCCGCCGTACTACCTGACGATGCAGATGCCCGGCCAGGATTCGCCGCGGTTCTCGATGTTCTCGACGTTCATCCCGAACTCGCAGGGCGCGGGCGGAAGCCGTGACGTGCTGATGGGCTACCTCGCGGTGGACTCGGATGCCGGTTCCGAGAAGGGCAAGAAGGCAGAGGGCTACGGCCAGCTGCGCATGCTCGAGATCGACACCGACACCACGGTTCCCGGTCCCGGTCAGGTGCAGAACACCTACAACTCCGATACGTCGGTGGTTCCCCAGCTCAACCTGCTGCAGCAGGGTGAGTCCGAGGTGATCTACGGCAACCTGCTGACGCTGCCCGTCGGCGGCGGTCTGCTCTACGTGCAGCCCGTCTACGTGCAGTCGTCCGAGGGAACGCAGCTGCCGCGTCTGCAGAAGGTGCTGGTCGCCTTCGGTGACCGGGTCGCGTTCGAGAACACCCTCACCGAGGCGCTCGACACACTCTTCGGCGGTGACTCCGGTGCGACCGGTGGTGACGACGAGGTCGAACCCACCGAACCCGGGACAGAGGATCCGGAGACCGGAGAGACGCCGACAGAGCCCACGCAGCCGACGAACGCCGAGGCGGACGCCCTGGCCTCGGCGCAGGAGGCCCTGATCGACCGTGAAGCGGCACTGAAGGCCGGTGACCTCGCCAAGTTCGCCGAGGCCGACGAGCGCCTCACCGCGGCGGTCGAGAAGCTGCTACAGCTGGAGTCCGCAGCGGGGGAGTGATCACCCCTTCGTCACGGAGAGCAGAATGGGCGCCCCTTCGGGGGCGCCCATTCTCGTCTCCGGCCGACGTGATCCTCGGACTCGTCCTCACAATCATCGGACTCGTCCGGGCAAAGCGAAAGGCCCTCTGACCTGGATTTCTCCGAGTCAGAGGGCCTTTCATTTGTTGCGGGGACAGGATTTGAACCTGCGACCTCCGGGTTATGAGCCCGGCGAGCTACCGAACTGCTCCACCCCGCGGCACAAGAAGTAACTTATCACGGATCCCGGGGCCCGGCCAATCGGGGCCGCCCTGCGCGACGCCCCGGGCGTGTCGATGCGAGAGGATGGGGATATGCCTGAGACCCCTGCCGTCGCCGTCGCCGTGTGCCAGTTCGCGCCGACCGCTTCCCGAGCCGACAACCTCGCGCAGATCGCGGAACTGACTGCCGACGCTGCCGCGCGGGGCGCGAAGCTGATCGTCTTCCCCGAGTACTCGAGCTACTTCGTCGACCCGATGGACGACACCCTCGCCGCGAATGCGGAGGGTCTCGACGGCGAGTTCGTCGAGACTCTGACCGCGCTGGCCGCCGACCGCGCGGTGGTGATCGTCGCCGGCCTCGTCGAGCGAGCCTCCGATGGGCATCGAGTGCGGAACGCTGTCGTCGCAGTGCGCGGTGACGGCATCCTCGCCGTCTATCGCAAACAGCATCTCTACGACGCCTTCGGGCAGACCGAGTCCGACTGGATCGAACCCGGGGAAGTGGGGGAGGCCGCGACGTTCGAGCTCGGCGGACTCCGCTTCGGGCTCATGACCTGCTACGACCTGAGGTTCCCCGAAGTCGCCCGGTCTCTCGTCGACGCGCAGGCCGACGTCCTGGTCGTCCCCGCCGAGTGGGTCAGAGGGCCGCTCAAAGAGCACCACTGGACGACGTTGCTCGCCGCGCGCGCGATCGAGAACACCGTCTACGTGGTCGCGGCCGATCACCCGACGCCGATCGGTGTCGGCCACTCGCAGGTCATCGACCCGCAGGGCGTGGTCCTGGCGGGGGTGGGGACAGCCCCCGGCATCGCGGTCGCGGTCGTGGAGGCCGCCGCGATCGAGCGGGTGCGCCGGAGCAATCCCTCGCTGCGCGCGCGGAGATACGCGGTCGTACCGCGCTGATGGCGTGATCCGCTGCGAGCGGAGAGCCGGTCAGGCGGAGAACCGCGCCAGCCGCGAAGCCGCCTCCTCGAGCACGTCGACGCGCTTGCAGGCGGCGAAGCGCACCAGGCCCGAGTACTCGTGCCGGTGGGGTTCGGAGACGAACGCCGTCAGGGGGATCGCCACGACTCCGGCGCGCTCCGGCAGAGAACGACAGAATGCTGCGGCGTCCGCGCCGCCGAGCGCCGTCGCGTCCGCCACCGTGAAGTAGCCGCCCTGCGGGGCGTACACCGTGAATCCGGCGGTGCGCAGTCCTTCGCCGAGGATCTCGTGCTTGCGGGCGAGTGCCGTCGCGGCATCCGTGAAGTACGAATCGGGCAAGCGGAGCCCCACCGCGACAGCCGGCTGGAAGGCGGAGCCGTTCACGTACGTGAGGTACTGCTTCACGGTGAGGACGGCGGTGATGAGGTCGGCGGGCCCGTGGACCCAGCCGATCTTCCATCCCGTCGCGGAGAACGTCTTGCCCGCCGAGGAGATGGTGAGGGTGCGCTCGGCCGCTCCGGGGAATGTGGCGATCGGGGTGTGCGGCGCGTGGAACGCCAGGTGTTCGTAGACCTCGTCGGTGACGATGACGGCGTCATGCCGCGCGGCCAGCCGGACGACCTCCTCGAGCACGTCGCGACCGAAGACCGCACCCGTGGGATTGTGCGGATCGTTGACGAGGATGATCCGGGTGCGGTCCGTCACGCTCGCGGCGAGCTGATCGAGGTCGGGCTGGAAGTCGGGAGCGCGGAGGGGGACAGTGCGCAGTCGTGCGCCCGCCAGCGCCACCGCCGCGGCGTAAGAGTCGTAGTACGGCTCGAAGACGACCACCTCGTCGTCGGGACCGTCGATCAGCGCGAGCAGCGTCGCCGTGAGCGCCTCGGTGGCGCCGGCCGTCACGATCACTTCGTCGGCCGGGTCCACATCGAGGCCGTAGAAGCGCCGCTGGTGCTCGCTGATGGCGGCGAGCAGGTCGGGAATGCCGCGACCCGGCGGATACTGATTGGCTCCGTGGGCGATCGCGCTGCGGGCGGCCTCGAGCACCTCCGATGGTCCGTCCTCGTCGGGGAAGCCCTGTCCGAGATTGATCGCCCCGGTACGGGCTGCGGCGGCGGACATCTCTGCGAAGATGGTGGGCGCGACGGTTCCGTCTGCGGCGAGCAGGCCTGCACCGGCCGCCGTGCGCCGCCATGCGCCGGGAGTGACACTCATGAAGAACAGGCTAAGGCCATAGCTGAAACTCATCGTCGACATAAGGAACACACAGACACAGGCGTCATTCTGAAGTGGTCGTTGAAGGAGCACACACCATGAACGAAGACAACACCCAGGACCACTCGGCACCCGCGTCGAACGACGCCGTGCCGTCCACCGAGGCTGCAGAGGTCGCCGCTCAGTCGGCGACGGCTGCCGCCGCTGACACGACCGGGTCGGCAACCGCCGCGCCTGCCACCGCCGCGCCGACGCCCGGTGCACCGGTGCAGGGGCACGAGGTGCCGTCGACGTTCACGTCGCACGTGTCGCCAGCGCCGCAGGTCGCGCCGGTGCCGCACGCATTCAGCGCGCCATCTGCGCCGGCGACGGGCACCGCTTCGGGCGCGGCCTTCGGCATCCCGACGGCGTCGCACACGCAGCCCACGCAGCCGTACGGCGCGGAGCCGCTCGTCGGCGATGGCACCAAGACCAAGGAGCAGAAGTCGCGCGGGGGCACGAAGTTCGCGGCGCTGATCGTCGCGGCCGCACTCGTCGGCGGCGTCGCGGGCTTCGGCGGCGGTGCGCTGCTGAACGGGCTCCAGGACACCCCGTCCTCCGGCACGGCGACCGGGCCGCAGACCGTGACGGTCAACAACCCCGGCTCGGTCAACGAGACCACCGCGGTCGCGACCTCCGCACTGCCGTCCGTGGTCACCATCGAGGTCGCCGGCTCGCAGGAAGCCGGCAGCGGCTCCGGCGTGATCATCAGCGACGACGGCTACGTGCTCACGAACACGCACGTCGTGACCCTCGGCGGTGCAGCGGCAGATCCCACCATCCGCGTGACCGCGTCGGACGGGAAGATCTACGAGGCCACCGTCGTCGGCACCGACCCGATCTACGACCTTGCCGTGATCAAGCTGAAGGGCGCAGAGGGGCTCACGCCCATCGACTTCGCCGACTCGTCGAAGCTCAACGTCGGGGACACGACCGTTGCGCTCGGCGCGCCGTTGGGCCTGGCGAACTCGGTGACGACCGGCATCGTGAGCGCGCTCAACCGGAGCATCCAGATCGCGTCCTCCGCTCTGCCCGACTCGTCCGCCGAAGACGCGCCGCAGGAGCAGTCTCCCGAGGGCCAGGGCCAGGGGCCGTTCCAGTTCGACATCCCCGGCAGCGGCGAGCAGCAGCAGACCTCGGAGTCGATCTCGATCGCCGTCATCCAGACGGATGCCGCGATCAACCACGGAAACTCCGGTGGAGCGCTCGTGAACAGCAAGGGCGAGCTGATCGGCATCAACGTGGCGATCGCGAGCTCGGGCAGCTCCGAGGAGTCCGGCTCGATCGGCATCGGCTTCGCGATCCCTTCGAACATCGCCAAGCGAGTGTCCGAGGAGATCATCGCCGACGGCGCAGCGACCCACGGTCTGCTGAACGCATCCGTCCAGGACGCATCGAGCATCGAGGGCGCTACCGTCGCCGGTGCCTACATCGCCAAGGCCAACGAGGGCGGGGCTGCTGCCGCAGCCGGCATCGAGAAGGGCGACATCGTCACCTCCTTCAACGGGGTGCCGATCACCAGCGCGACCGACCTCACCGCGCAGGTGCGTGCGGCAGCGGCCGGCAGCAAGGCCACCGTCACATATGTCCGCAACGGCAAGGACTACGACGTCGAGGTGACCCTCGGCGAACTGGCCGGCTGACCCGAGCCTCACAGCGAAGGACGCCACCCCGCGCGATAGGCTCGCGGGGTGGCGTCCTTCTCTTTCGGCACCGGCAACGCGGCCAAACTGCTCCGGATCCCGCTGTATGCCGTCGGACGCATCGGTACTCTTCTCCTCCCGCGAGGGCGGCGCTGGGTGTTCGGCTGTGGTGCCGGGATCGGCGACGGTGCGCTCGCGATGCACCAGCACGCGGCAGCGGCGGGCCATGACACGCTCTGGCTCACGTCATCCGAACGCGAAGACCGCGAGGCGGCCGCCCTCGGCATCCGTTTCGCCCGCAAGAGCGGCCTGCGCGGCTGGTGGGCGACCGCCAGGGCCGGCGTGCTGGTGGTCACTCACGGCTTGGGCGATGTCAACCGCTATGCGAACGGTGGCGCGTTCGTCGTCCAGCTCTGGCACGGCATCCCGCTCAAGCGGATCGGGCTGGACTCGCCGGCGACGACCGAGGTGCCGAAAGTCCCCGGTGCGCCGCTGCTGCGTCGCGCGATCGCGGTGCTCTACCGCGCCGCCGCGCAGCGGATCCGTGTGCTGCCCGCCGCGTCCCATCGCGCGAGAGGCAGGCTGGAGTCCGCATTCGGTCTCGGCGACGACCGGGTCGTCGTGACCGGCGAGCCTCGCGTCGATGTCCTCTCGGCGGGTTCGGGGGAGGAGCGGCGCAGCGCCGCATCCGCACTTCTCCGCCGGGTCGTCGGCGACATCCCCGTGTCCGCGCGCACAGTCCTGTACGCGCCGACCTGGCGGGACGGCGCTCCCGACCCCGCCGTTCCGTCTGCGGCGGAGTGGGTTCAGATCATCCGCCTCCTCGAAGCGCAGGACGCCGTTCTCCTCGTGCGTTCGCACCCGCTGGGGGAAGGTGGCTACGCACCGCCTCTGCCGAGCAGGCGGGTCCGCGCTCTGGGCTCGACCGTGATCGCCGACGTCACGCCCGTGCTCCCGGCGGTGGACGTGCTCGTCACCGACTACTCCTCTCTCGCTTACGACGTGGGGCTGTTGTCGATGCCGGTCCTTTTCCTGGCGCCCGACGCGCAGCAGTACGCGCGGACACGCGGCTTCTACGGTCGGTACGAAGAGGTCGCGGGCCAGGACGCGGCCGCGGATTGGACGGGGCTGCTCGCGCAGCTCGAGCATCTGCTCGCCGACCGTCGCGTGTACGACGCGGCGTCCGTGCGGTCCGCTACGCTCAGCGCGGGGATGCACGCGTATCGAGACGGGCGCAACACCGAGCGCGTCTATGACGTGATCCGCGCACGGGGGATTCCCGCGCCGAAGGGAGCAGCATGACAACGGCCCGCATCGACGACACGGCACAGGCGCTGGTCGTCGCAGGGACCGGGGCACGACCGGCGGAAGCCGTGTTGGTCGGACCGCGCGCACGGGTCGAGGCCCGCATCAGCGGCGGCGGCAAGACGTGGAAGGCCGCGTTCCCGCTGGAGGCGTCGCGCTGGGGCGGCCCGTCACTCCCGCTACCGTCCGGAACGTATGAGCTGCGGATCTCGGATGTCGACCTGCAGGAGCTGAGGATCGATCCTGTCGTCCTGACCGGCGTGCGCATCGCCGTCGACGGCAGCACGGTCCGCATCGCCGCGCCGATCGATCCCGTGTATGAGACGGTGGAAGGCAGGTCGACGCTCGAGGAGCGCTACGTCGCCCAGAGCGGCGGCACCGAGAACGCGGTCTTCTTCGAGAGCTTCTACGGTCGCAGCGTCGGCTGCAATCCTCGCGCGATCGACCGCGAGCTCGCGACTCGTGCTCCGCAGGTGCGGCGCTACTGGAGCGTCGTCGACCTCTCGGTCGAGGTCCCGGAGGGCGCGATCGCGGTCGTCGAGGGGAGCCCCCAGTGGTGGCATGCGCGGGGAGCGGCGCGTCTGCTCGTCGTCAACGACTGGCTGCGGCGTCGTTTCGCCCGCAAGCCGGGTCAGAAGGTTCTGCAGACCTGGCACGGCACTCCGCTGAAGCGGCTCGCGCTGCACCGGCCGGGTTTCGATCCGCGACGCATGGCTGCGGTGGTCAAGGAGTCCCGCCGATGGGACGTCCTCCTGGCGCAGAACACTTACTCGGAACGCATTCTGCGCAAGGCATACGCGTTCTTCGGGCGCCCGATCTGGGTGGACGGCTACCCCCGCAATGACACGCTGATCTCGGAAGACCCGGCCGCGATCCGCCGCTCCCTGGGCATCGGGGCCGAAGAGAGGGTGCTCCTTTACGCCCCGACCTGGCGAGACGACCGCACCGAGATGGTCGACTTCATCGACCCCGAACTCCTGGCACGTCAGGCCAACGCGGTGGTGCTCGTGCGCGGCCATTCCCGGACGCTCGAACAGGGCCGCGACCGCGACGGCGCGCGCGTCATCGACGTGACGGGGTATCCGGAGACCGCGCGGCTGCTGCTCGCCGCGGACGCGTTGATCACCGACTACTCCTCGGTGATGTTCGATTTCAGCGTCACCGGCAAGCCGATGTACTTTCTGGTGCCCGACCTCGATCACTACCGTGGACAGCTGCGCGGCTTCTACTTCGACCTCGCCGAACGCGCGCCGGGACCCCTGGTGCGCACGCAGCAAGAGCTCACCGCCGCCCTCGAGGACGCGGGTCACGAAACCGCATTCGCCGAGCGGTATGCGGCGTGGCGCCGACAGTTCAACCCCCGTGACGACGGCCACGCTGCTCAGCGTGTCGTCGACCGCATCCTCGATCTCGGCTTCGTCACGCTCTGACGTCGCCGTCCTCGCCGCCGGAGCGGTTCAGGGCAGCGGAGTGTTGCGAGTGCCGAGGCGAGACGCGTCGACGGTGTCGCGGGCTCCGCGGAGCACGCCGCCGAGGAAGCCGATTCCCCAGGACAGGTGCATCGTCGGCAGCACGAGCATGGTCCACAGCCGTTGGCGCACACCGCCGCCACGCGGCGCCAGAGCGACGCCCAGCACGAGGAGCAGATACAGCGCGAGGGGTGCGTACACGATGAGGGAGACGATCAGCGAGACCGCGCCGCCGAGCACTCCGGTGAGCTGGAGGATCCCCGTCACGAGGGCGAGCAGGACCAGGAGCACGAGCGCAGGCGGCGCGAAGTAGCGGATGCCGTTGCGGCGACCGAACCGACGCACGAGCTCGCCGCGCCAGGCGCCGGTCGCGCGGAACTGGCGCGCCAGACGGATCCAGCTCTCGCGGGGCCAGTAGGTGACGGACAGCTCGGGGTCGAACCAGACACGGTGCCCGGCCTGACGGATGCGAAGGTTGAGCTCCCAGTCCTCGCCACGCCGGATCGACTCGTCGAACAGGCCGACCTCGTCCAGGACCTCGCGTCGCATGACGCCGAGATAGGCGGACTCGGCCTCGCCCTCCTGGGAGCTGCCGTGGTAAGCGCCTCCGCCGAGTCCGACGGGGGAGTTGTACAGGCGGGCGACGGCCTTCTGGAACGGTGTGCGTCCCTCGGCGTGCATGACGCCGCCCACATTGGCCGAATCGGTGCGTTCCAGGGTCCGGAGCGCCCGGGCGGCGTAGCCGGCGGAGAGCTCGGAGTGCGCGTCGACGCGCACGATCGTCGAATAGCGGCTCGCTCGGATCGCGGCGTTGAGTCCGACGGGGATGTGCGCCGCGGGATTGTCGACCAGCCGGATACGCTCGTCCTGCTCAGCCAGGCGCTGAGCGAGCTCCGTCGTGCCGTCGTTCGACGGCCCCAGCGCGAGGACGAGCTCGGTGGGGACATCGACGTCCTGGGCGAGCACGGATTCGATCGCATGCTCGAGGTAGGCGCGCTCGTTGAGCACCGGCATCACGAAGGACACCCCGGGCAGGGGAGCGGCTGATTCGTCGGCTGGCACATGACGATCATGTCACGGTGGCTCCCACTGATCCTGAGGAGGACGCGGACTATCGCCCTTCCGGCGCCGGATCCGTCCGCAGGCGCCGGACGACGCCGCCCCGACGAACTATTCTGGAGGGATGGGTGCACTGTCTGATGCGAAGAAGGCGTACCGACTGCTGACGCGGGCGCTCGCATCCCGCACCGCCGTGCAACGCGTGCGTCGGCGGCTCTCGGAACGCGAACCCCTCCCGACCGACCACTTCCAGGTGGCGGTGTACTTCGCCGACGGTGCCGTGAACATGTACCAGATGCGTCAGTGGTACCGCCCGCTCGCCGAACTCGCGAAGCGGTGGCCCGTCGTCGTGCTCTCGCGTCAGGCGACCGGAACCGAGAGGCTGCTCGAGGAGGATTCCCCTCCCGTCGCCTTCGTGCCGAAGGTCCGCGACCTCGAACGGTTCATCGCGACGCAGGACATCCGCGTGGTGCTGTACGTGAACCAGAACACCCGCAACTTCCAGATGTTCCGCTACGGGCGGCGGTGGCACGTGTTCATCAACCACGGCGAGTCCGACAAGATGTACATGACCACGAATCAGTACAAGGCCTACGACTACGCCTTCGTGGCCGGTCAGGCTGCGCGTGATCGGCTGTCGCGCACGTTGTGGGACTATGACGTGGATCGCCGCACCATCGAGATCGGCCGGCCGCAGGCGGATCACTACTCGGGAACGCTCCCCTTCGTGCCGGACGAGCGGACCGTCGTCCTCTACGCGCCCACATGGGAGGGGGACCGCCCGAGTGCCCACTACGGGTCGATCGCCACGCACGGCGAAGCGCTCGTGACGCGACTGCTGGCGACCGGCGCGCATCGGGTGATCTACCGTCCCCACCCGCGTAGCGGTGTCGTGGACGAGGCGTACGGGGCCGCCCACCGGCGGATCATCGCGGCGATCGCTGCCGCCAACGCGGCGGACCCGACGGCGCAGCACGTCTACGATCATGCACCGGAGCTCGGCTGGCAGTTGACGGCGGCTGATGTCGCGATCGTCGACATCTCCGCGATGGTCTACGACCGTCTCGCCGCGGGGAAGCCGCTGATGATCACGCGTCCGACCGACGAACGTGCTTCCATCGACACGCAGGGCTATCTGGCTGATTGCGAATGGCTGACGGCGGAGGCCGCGCACGACATCGTCGCGGAGGTCGAACGGGTGCGAGCCGACGAGGCAGCCACCGCTCGTCTGCGGATGTGGGTGCAGCACTACTTCGGTGACACGACACAGGGAGTGGCCACGGAGAAGTTCCACGCGGCGGTCGACGGGCTCATGAAGGAGTGGGAGCGGTGGCAGGCCCACGAGGTCGGGGCGATCCGCGAGGACGAGGACGACGACGACGAAGAAGTCGACGACGAGGAAGTATGAGCGTGGACTTCTCGCTGGCGCATCCGATCGTCCCTCGACTCGAGGTGCGGGAGCGAACCGGGTCGACGAACGCCGATCTTCGTGCGCACGCGGGGGATGTCGTCGGTTGGCCGCATCTGTCGACCATCGTGACGCGCGACCAGACCGCGGGCCGAGGCCGCCTCGACCGCAGCTGGGTCGCCCCGGCGGGCACGGCCTTGGCCGTCTCCGTGCTTCTGCGCGCTCTGCCGCTCGACCCGGCGACACGAGGCTGGATTCCGCTCGCCGCCGGGGTGGCGATGTCGGACGCGGTCGCAGCGCAGCTGCCGGAGCACGACGTCGGGGTGAAGTGGCCGAACGACGTACTGGTCGACGGACGCAAGATCTGCGGCATCCTCGCCGAGGCGACGGGGGATGCCGTGGTCGTCGGCGCCGGTGTGAACACGGCGATGACGGTCGAGCAGCTTCCGGTGCCGACGGCCACGTCATTCGCGGCCCTCGACGTCGAGGTCGACGAGGATCGGCTCCTGGCCGCGTATCTCACCGCGCTGGATGATCTGCTGTCCGCGCTCGTCTCGACGGGTGACGCGGGCAGGAGCGGGCTGCATGCGGCGGCGACCGCCCGATGCGCGACGATCGGGCAGGCGGTCCGCGTGTCTCTGCCGGCTGGCCGGATCCTGGAGGGCGTGGCCACAGCACTCGATTCGGAGGGGCGCCTGGCGGTGTCCGTCGACGGCGAGCAGCAAGCGATTTCCGCGGGCGACGTCGTCCACGTCCGCCCTGCCGGAAACTGACACGCCGTCGTCCAGACGGCGATGTCGGCGATCACAGGCACAATGGTGGTGTGACCCAGCCTGTGACGCTCGGCGGGCGGCCCCTGATGCCGCCGCCCGGTACGCCTTCGGAGGAGTTGCTGATCGCGCGCTTCCGGAGCCACGCGCGTCGGCTGTTCTGGTCGGCACTCGTGCTCATCGCGACCTTCGGTGCGACGGCCTACTTCTACGGCAACCTGCCCGCGGGCTTCGAGGACTGGATGCTGCTCGCCGCAGCCGGTCTCCTGGTCATCCTCGCGGTCGTCATCCCCTTCGTGATCTGGTACTCGCGCAGCACGACGGTCACGACCAGGCGGGTCATCGCGCACCATGGCATCGGCGCTCGCGGGCGCCGCGAGATGTCCCACGCCCGCGGATACACGATCGCGGTTCGCCGTGGTCCGCTCCAGCGGCTGTGGGGCTCGGGCAACATCACCCTCTCCAACGGTGTCGATGCGCCGCTCCGACTCGCGAACGTCCCGAACGTCACCCTCGTGCACGAGACGCTCGCCGACCAGATCGAGGTCGGGCAGATCCTGGCGCATCGCGACGCGCAGGCCGGCGGCGACGAACCGAACCCATCGTGAGCTCGTTGCTCGCCGCAGGGCGGGCCCTCGTCCGCTGACCCCGAGCGTGTCGATTCCGCCCGCCCCGGTGCGCGAGAATGGGTGCAGACGAATGGAGACGGCACATGGCGTTGCGTGTTGGTGTGATCGGCGGAGGACAGCTGGCCCGGATGATGATCGCACCCGCGGTGGAGCTCGGTCTCGACCTGCGAGTGCTCGCCGAGGGCGAAGGGATGTCCGCCGCGCTCGCGGCCACCGCGATCGGTGACTACCGCGACCTCGAAACCGTGCGCGCTTTCGCGGCGGACGTCGACGTCGTGACGTTCGACCACGAGCATGTTCCGCAAGACGTCCTGCGAGCGCTCGTCGCCGACGGGGTGGTGGTGCATCCGGGCCCCGATGCCCTGCAGTTCGCGCAGGACAAGCTCGTCATGAGGGCCCGGCTCGCCGAACTCGGTGTGCCGCAGCCTGACTGGGCTCCCGTGCGGAGCATCGCCGAGCTGCAGGACTTCCTCGATGCGCATGCCGGTGCGGGCGTCGTGAAGACACCCCGCGGCGGATACGACGGAAAGGGCGTGCGGGTCGTCCGTGCCGCCGCCGAAGCGCAGGACTGGCTCGATGCTCTCGCCGAAGACGACGCGCTCCTCGTCGAGGAGCTCGTTCCGTTCGTGCGCGAACTCGCCCAGCAGGTGGCGCGCCGCCCGAGTGGGCAGGTCGTCGCGTACCCCGTGGTCGAGACGGTGCAGCGAGACGGAGTGTGCGCCGAGGTCATCGCCCCGGCGCCCGCTGCCGCGGACCGCCTCGTGGAGGTCGCCGAGGCGATCGGTCGCACGATCGCCGAGGGGCTCGGTGTCACGGGCATGCTCGCCGTGGAGCTGTTCGAGACCGACGACGAACGCATCCTCGTCAACGAGCTCGCCATGCGCCCGCACAACAGCGGGCACTGGAGCCAGGACGGCGCCGTCACCGGACAGTTCGAGCAGCACCTGCGGGCGGTCGCCGATCTGCCGCTGGGAAGTACCGCGCCCCGCTCCGCCTGGTCCGTGATGGTGAACATCCTCGGCGGTCCGGAAGAGGGCACGCTCGAAGAGCGCTTCGGTGCGGCGATGGCCGCGCACCCGCAGGCGAAGATCCACACGTACGGCAAGGCTCCGCGACCCGGCCGGAAGGTCGGGCATGTGAACGTCGTCGACGATGACCTCGACGATGCCGTGTACGTGGCGCGGGCAGCTGCCGCCCATTTCGACTGAGCAGTGCTCGCTCTCGGCGTCACACGGCGCGAGACATGCGCGCGAAGAGGCGCGGCGTTCGGGGTTTCTCCCAGCGGCAGACCGTAGCCTGATCTGGTGACCGAGCCACTGCACTCCTCCGCCGTTCCTCTTGTCGGCGTCGTCATGGGATCCGACTCCGATTGGCGCGTGATGAGCGATGCGTCTCAGGCCCTCACGGACTTCGGAATCCCGCACGAGGTCGAGGTCGTCTCGGCGCATCGCACGCCCGACAAGCTCATGTCGTACGCGCGTGACGCGCGTTCACGAGGAGTCCGCGTCATCATCGCGGGTGCCGGGGGTGCAGCGCACCTTCCGGGCATGCTCGCCTCGATGACCCCGCTTCCCGTCGTGGGTGTCCCTGTGCCGCTCGCCTACCTCGACGGCATGGACTCGCTGCTCTCGATCGTGCAGATGCCTGCCGGGATCCCGGTCGCCACCGTGTCCATCGGCGGAGCGCGCAACGCGGGACTCCTCGCGGCACGGATCCTCGGGACGGCAGACCCCGACCTCGCCGACCGTGTCGAGGCGTACTCGCGTGAGCTCGAGGCCCAGGTCGAGGAGAAGAACGAACGGCTGAAGGGGTCACTGTGACCCTTGCGCCTCCGCGCGCATCAGGGCGCCCACTGATCGAGACCCGGCCGCTGCGGCACCCGGACCTCTCCGATCCGGGGACTATGGCGAAGCGCGGCTGGTGGCTGGTCGCGCTGAATCTCCTGCTGCCGGGCTCGGCCCAGGTGCTCGCCGGTAATCGTCGACTCGGTCGCTTCGGCCTCGGTGCCACTCTGCTCGCCTGGCTCCTCGCGATCGTCGCTGTCGGCCTCGCGCTGTTCGCGCGCCCTGTCCTGCTGTGGCTCACGATCGGCGGCGGGTTCTTCTCGGCTGCCGTCCTCACGATCGTGCAGGTGCTTCTCGTCGCCTACGTCGTCCTCTGGATCGTCCTGACATTCGACGCCCTGCGTCTCGTGCGCCTCGTGAAGCTCCCCGGGCCGTCGCGCCTCGCCATCCCCGTCGTCGCCCTGCTGCTGCTGGGCCTCGTCGGCGGGGGAGCCGCGTATGCGGCGACCGCGGTGGGCTCGGTGCGCAGCACGATCGGCTCGATCTTCGGTCAGAGCGGCCCGAGCGTGCAGCCGAGCGACGGCTACTACAACATTCTGCTGCTCGGCGCCGACAGCGGCGACGGACGCGACTCGATGCGGTTCGACAGCATCTCGGTCGTGTCGGTGAACGCCGACACCGGCGCCGTGACCATCACCGGCATCCCGCGCGAGCTCCCGAACGCCCCGTTCAGCGAGGGCAGCCCGATGCAGGAGCTCTATCCGAACGGCTTCGAAGGGCACAGCTCATCGACGTGCGGCTGGAACGGGTGGATGAACCACGTGCGCAACGCGGCCGAGGTGTGCCGCGACGACGGGGGAGCAGGGCTCTATCCCGACGCCGTCGCCCACGGCTCCGACCCGGGGATCGAGGCGACCAAGGACGCGGCGGAGGGAGTCCTCGGCATTGAGATCCCGTACTACGTGTTCGTCGACATGCACGGCTTCGCGGAGCTCGTCGATGCTCTGGGCGGCGTGGAGATCGATGTCACCGAGCGTCTTCCGAAGGGCGGACCGCCCGAGGGGTGGACGGGCACCGACGTGAACGAATGGGCCATCGGCTGGATCGAGCCGGGCACACAGCGGATGAACGGCGACACGGCTCAGTGGTACGCCCGATCCCGCTACACCACCAGCGACTGGGATCGCATGAAGCGTCAGCGTGAGCTCCAGGAGGCGATCCTCGCTCAGTTCACTCCGCAGACCGTGCTCACCCGATTCAATGAGGTGGCTGCGGCGGGTACGGCACTGATCAGCACCGATCTGCCCTCCGACAAGCTGCCGGAGTTCTTCGACCTGATGCTGAAGGCGAAGGAGCAGAAGGTGACGTCGATCGAGCTCACGCCCGACTTCGGCGTGGACGAGCACGAGCCTGACTACGGCTTCATCCACGACCTGATCGCGACGTCGCTGCATCCGCCGACGCAGACGCCGAGCCCCGCTCCCTGACGACCGCGAGCCCGCGTCGACCGGAGATGGTGCTGGACATTCGGACCGCCCCCGCGTGCGCGCGACAAAGCCCACGGCTCTCCCGTCCCAGAAGGGGCGAGCCGTGGGCTTCCGGTGGGTGCCACCGGATGCACCAGACGACGGTGATCGGAGGGGGAGGGATCACCGTCGTCCAGTCGACCACCGCGCGAGGCGGCAGCCGGACCTAGGCGCGCTTGCGGCGAGACGCTCCGACCGCGACGAGGGCACCGCCGGCGACGAGCGCCGCGGCGCCGCCTCCGAGGACCCACGGCGAGACGCTTCCGCCGGTGAGGGCGAGCTCGAATCCGTCGCCCGTGAGCGGCATCTCCGCGCCTGCCGGTGCGACCCCAGGATCGTGGTCGCACGTCGAAGCGGCATCATGACCGTGTGCGACCGTGATCGTCGCGGTGTACGAGCGCGAGCCGGCGAAGGAGACGGCGTAGGAGCCCTCTCCATCAGAAGGCGGGCGGAAGGTGAGCGTCAGGCTGCCGTCGGTCGCGGCGGTGTTGCCCGAGACGGCGGCATTCCCGGCGTTGAGCCCGGACACCGAGACGCTCACGTTCTCGGACGGCAGGAAGTACCCCGGTCCGAACACGATGGTCGAGACTTCGCAGATGTCGATGACCGGGTCGCCGACCTTGACGCCGGGAGGCGTCGTGTACGAGTCGGAAGACGCGGCCGGAACAGTCGATGGCGCAGCGGATGCGACGGCGGGCGCCATGAATACGAGCGCGCCGGCGGTAAGGCTGATTGCAGCCAGTTTTTTCAGCATGATTTCTCCCCAGAATTTCACGCGGAATCGCATCCGAATACACCCCTGCATCCGACTGCGTGGAGTCGTCTTGCCCCCACGGCAAGATTGCAGACTCCAGATATTCCCCAGTGGCTCAACGCTACCCTATCGAGCGCGGAATGTCACGTTGCGCAGTTCAGCGGTTTCCGTGCGGTGTCCGGAGCCTCGATGAGCGGTGTGTGCCGCACTTCCGTGAATCGCGCTCCGGCGCCCGTGCCCTCGAACTCGACCGTGATCGTCGTCGATTCGCCGGGGGCGAGGGAGACCTCGTGCTGCACCACGGAACGATCGCCGAGCATGGCCGTCTGTACGCCTTCCTCTTCGCCGTCGCGGTCGACATGGGCGGGCGTCGCGCCCTCGGGTCCGTACACCGCGATCAGCGTGCGCACCGTGCCGGCGGGGACGCCGTAGAAACCGTCGGCCGTGACATAGGCGGGCAGCGAGGTCGCGGCGTCCGCCGGGGCCGTATTCGTCCACGTGACGCGCACCTGCGTGGTCGGAGCGCCCTGACACGTGCCGACCGACGTCGTGATGGATGCACGGGTGTAGTAGTCCATCTTCCCGCCGGTGGTGTCATTCATCAGCACGCCCACGTAGGTCGCGTCGTCGCTGTCCGTGGGGATCGTGCCGCCCAGTTCGGAGGCGGCGAGCACGGCCTCCTCCTCCGGGTGTGCGCTCCAGATGCGGATACGACTCTCGTCCGCCGATGTGGCCAGTGCGCCGATGAGAGCCCGGGGGTCGCCGCCGGACAGCGCGGCGCTGAACAGGCCGCCCGCCGCCTGTGCGAAGATCGCGTCCTGCGTGGCGGGATCGGGGACGGCCGCATAGATCTGGGACAGCAGGATGTCCGTCACGGTGTCCGCTGTTGCCGTGAAGGGTCCGAAAGCGAGGTCTCCGGTCGCCTTCATGAGGTGCTCAGCGACGACGGCGTCCACGGCGATGACGCCGTCGACGGTCCCGCCGAAGCGACCCGTCCACCGGGCCGCGATGATCTCGCCCGCCTCGGCGAAGTCCGGGATGGCGGTGATGTTCTGGAGGTAGCGACCGGGGCGGTCGTCGAACAGGGCGATCGTGGACTCGCTGAGCGGCAGAGCGGTGTCCAGCGGCGGGAAGTCCCGGGTCGACGCCTGTCTCTGCAGCGTGATCGTGCCGTTCTCCGCGTGCAGCAGCGCGATCGAGCCGATGATCCCGCCGGAGGAGCGCAACTCGGCGTTGTTCTGCATGGCCAGGACGTAGTTGCGCGGACCTTCGCCGCCGAGCATCGTCGGCAGCAGCACGGAGGCGCCGTGCAGGGAGCCGACCACCGACGCGGCTCCCGTCACCGCGGATCGCAACTCACCGATGGCGTCGGCGAGGGGTGGCAGCGTCGCGCCCGCATCGATGCGCTTGGCCTGCAGCTCCGCAGCGCTGAGCGCAGTGCTCGCCGTACCGAGCGGCTTCTCGATCTCCGCGAAAGGGGCGAGGTCGATCGTGCCGCCTTCGACGCCCAGACCTGCCAGATCGAGCCCGCCTGCCACATCGAGCAGCGGCGTGAGCGCGTCCGTCGAGACGTCGTGCGCGATCTCGGCGATCTCGCTCACCGCGCGGAAGTTCGGTCCCAGCCACGGCACAGCACCGAAGGCCTGCCAGACGGGGTCCGAGGTGAGTTCGTCGGCGGACGCCGCATTGCGCGCGATGCTCCCGGAGACCCGCTCCGCTTCCTCGAGGTCGCCCGAGGCGATCGATGCCTTCAGCTGCGTGGCGCCATTGGCGACCTGCTGAAGGTCGCTGACCGCGCCGATCCCGCGGATCGTCACCCAGCCGATCGCGATGAGGAGGATCGACAGGAGAACGCCGACGGTCCACCCGATCCATCGGCGTCGGACGGGAAGACGACCATCGCTCACCCGAGCATTCAAGCATGAACCGCTGGTGCGGCGGTGGGCGAAAACTGTGGGAACGCTGACATTCGCGCGGCACGGGTGGTGCGCTCCACGGGGGAGCTGCGCGGCGAGGATAGCCTGATCGCATGGGTGCTCGGCTGCGTGTGGTTCTGGATCAGCTCGTGCATGTCGTCGACCCCGACCAGGCTTCCGCCGCTCTCGATCTCACGGTCGGCCTGATCGCCACGGCACCCTCGGGGTGCATGGTGGACGCCATCGTCCCTGCGGGCGCGGAGATTTCGGTCGCCGGTGTCGGAGAGGTACGGACCCTCGGGCTCGGGCGCCGCGAGTTGGCCGCCTCCTGGCAGCTCGGGATCGCTCCGGGAGTCGGCGGAGGGATGATCCACTCGCCGACGCTGATGGCACCGCTCGTGCGACACGACCGAGTACATGACAACGACCAGACCACGGTCACGCTGTGGGATCTGCGCGCCTGGGACGCACCGGAGCAGTTGTCGAAGAGCCTCGTCGCCTGGCAGCGCGGGATGCTGCGGCGCGCGGTGAAGCATGCCGACGCCGTGGTCGTGCCGTCGCATGCCGTCGCCGAGCGGCTGTCGGAACTCGCACGCCTCGGGGATCGCGTCCGCGTGGTCGCGGGCGCTCCGCCCCGCGGATTCGCGGCGCCCGCAGACGCCGCCGACCGGCGAGCGGCACTGACGTTGCCCGCGCAGTACGTGGTGTTGGCGGGATCGGCGGCGGATCTGCACGACGGTTTCCGCGGCGCTGCAGCGGCGGGAATCGATGCCGTCGTGCTGGGCGCTCCCGATGGTGCGGAACCTCGTTACGCCGAGCTCGCTTCGGCTGCAGGGCTCCCCGAGCGGCGCGCGCACATTCGAGGCGCGCTGGATACTGCAGACCGTGCGGCCGTGCTGGCCGGGGCATCGCTGTTCGCCACGACGAGCAGTTCCGCCGGGTGGCCATGGCGCGCGGTCGAGGCGATGACCCTCGGGATCCCCGTCGTCGCCGTCGACAGCGGCTCGCACCGGGACGTGATCGCCGACGGGGGCATGCTGGTCGCAGCCGAGGAGATCGCGGACGCCATGGTGGAGGCCACGGACGCCGCCGCGGACCGGTTGCGCGTCCTGGCGGCGGATCGGTCCAGGGCCTTCTCCTGGGCGAGTTCTGCCGAACGGCTCTGGGGTCTGCACGCCGACCTCTGAGGGCTGGGAGCCACCTGCGCATCGACGCGACACGCCGGAGTGCTGTGGCCAAAGAGGCGCAACAGTGGCATCATCCTGCAACTTCCGTCACACTGGTCACATGTCTCGACGTGCCCCACGCTCGCGAAACACCCTGAGGACCGCCCCACTCCTCACCTGTTTCCTCGCTGTCTCCGCCCTCGTTCTCGGAACGGTCGTTCCCGCCGCCGCTGCTCAGGCGACGGTCGCGTCGCCCGTGGCGGCAGCCGCGAACGCCTCCGCCGCCCCCGTCGAAACGGGGATCGCGAAAAGCAGCCTCACCGGCTTCACTCCGGGCAACCTCATCAGCGACGCCGTGTTCACGAACAAGAGCACGATGACCGAGGCGCAGATCCAGACCTTCTTCAACGGCAAGGTCGCGCGCTGCCTGGGTGGTCGTGACGAGAACAACGAGGCGATCGTCTGCCTGAAGGACTTCCGGATGACCACGGTCACCCGCCCGGCAGACCAGTACTGCAGCGGATACACGGGCGCCGCGAACGAATCGGCCGCGCGCATCATCTATCGCGTCTCGCAGGCCTGCAACATCAACCCGCAGGTGCTGATCGTGATGCTCCAGAAGGAGCAGGGTCTCATCACCCACACGTGGCCGAGCGCCTGGCGCTACCGGATCGCGCTCGGTCAGGGATGCCCCGACACCGCGCCGTGCGACCCGAACTTCATCGGCTTCTTCCACCAGATCTACGGCGCCGCCCGCCAGATGCAGATCTATATGGAAGGCAAGTGGTTCCAGTGGTACGCACCGGGGAAGACGTGGAACATCCTGTACAACCCGAAGGCGTCCTGCGGCTCCGCGCCGGTGTACGTCGCGAACAAGGCGACGTCGGCTCTCTACTACTACACGCCGTACCAGCCCAACGCGGCCGCCCTGCGCGCCGGCTACGGCGAGGGTGACGGATGCTCGGCCTACGGCAACCGCAACTTCTACAACTACTTCACCGACTGGTTCGGTCCGACGCGGACGCTGACCTTCACGGCAGGCAAGCCGCTCGTCAACGGTTACGTGATCCCCGGTCAGACCCTCACGGCGACGGGTGTCTTCACGCCCGCGCCCACCACGACGGTCTACCAGTGGTTCCGCAACGGGACAGCGATCCCCGGTGCCACGGGGCGGTCGTACAACCTGACCGTCGCGGACAGCGGTACGAAGCTCGAGGTCAAGCTGACGGCGAAGCGTGCCGGCTACGTCGATGCGACGGCACAGTCGGCCGCCTACACCGCGACGACGGTGAAGGTCGACCGGATCTCCGGGACCAGCCGAGAACAGACTGCGGTCGAAGCCTCCCGTGCCGCGTGGCCGACGGGGACCAGGACGGTCTTCCTCGCGACGAGCCTCGACTTCCCCGACGCGCTCTCAGCGGTGGCGGCGGCGAGCAAGGCGCAGGCATCGCTCCTGCTCACGACCCCGGGAGCCATCCCGGCCAACGTCGCGGCGGAACTCAAGAGGCTCGCACCGACCCGGGTGGTCCTCGTCGGCGGGGTGGGCGTGGTCTCGGACGCGGTGGCGGCGCAGGCGAAGGCCGCGGTGCCGGCTGCCAAGATCGAGCGGATCAGCGGCGCCGACCGATACTCGACCTCGCGCGCCATCGTCGAGAGCTCGGGCGCGAGCGCCAACGTGCTCCTGGCGACCGGCGCCGACTTCCCGGACGCTCTCAGCGCGGCGGCCGCCGGAGGGGCAGGACGCATTCCGGTGTTGCTCGTGGACGGACTCGCCAACAGCGCCGATGCCGCGACGATCGCGACGCTCCGGAAGATCGGGGCCGCCAACATCACGGTCGTGGGCGGCGTCGGCGTCGTCAAGGATTCGGTGGTCGCCCAGCTGCAGGGCCAGGGCTTCAAGGTGAACCGGCTCTCCGGCACGGATCGATACCTGACGAACATCGCCGTGAACAACGCGTACTTCCCCTCGACGGCGTTGCGTGTGCTCGTCGCCACCGGGGACGGGTTCCCGGACGCCCTCACCGGGTCCGCCCTCGCCGGCAGGCTCGGGGTCCCGCTCGTGCTCTCGCAGAGCACCTGCATGTTCCCCCAGGCGGCGGAGTTCCTGCGCACCAGGGGAGCGACGACCGTCACCCTGGTCGGCGGGACGGGAGTGCTCTCCGCGGAGGGCATCGGCCAGCTTCGTCGATGCTGAGATCGTCTGCGCGTGGGCAGCGCAGATCCTCAGCATGCCCCGGCTAGTATGAAGGCTGCTCCTTTCCCGGATGGAACACCTGTGACGATCAAACCCGATCCTTACGCCATCATCCCGCGAGCCGACTTCGACATCCCCGGCAAAAGCCATGGGCTCATCGACGTGGTGCGGTGGCGCTATCTGCTGAACCTTCTCGTCCGCACGGGCGTCACGACGCGGTACCGCAACTCGGTGCTCGGATGGACCTGGTCCTACGTGCGACCCGCGGCCCAGTTCCTCGTGTTCTGGGTGGTCCTCGGCATCTTCATGAATCTCGACAAGGGGATTCCGAACTACGCGGTCTACCTGTTCTCGGGGATCGTGGTGATCAACCTGTTCTCTGAGGGATTCAAGAACGCGACCACGTCGATCGTCGGCAACGCCCCGCTGGTGCGCAAGGTGTTCCTTCCGCGCCAGCTGTTCGCGGTCTCGGCCGTGATCGTCGCGTTCGTGCACTTCCTCCCGCAGGTCGGGCTGCTGCTGGTGGTCTGCCTCCTGATGGGATGGATCGCGCACATCTCGGTGCTGAGCATCCTCGCCGTGCTCGCGGGAATGATCATCGTCATGGTGTTCAGCCTCGGCCTCGGCCTCTTCTTCGGCGCCGTCAACGTGCGCTTCCGCGACGCCGAGAACATCGTGGAGTTGATGCTGCTGCTCGCCACGTGGGCGTCACCCGTGCTGTACGCGTGGACCATGGTCGAACAGGCGGTCGTCGACCGGCTGCACTGGCCGTCGTGGCTCGTGGAGCTGTACCTCCTCAATCCGATCACCCAGGGCGTGGAGCTCTTCCATTACGCTTTCTGGCGCCCGGCGAGCGAGGGCATGATCTCGGCCGCGGGATACGCAGGTAAGGGCATGATCGAACTGCCGCCGAACCTGGGCTGGAACACGCTGTGGACGTTCCTCATCGCCGTCGCCACCCTGCTGATCGGACAGTTCGTCTTCCGCCGCCTCGAGGGAAAGTTCGCACAGGACCTATGAGTGAACAGACGGCGATCAGGCCGAGCATCATCATCGACGACGTGCGCAAGCGGTTCACGCTCAACCACGCGTTCTCCCTCAAGGACACCGTCGTCGCCTGGATCAAGCGGCAGAAGCTCACCAGCCAGTTCGAAGCGCTGAAAGGCGTGGACCTCGTCATCGGCGAGGGGGAGTCCGTCGCCATCCTCGGCCTCAACGGATCGGGCAAGTCCACACTTCTCAAGCTGGTGTCCGGCGTCATGGAGCCCGATGAGGGACAGGTCCTGACCCGCGGTCGGGTCGCCGGTCTCATCGAGGTCGGCGCGGGCTTCCATCCCGAACTCTCCGGACGCGAGAACGTCTTCCTCAACGCCGCGATCCTCGGGATGAAGCGTCACGAGATCGAGGCGCGCTACGACGAGATCGTGGCGTTCAGTGAGATCGAGCAGTTCATCGACCAGGAGGTCAAGCACTACTCCTCCGGGATGTTCATGCGGCTGGCGTTCTCGGTCGCGATCCACGTCGAGCTTGACGTGCTCCTCGTCGACGAGATCCTCTCCGTCGGCGATGCGCCGTTCCGGGAGAAGTGCCGACTCAAGTTCGAAGAGCTCATCGCCGCGGGCAAGACGCTCGTCGTCGTCAGCCACGACATGGAGATGGTCCGTGAGCTGTGTACTCGCGGCATCGTGATCAACAAGGGCGAGGTCATCTACGACGGTGAGGTCGAGGGCGCCATCGCCCTGGTGGACGCGTGAGCGACTGGATCGGTCAGATCCCTGCGCTGTTCGTCGCGGCCGCCCTTCTGATCGTCCCGGGGCTGCCCATCGGGCTCTGCCTTCGCGGCGTACAGGGAATCGTGCGTGTCGGTGTGGCGATCGCCGTCTCCCTCGGCGTTCTCGCCGCCGCGTCTCTCCTCGCACCGCTGCTGGGGATGCGCTGGGGACTGATCCCCGTGGCCGTGGTCACCGTCGTCATCTGGGTCGTCGCCGCGGCGCTCCGGTTCTTCGACCGGCGCGCGGTCGACACCGCACCCCGTGCGGGGAGGGGCGCATGGATCGCGCTCGCCGCGGCCGTTGTCGCCTGGATCGGCATCGTCGCCTTGGGCATCGGGGCTCCCGGCAACCCCTCCCAGCTCTATGACGGCCTGTTCCACCTGAACGCCGTCGAGTTCATCGCTGAGACCGGCGACGCCTCCCCGCTGCACATGACGATGGTGGTGCCCGGCGCCGCGACGTCGTTCTATCCCACCCTCTGGCACGCGCTGGTCAGTCTCGTCGTGCCGGCCGCGGGCAGCATCGTCGCGGCGACCAACGTGACCACCGTCGCGGTGATCGCGCTGGTGTGGCCCGTCGCCCTCGCCTGCCTGACCGCCGTGGCGTTCCCGTCCCGCCCGGCTGCCACCACGTGGGCTCCGCTCGTGGGTCTGGGCTTCAGCGTCTTCCCCCTCGGCTTCCTCAACTGGGGCGTCCTCTATCCCAACCTGCTCGGCACCGCGCTGATCCCGATCTTCCTCGCGGTCGTCCTGATCGCCTTCGCGCCGGCGCTCTCGTGGGCGGGGAGGACGCTGCGCATCCTCATCGCCCTCGCGGCTGCGGGTGCGGTCGCCCTCGCGCATCCCTCCGCACTTCTCGGCGCGGTGGTGCTGCTCGTGCCCTACCTCGTCTGGTTGGCGTGGCGCACAGCGCGCGCGGGCGGAACCACGACACGGGTCGTCGTCGCACTCTCGGTGGTTCTGGGGGCGGTCGCACTCGCCGTGGTCTGGATCGTGGCCAATGTGACGACGCACGAGTGGCTTCCCACCTCCTCTCTGGGGCAGGCTCTCGGCGAGGTCGCATTCCTCAGCCCGGTCGGCAGGTCGACGGGGCTCCTGCTCGGGCCGCTGGCGGCGATCGGTATCTGGCGCGTGGTGAAGGACCGGACGTGGTGGATCCTCGGCTCTTACGCCGTGAGCATCTTCTTCTTCCTGATGGCGACCTGGTTCCCGGTGGAATCGATCCGCAGCGTCTTCGTCGGCGTCTGGTACGACGACACGACCCGCGTCGGAGCGCTCATCGCGGTGTGGGGGCTGCCGCTCGCCGCGCTCGGCGCGTCCGTCGTCGTCGAATGGATCCGAGGCTGGTGGCGGGCAGGACGCAGGGGCCTCGTGGTCGCCGTCGTCGCGATCGTCGCCGTCGCAGGGGCGACCCACCTCGTGGGACTTCGCAACGACGTGGGCTACATGCGCAGCGTGAGCTTCCAGTTCAGCGAGGCGTCGCAAGGGCTCTCACCCGACGAGGTGGCGCTGTTCGACGAGATCGACGACGAGTTGCCTGACGACGCCGTCGTGATCGGCGACCCGCTGACCGGAGCCGGCCTGTTGTTCGCATTCACCGGGCACGACGTGGTCTTCCCGCACGTGACCGGGCGCTACGGCGATGATGCGTCGACCCTGGCCAGGTACCTGGTGGAGGGCGGGCCCGCCGTGTGCGACGCGATCGAGAGGCTCGGCGTGACGCACGCCCTCGACTTCGGCGACCGTGTGCTGTTCGAGAACCACTACACGACCTTCGACGGCCTGCACGGCCTCGACGACTCCTCGATCCTCACGGAGGTCGACCGCGTCGGCGATGCCGTCCTCTACGAGGTCACGGGTTGTGAGTAGGGTGCTTCTCGTTCTCTGACGCCTCGAGCAGGGCGATCTTGCGGGCGAGAAGCGTGAGCTGCCGCTGCTGGGCGACGTTGCGGCGGTACTGCGAGTACACGAACGCGAGGAACATCACGATCAGCGCGTAGAGCACGAGGTCGGTGCCGCGACCGACGCCGACGAGCTGTGCGAGCCAGCTCAGCCACTGCGGGAAGAGCACCGAGAGCACAGCGGCGATCACGAACAGGCCCATGAGCAGTCGACGGATCGCGAGGTGACTGTCTGCGCCGGTCCGGCGCATCATGAACACCGCCAGCACCACGATCGCGGAGATCAGGAGGATCTGGATCCACATGGGCTATCTCACCACCAGGTCGACGAGGATGTTTACGGAGTTGAGCACGCTCTGGCCCTTCGCCTTCGAATAGTCCGTGTACAGGAGCTCCACCGGATACTCCTTCCACGAGAGATGGGTCCGGCCGAGTTCCAGCACGATCTCGGTGGCATGCGCCATCCGGTCCTGCCGGAGGTCGATCGCCGCTGCGGCGTCGCGTCGGATGACGCGGAGTCCGTTGTGGGCGTCGGTGAGCTTGAGGCTGGTGGTGAGGTTGGTGACCCACACGGCCGTCTTGAGGATCACCTTCTTGATCCAGCCGGGATTCGTGCGGTCGTCGAGGAATCGGGATCCGAACACGATGGCGACATCTTCGTCGCGTGCGAGCTGCAGCATGCCGATGGCATCCTCGATGCGATGCTGGCCGTCGGCGTCGAAGGTCACGATGTACTCGCACTCGGGATGCGCGAGTGCGAAGTCGAATCCGGTCTGCAGCGCCGCGCCCTGGCCCAGGTTGACCGGATGCTGCACGAGCATGGCGCCCGCTTTCGCCGCCTCGCGGGCGGATCCGTCACGAGAGCCGTCGTCGACGCAGACGATGTGCGCGAAGAACGGCTTCAGGCTCTCCACCACGCCGCCGATCACGCTCGCCTCGTTGTAGAGGGGGATGACGACCCAGGCGCTGCGGTCGGGGGAGGGAGGCGCGGGGACGCTCGAGGACATGGTTCTATTGTGTCAGGTGTCCGAACGGACCTTCATCAACCGAGCTACAGGGGCAGGATGCCGAGGAGAAGACGGGTCGTCGTCGCGACGCGGCTGTACACGCCGGAAGTCACAGCCGCCAGCTTCCGGATGGACGCACTCGTCCGGGCTCTCGCACCCGAGTCCGACGTCGTGGTGCTCACGACGCGCCCTCCCCAGGGGATGACGATCTCCGACGAGCCGGGCGTCACCGTTCGGCGAGCCAGGGTCCTTCGTGATCGGACCGGAGCCATCCGCGGGTATGTGCAGTACCTCTCCTTCGACATTCCTTTGTTCTTCCGTCTGCTGCGGCATCGCGCCGACGTGATCGTCGCGGAGGCGCCGCCCACGACCGGACTCGTCGCCGCGGTCGCCGCCCTGCTCACCGGACGCGTTCTGGTGTACTACCCGGGCGATGTCTGGACCGACGCGGTCGCGTCCATGGAGGCGCCTCGACCGGTGATCGCGGTCATGCGCGCCGTCGAGAGCTTCGTCCTGCGGCGCGCCGCATCCGCCATCGCCGTGTCGCCGGAGGTCGCCGAACGACTGGGAGACATCGGCGGCCGTCCCGAGAGGGTCATCAGTGTCGGCAATGGCATCGACACCGATCTGTTCTCCCCCGACGTATCGGTCCCGTCGGTGGAGGTCCCGTATTTCGTCTACACGGGAACCATGTCGGAGTGGCAGCAGCCTGAGGTGTTCATCCGTGCCCTGGCGGAACTCTCCGAGGTCGACGTCCACATCCGGTTCTACGGGCAGGGGTCGGTGGAACCGGAACTCAAGGTGCTCGCGGAGGAGATCGCGCCCGGCCGCGTGCATTTCGGCGGACTCGTGGGACCCGCGGAGTCCGCCTCGTGGCTCAGAGGGGCAGTGGCGGCGCTCGTGAGCATCGTCCCCGGCATCGGCTACGACTTCGCGCGACCGACCAAGACGTATGCGGCCGCGGCGGTCGGCACGCCTGTGCTGTTCGCCGGCGCGGAGACCGGCGGAGAGGTCGTGCGCGCGGGAGGGCTCGGCGAAGCGGTCGGCTTCGACGCCCATGATGTCGCCGCTGCGATGCGGCGTCTGCTCACCGAGTGGGCGGACGGAACCACCGAGCACGCGCGGCCCGCACGCGTCGCCTGGGCCGTCGACAACGCGTCGTTGCGTACGGTGGGCGCCCGGGCTGCGGACGTCGTTCGCGGCGCGCGTCGAGGTTCGCGGCGCAGCGCCAAGTAGAATCTCGTCAGTGCTGCCAGTTCTCGGCGGCGTGCTAGGAGCCCCCGTGACTGAAACCTCTCGCGTGCGGATCGTCGAATCCGCAGATGTGTCCCCTGACGCCGTCATCGGCGACGGCTCCGCCGTCTGGCACCTCGCGCAGGTGCGCGAGGGCGTGCGGATGGGGGAGAACTGCATCGTCGGACGCGGCGCCTACATCGGCACCGGCGTCGAGATGGGCGACAACTGCAAGGTGCAGAACTACGCCCTCGTCTACGAACCCGCGAAGCTCGGCGACGGCGTGTTCATCGGACCCGCCGTGGTGCTCACCAACGACACCTACCCGCGGGCGATCAACCCCGACGGATCGATCAAGAGCGCACACGACTGGGAGCCGGTCGGCGTGACCATCGAGACGGGTGCGTCCATCGGCGCCAGAGCGACGTGCGTCGCTCCGGTGACGATCGGTGCCTGGGCGACGGTCGCCGCCGGTGCGGTGGTCGTCAAGGATGTCCCGGCATACGCGCTCGTCGTCGGCGTGCCGGCGCGGCGCATCGGATGGGTGGGCGAAGCAGGGATCCCGCTGAAGCCCGCCGACGACGCGGACATCTGGGTCTGCCCGAGCACCGGCGACAGATACATCGAATCAGAAGGCACATTGAGCAAGGAGACCGTGTGAGCGAGTTCATTCCCCCCGCGAAGCCCATCATCGGCGACGAAGAGCGGGAGGCCGTCGACCGCGTCCTGCGCAGCGGCATGGTCGCTCAGGGACCCGAGGTCGCGGCGTTCGAGCAGGAGTTCTCGGCGCATTTCGTGCCCGGGCGCCCCTCCGTCGCGGTGAACTCCGGCACCGCGGGCCTGCACCTCGGCCTGCTCGCGGCCGGCGTCGGTGCCGGTGACGAGGTCATCGTGCCGTCGTTCACCTTCGCGGCCACGGGGAACTCCGTCGCCCTCACCGGTGGTACGCCGGTCTTCGTCGACATCGAACCCGACACGTTCTCGCTCGACCCCGAGGCGGTCGCGGCCGCGATCACGCCGAAGACCAAGGGCATCCTCCCCGTGCACCTGTACGGCCACCCGGCCCGCATGCGGGAGCTGGAGGCCCTCGCCGCCGACCGCGGGGTCGCGCTGTACGAGGACGCGGCGCAGGCTCACGGCGCCTCCCTCGACGGACGCCCGGTCGGCTCGTTCGGCGACTTCGCGATGTTCAGCCTCTACCCTACGAAGAACATGACGAGCGGCGAGGGGGGCATGGTCACCACGGCGACCGACGAGCTCGCCCGCCAGGTCAAGCTCCTGCGCAACCAGGGCATGGAGCGTCAGTACGAGAACGAGGTCATCGGCTTCAACGCCCGTATGACGGACATCCACGCTGCGATCGGACGCGTGCAGCTCACCAAGGTCGATGCCTGGACGAAGACCCGGCAGTCCAACGCCGCATTCCTCGACGCCAATCTCGAGGGCGTCGTCGTGCCTCCGGTCGCGGACGGCGCCGTGCATGTCTACCACCAGTACACGATCCGCGTACCCGAGGACCGCGACGGCTTCGTCGCCGCACTCAAGAACGAGTACAACGTCGGCGCCGGGGTGTACTACCCGATCCCGAACCACCGACTGCCGTCTCTGACGCACTTCGCCCCGGGTCTCGACCTGCCGGAGACCGAGCGCGCCGCCCGCGAGGTGGCCTCTCTGCCCGTCCACCCGTCCCTGACCCAGGACGATCTCGAACGCATCGTCGCGGCCGTCAACGCGATCGCGAAGGCGGGTGCCTGATGACTCTGCGCGCAGGCCTGCTCGGCGTGGGGATGATGGGGCGTCATCATGCACGCGTCCTCCGGGAGATCGACGGCGTCGAACTGGTGGCGATCGCCGATCCCGGGGGCGACCCGCACGGCGTCGCCGGTGATCTCCAGATCCTCCCCGACATCGAAGCACTGATCGCCACGGGCATCGACATCGCCGTGGTCGCGGTCCCGACGCGATTCCATGAGGACGCAGCCCTGAAGCTCGCAGCCGCGGGTGTGCACACCCTGGTGGAGAAGCCGATCGCGCACAGCGTCGAGGCCGGCCAGCGCATGGTCGACGCATTCGCGTCGGCCGGTCTGGTGGGAGCCGTCGGTCACATAGAGCGTTTCAACCCCGCGGTCCAGGAACTGCGACGCCGCATCGAAGCCGGCGAACTCGGAGCCGTGTATCAGGTCGTCACGCGCCGGCAGGGGCCGTTCCCCTCGCGCATCGCCGACGTCGGGGTCGCCAAGGACCTGGCATCGCACGACGTCGACCTCACGGCGTGGGTCGTGCAGAGCGATTACGAGCGCATCTTCGCGCAGACGGCGTTCAAGAGCGGCCGCGAGCACGAGGACATGATCACCATCACGGGACGCACGACGTCGGGCGTCATCGTCAACAACATCGTGAACTGGCTGAGCCCCATGAAGGAGCGGCTGACGGTCGTGACGGGAGAGAAGGGCGCGTTCCTCGCCGACACCTCCACCGGCGACCTGACTTTCTACGCGAACGGGACGATTCCGCTGGAATGGGAGTCCGTCTCTTCGTTCCGCGGTGTCTCCGAAGGGGACGTCACCCGTTTCGCCTTCGCGAAGCGGGAGCCGCTGCGCGTCGAGCACGAGGCGTTCCGCGATGCCGTCCTCGGCCAGCGGACTGACGTCGTCACCATGGAGCAGGGCCTTCGCACACTGGTGGTCGTCGAAGCCGCACTCGAGTCGGCGCGCGACGGCGACTCCGTGAGGCTGTGAGTCGGCGAACCATGCCGTGTGGCCAGACGCCTTCCGACTCGGTGGCACGATGAGCGGTTCCTTCGTGCGTCGGAGCGCCGGTCGCGTCCTCGACGCGCTTCCGGAGGGGATCCGGCTCCGCATCGCCGGTTCTCGCTACGGGTTCGACGCCGCAGACGTCCCCGCACCGGTGGTCGCCCCCGACGGTGACGTCCGGCTGTACATCGCGCCGGTGAACTTCGCGGGGCAGGCGTTCCGGTGGGCGCGAGCCGCCGAGCTCCTCCCCGGGGTGGGCGCGGTGAACATGCAGTATCGCAATCCGACCGGCGACTTCGGGTTCCCTGCCGACTACGCCCTGCCCACGGCCGTGTTCCTGAAGAGCCGGCGGTGGCAGCGCGCGCAGTTCGACGCCGTCGTGAATGGGTTCTCCCACGTGCTGGTGGAAGCGGTCCGTCCGATCTTCGGTGAACTCTTCGACGGTGACGTCCGGCAGGAGGTCGCCGCGATGAGGGACGCCGGCTTGCAGGTGGGGCTGATCGCCCACGGCACCGACGTGCGGGTCCCGAGCGTGCACCGTTCCGACAACCCCTACTCTCCCTTTCACGGCGACGAGTGGGATCAGACGCCCCTGCTGGAGCAGAGCGCTCAGGTCCGCAGCGCACTCGCGTCTTCGCTGGCCCTGCCGACGTTCTACTCGACGGCCACCCTGGCGCGGCACCTGCCGCCCGCCAGCTGGCTCCCGGTCGTGGTGGATCCCGACCGCTGGGCGAGCACCGAGCCTCCGCTGACCCGGGCGAAGCCGGTCGTCATGCATGTGCCCAGCAGCGGAATCGTCAAAGGCACGGCGGCCGTGCGCGAAGCAGCTGCCCGCCTCGAGGCCGAAGGGCTGATCGAGTACCGGGAGGCGCACGCGGTGCCGGCGGACGAGATGCCTGATCTCTACCGTTCGGCGGACATCGTCATCGACGCCCTGCGCATGGGCAATTACGGCGTCGCGGCCGTCGAGGCCATGGCGGCCGGGCGCGTCGTGGTGACCTACCTCACCGATCTCGCGGTGAGTGAGGCCGAGGAGGCCGGCGCTGTTCCGCCGTGCGTCTTCGCGAACCCCGACACGCTCGAAGACGCCGTGCGCGAGATCTGCGCGGATCCCGAGAGTTTCCGTACACTCGCCGCACGAGGTCCCGCGTTCGTGCGCCGAGTCCATGACGGGCGGCGCTCGGCGCTCGCTCTCGCCGGTTTCCTCGGCGTGACCGCTCCCTGGAGCGAGGAAGTCCTATGAAAGCGATCTTCTCCACCTATCGCGACATCATGCCGAATCTCCCCGACTCGGCTCGTCGCTACATCAACACCTTCGTGCTGCTCTCCGCACTGCTGGCCGCGCTCGATGTCGCGGCGCTCATGATCCTCGCCGTCTCCCTTTCGTCCATGCTCGCCGGGACTCCGGTGCAGCTGCCGGTGGTCGGGGCCATCGGACCCGACGGCTACATCTGGATCATCGTGTTCGTCTCCGGACTCATCATCCTGAAGTCGACGGCGTCGCTGATCATGCAGTGGTTCGCGACCAGACGGCTCGCCAGTTTCGAGCTCGAGATCGGCGATCAGCTCTTCCAGAGCTATATCCACGCGCCGTGGATCGACAGGCTCCAGCGGAACACGACGCATCTCGTCCGTCTCGCGGACGTCGGGATCGCCAACGTCACGTCGGGCTTCCTGCTGCCGTTCATGAGTCTGCCCGCTCTGCTCACGACGTCGCTTCTCGTGGTGGTGGTCATCGTGATCATGCAGCCGCTGACCGCGCTCGTGACCGTCTGCTATCTCGGACTCATCGCGCTGCTGCTGTACGTGGTGCTCTCGCGCCGCACCGTCACGGCCGGGCGGGTGAACCGCGACTACTCTTTCCGGGTCGCCGCGCTGATGACGGACATGGTGTCCGCCCTCAAGGAGATCACGCTGCGCAACAAGTCCGATGAGGTCGCTCGCGTCGTCCAGGCGGATCGCAGCGTGTCGGCCAAGGCGCGGGCGAATCTGAACTTCCTCTCCTCGGTGCCGCGCTTCGTCCTGGACGCCGGCATCGTGGGCGGCTTCCTGCTCGTCGGCGGTGCGGCGATGCTCTTCTCGGGATTCGAGGCCGCCGTCTCGGCCATCGCCCTCTTCGGCGTCGCCGGGTTCCGTCTCGTCCCCTCGCTGACCGGATTCCAGTCGCTCGTCTCGATGATGACCGCCAACATCCCCCATGTGGAGGCCGTGCTGCGCGACATCGAGTCGTCGCGGCGCTATCGCGACAATTCCGAGCACATCGGGCACGACCCCATCGTCGGGACTCCGACCGAGCTGAACTTCCACGGGGTGGGGTTCACCTTCCCCAACGCGCCCCGGCCGGCCCTCGCCGACGTGACCGGATCGATTCCGTTCGGCACCAGGGTCGGGATCGTCGGGGCCTCCGGGGCCGGGAAGTCGACACTCGTCGATCTGCTTCTCGGACTCCTCACCCCGACGGCAGGACACATCGCGCTGGGGGACCAGGACCTCACCGATGTCATGGCTGCGTGGCGCGGGCGCGTGGGATACGTCCCGCAGGACGTGGCGCTCTTCGACGCCACGATCGCACAGAACGTCGCCCTGACCTGGACGGATGACTTCGACGAGACCCGCGTGCGCGAAGCGTTGCGCAAGGCGCAGCTGCTCGACGTCGTCGAAGCCAGAGCGGACGGCATCCACGGACGCGTGGGCGACCGAGGGCTGCAGCTCTCCGGTGGCCAGCGCCAGCGTCTCGGCATCGCGCGCGCCCTCTATGCGGAGCCGCTGGTGCTCGTCCTCGACGAGGCCACGAGCGCCCTCGACACGCGCACGGAAGCCGCGGTGACGGCCTCCATCGATGCGCTCGGCGCAGAGATCACCGTGATCTCGGTCGCGCACCGGCTGTCGACGATCCGGCATTCGGATCAGGTGTGGTTCCTGCGCGAAGGAGAGGTCCGCGCTCGCGGCACCTTCGCCGAGGTCATCGCGCAGGAGCCCGAGTTCGCCCATCAGGCCGCGCTGGCCGGTCTGACGAAAGACCCGTCGGATGACTAAGCCGCGCCTGCTGCTGATCTCGTTCTCGCCGATCGTCTCCGACGCGCGAGTGCTCAAGCAGGTCGTCGCCTTCCGCGACGACTTCGAACTCACCACGGTCGGATACGGTCCCGCACCCGAGGGGGTGGCCGCCCACTGGGAGGTGCCGCGGTCTGCCGACTACCAGGACTACAACGGGCGTCTGATCACGCTCCACGCCTACCGCGCCGTCTACTGGCGCATCTCGGCGGTCAAGTGGGTCCGCGAGCATCTGCCCCGCGGAGAGTACGACATCATCCTCGCGAACGAACCCGAAGCGGTCGGTGTCGCGCAGTGGCTCCGGCCACGCCTCGGTATCCATGCCGATCTCCACGAGTACACCCCGCGTCTGAACGAGGAGCACGCGGCATGGGCTCGGCGCATCAAGCCGTATCACGAGTGGATCTGCCGGACGTATGTGTCGAAGGCCGCGAGCTGGACGACCGTGAGCAACGGCCTGATCCGCGAGTACGAGAAGGAGTTCGGTTTCCGGCCGGAGCTCGTCACGAACGCCGCCCCCTTCGCGGACCTGACTCCGACTCCGGTCGAGGCGCCCTTGCGCCTGGTGCACAGCGGCGCGTGCCTGCGCAACCGCAACCTCGACGAGATGATCCAGGCGGTCGAGGCGTCGCGCGCGGACGCGACCTTGGATCTGTACCTGACCCCCAACCACCCGGACTACCTCGAGGAGCTGCGCGCCCTCACGGCCGGCAGCACGCGGGTGAGGATCCTCGACCCCGTGCCGTACGCGGACCTGATCCGCACGATCAATGCCTACGACGTCGGCATCCATCTGCTTCCGCCGACGAACTTCAACAACACGTGGGCCCTGCCGAACAAGCTCTTCGACTACGTGCAGGCGCGTCTCGGCGTTCTGATCGGTCCCTCGCCCGAGATGCGCGAGTACGTGGAGCGGTACGGCTTCGGCGCGGTCGCCGATGGCTTCGGTGCGGCAGACCTCACACGCACGATCGATGCGCTGACCGTCGAGGACGTTCGCGGATACAAGGAGCGCGCGCACGCGAGCGCCCACGCGTTGGGTGCGCAGGAACAGGTCCAGGTCTGGCGGCGCAACCTCGACGCGATCGCCGGGCGCGAGAGAAGCTGAGATGCGGATCCTCATCGTCACCCCGTGGTACCCCACCGTCGACAATCCGCAGACCGGCGTGTTCGTGCAACGCGACGTCGAGACTCTCCGGCGGTCCCACGAGGTGTCGGTGCTGCATCTGAGCACGTCGTCCGATCTGCCGCTCGACGGCGCGGCCGTCGAGCGCATCCCGTATGCGGCGGCGTCACTCCGGGGGATTCGTCGCGCGCGTCGAGCCATCCGTGAACGTGCCGCCGGTGTCGACATCGTGCACAGTCATGCGATCTCCGCCTTGCCTGCCGTGCCCCGGGGGCTGTCTGTTCCCTGGGTTCACACGGAGCACTGGTCCGGCCTGCTCAGCCCGCGTACCGCGCCTCTCCCGGTGCGCGTGGCCGGGGGCTGGATGGCGCGACTGCTCAAGTACCCTGCCGTAGTGGTCGCCGTCAGCGAGCAGCTCGCCGTCGCCGTACGCCGCACGCGCACCGGCCCGACGGTCGTCGTGCCGAACGCCGTGGCTGCGCCGATCGAACCGCCACGCGACGTCACGGACCTCCTCATGGTCGGCGTCGGCGGACTCATCGGCCGGAAGCGCCCCGTGCTCGCCGTCGAAACCGTCGCGGCGCTGGTGGCACGGGGGCGGGATCCTCGTCTCATCTGGGCAGGCGACGGCCCCGAGCGCGATCGCGTGCTCGCCCGGGCCGCCGAACTCGGGGTGCGGGACAGGGTGGAGCTGCGGGGCAACGTAGACCCCGCCGAGATCTCAGGCCTGCTCGGCTCGGCTCGTGTCTTCCTCCTTCCCACGGAAGGGGAGACCTTCGGGGTGGCGATCGCGGAAGCGCTCCGTCATGGACTTCCGGTGGTCGTGGGCGATGACGGCGGCCACACCGAGTACGTCCGCCCCGAAGACGGGGCACTGGTCGGTACGACGGACGCGACGGAGTGGGCGGACGCCGTCGAAGACGTTCTGGATCGAGACCGCGAAGAGATCCGCCGCAGCGCGGAGTTCCGTTTCTCGGACGACGCGCGCAGTGCCGCCTTCGATGCGGTCTACGAGACGGCGCTGGACAGGAAGAGACAAAGATGAAGCTGCTAGTCCTCTCGTTCTCCCGAATCGAGTCGGACCCGCGAGTGCGGCGTCAGATCGAGCTGTTCCGAGACGACTGGGAGATCGTCACCTGCGGCTACGGGCCGAAGCCGGAGGGAAGCGTCGAGCACTTCGAGATCCCCGAAGAGCTCGCGGTCTGGCGCTATCCCCGCGTGGCGATGATCGCCCGACAGTACCGCCGCGCGTACTGGGGAAACCGGGCGCTCGCGTGGGCGCGCGAGCATCTCGGCGGTCATCGATTCGACGTGATCCTCGCCAATGAGGTGGAGTCCGCCGGTGTGGCCGCCGAGCTCGAGCCGTCCAAGGGGTTCCACGTCGATCTGCACGAGTATGCGCCCACGTTGCACACGGAGAAATTGACCTTCCGGCTCTTCGTCGCTCCGTTTCTGCGCTGGCAGCTGCGGAAGTTCGTCTCGCGAGCATCCTCCACCACGACCGTCGGCCGTGCCATCGCCGACCGCTATCGACGCGAGTTCGGCTTCGACACGAAGCTCGTGATGAACGCGCCCGCCTACTCGGAGCGCGAACCTCACCCGACGTCGTCACCGATCCGGGTCGTCCACGCCGGTGCGGCGTTGCGCAATCGCGGACTCGGCACGCTCATCGAGGCGATGGAGCGGACGTCGGCCGATGTCACCCTCGACCTGTATCTCCCACCGAATGATCCGGCGTACCTGGAGGAACTCCGGGCAGCGGCCGCACGGGTGCCGGCGGTCCGCATGCATGAGCCGGTACCTTTCGACTCGTTGATCGACACCCTCGCCGGCTACGACGTCGGCATCCACATCCTCGCGCCCACCAACTACAACAACGCGTATGCGATGCCGAACAAGTTCTTCGAGTACGTGCAGGCGCGACTCGGGCTCGTGATCGGACCGTCGCCGGAGATGTCCGCCACGCTCACGCGCCACGGACTGGGAGTCGTCGCCGATGACTTCTCGGCCGACGCCGTGGCACGTGCGCTCGATGCCCTCACCCCGGAGCGCGTCGACGGATTCAAGGCGGCGGCCGCGGACGCGGCACGCGAACTGTCCGCCGAAGCGCAGATGCCGGTGTGGAAGAGCGCCATCGACACGATTGCGGGCCGATGACGATGGTCACGTCCGCACAGGTCGATGTGCTCGTCCCCGTGCACTCCGAGTCGCGGCCGGTACGCCGACTGGCGCAGAGCGTCCTCGAGCACACGAACGTGCCGGTGCGACTTCTCGTCGTGGCGCACAACATCGAGGAGCAGCGCATCCGCGCGGCGCTCGGGCCGTACGCCGAGGACGCCAGGGTCGACGTCGTCGGGTTCCGTGACGGGATCCCGTCGCCGGCCGGACCGATGAACTTCGCCCTCGACCGGGTGACCGCTCCGTGGTTCACGAAGATCGACTCTGATGATCGACTCAGCCCGGGCGCTCTGGACGGCTGGGTCCGCCGCGCCGAGACACGAGGGGCGGATGCCGTCCTGCCGGCGATGCTGCTCCCCACCGTCGGGGAGGGGTTTCCCACGCCGCCGCGCCGTCCCGGTCGCGTCGTGCTGGACCCCGTGCGTGATCGTCTGAGCTACCGCACGAGCACGATGGGCCTCTTCTCGGCCGACCTCCGCCAGCAGGCACGCCCGGTGGAGGGATTGGAGACGGGGGAGGACATCGCACCGAGCCTCCGATTGTGGTTCGGTGCGCGCAAGGTGGTCGCCGCGGGTGACGGCGACGCCTACCTCGTCGGCGACGATGCCGTCGACCGGGTCACCGAATCCGCTCGAACGCTCGCGACCGAACTCGCCTTCGCGCCGCTGCTCGTCGCCGAGGACATGTGGGGCGCGCTCGGCGAGGCGGCTCGGGCGGCTGTGGTCCGAAAACTCATCCGCGTGCACGTGCTCGGGGCGCTCGGCCGACGCGAGCTGGACGCCACCGTCGTGAGCGATGCGGCGAACGCACTGGAGACGCTGCTCAGGTCGGCGCCGTCGGCGCTGCGCTCGCTCTCGCGTCTCGACGTCGAACTCATCGATCGGCTGCGGGCGCGAGCCGCGGTCGAAGACGTCGCCGCTCTCGTCGAACGGCGACGGCGGTACGCGCAGCCCCGCGCGATGCTCACGCCGTCGCTGCACCGCACCCTCGACCGCGACGCTCCGCTGCGTTTCCTCTCGGCTTCGCTCCTCGCACAGCGCCGGGCGCGACGGGCGGCGCGCGCCGCATAGGATCGTAGGGTGAAGATCCTCAGCGTCGTCGGCGCCCGCCCGCAGTTCGTCAAGCTCGCCCCCATCGACCGCGCCGCGCGTGAGGCCGGAGTGGAACACGTCATCGTGCACACCGGTCAGCACTACGATCCGATGCTCTCGGACATCTTCTTCTCCGAGCTCGGCATCTCGAGTCCCGACGTGCACCTCGGTGTCGGCTCGGGGAGTCACGGTGTGCAGACCGGGGCGATGCTGGGACAGCTCGATGCCGTCTTCGACGCCCATGCACCGGATTGGGTGCTGGTCTACGGTGATACGAACTCGACGGTGGCGGCCGCGTTGAGCGCAGTCAAGATGCACATACCCGTCGCGCATCTCGAGGCCGGGTTGCGATCGTTCAACCGTCGCATGCCCGAGGAGCACAACCGTGTTCTCACCGACCACGCGGCGGACATCCTGCTGGCGCCGACCGAGGTCGCCATGGCGCACCTCGCCGACGAGGGCCTCAAGGCCCGTTCGGTCCTGGTCGGCGATGTGATGACGGACGTCCTCTACTCGACCAGGGACGAGCTCTCGGGTGAGCCCTCCGCGCTCATCGACGAGCTGGGACTCACGCCCGGCGAATTCCAGGTCGCGACCATCCACCGTGCGGAGAACACCGACGATCCGGTACGTCTCGCGCAGATCATCGAGGCTCTGGGAGCGCTCGCCACTCCCACGGTCCTGCTCGCGCACCCGCGGCTGGTGGCCAAGGCAGCAGAAGCCGACATCGACCTCGAGCAGGGCAACCTGCGGGTGCACCGTCCGCTCGCGTACCGGGACCTCATCGCCGCGGTGCTCAGCAGCGGACACGTCGTCACCGATTCGGGTGGACTGCAGAAGGAGGCTTTCCTGCTGCGCGTGCCGTGCACGACCGTGCGCACCGAGACCGAGTGGGTCGAAACCGTGCAGCTCGGCTGGAACGCCCTGGTCTCGGACCCCTCGGTACTGGCCGAGACCGTCGCACGTCCTGCCCCGTCGCCGACCGACGAGGCTCCCTACGGAGACGGCTCCGCGGCGCGACGCGTCGTCGAGGTGCTGTCCGCCGGCTGAGGCCCGTCGTCCGGCTGAGGCCCGCGGTCAGGCTCGGCCGCCCCTTCCGACTCGGACGCCTCCGGCTCGGAATCGTCGGGCGCGCCCGGAAGGCCGGTCGGATTGGTCCGCGATCGCTGCACCCAGGTCACGGTCGCGCTGACGAGCATCCCGGCGGCGAGAAGCCAGAAGATCAGCCCGGGAGTCGCGTACCGGAACTGCGTGGGCGTGCCGTTCGTGATGTTGTAGATCGCCGTGGCGGCGATGGCGCCGAGCAGCAGGTGCGACTCCACGCGTCGCCAGAAGATGATCATGCCCGCGACCGCGAGGCAGATCAGCACGAGCAACGAACGATCGCCGCGCAGCATCGTCACGACATCAGCTCTGACGATGTCGAATGCCATGCGCGGAACGTTGAGGAGGGCTTCGCCCAGCGAGCTCGCGCCGGCCTGCATGAGGAACTGGTCCAGCTGCGAGAACGAGGGGAAGATGAGCGTTTGCAGGACTTGGCAGCCGATCGTCGCCGCGCCCACGATGATCGCGGGGAGCATCATGCGGCTGTTGCGACGCTCGATCAGTGAGCCGATGACCCACGCGGCGATGAAAGCCCCGGCCATGATCAGGGTCGCCTGGCGGGTGAAGGCCGAGAGCACCGTGACCGCGCCGATCGCGATCAGCATCCAGGGTCGGGGCTTCTCCAGCCAACGCCACGCGAGCAGCAGTGCGACGGCGGTGAAGAGCGCCGAGAGGCCCTCGGTGAGCATCCCGGTTCCGATGGAGACGAGGAACATCGACGTGTTCAGGAGCAGGCCGATGAGAAGCGCGACGAGGGTGCCGAAGCGACGACGGAGCATGATCACCGCGATGACCATGAGTGCGGCCGTCGCCAACAGGGGGATGACGGCGAGGCCGGCCGGACCGAAGAGTGCGATGAACGGGGCGCTGAGGGTCGGGAGCACCACGCGCGGCTGCACCAGGCCCCATCCGAACAGATCCTCCACGGGAGGGACGTCGATGTTGCGCGGGCCCGCGTAGTCCACGGTGAGCTGCCGCGCCGTCTCGGGATCGTTCCCGAGGAAGAGGTACGCCATGGCGAGGTAGTAGCGCGAGTCCGGATAGAACATCCGGTACCACCTCACATACGTGGCGTACGTGAGGAGGAACGTCGATGCGAGGATCGTCCACAGGAGGAGCGTGCTGCGGTGGCGCAGAAACCAGGTGCGCGCGGGAGAGTGTGCCATGGCGATATCACGCTAGCACGGAGGTTTCGCGGTGGCGGCTCGGCGGTTTCGATGCGCGCGTCGTGGACGGGATAGCGTACGGGGGTGACATCGCTTCCAGGTACTCTCACTCACCGACGCTGGGGACTCGACATCCTTCGCATCGTGGCGATCATCGGCGTGGTCAGCATCCACACCTTCGGAGCTCTGCGCTCGTCTCCCGAGCTGGAGGGCTCGCGCTCCTGGTGGGTGGCGGTCGCGCTGAACGCCGGATTCATCTGGGCGGTCCCGGTCTTCGTCATGATCAGCGGCGCCCTGCTACTCGATGCGCGGCCGCATGCCGCCGGTCCCACCGCGTTCTACCGTCAGCGTCTGGTCCGCCTCGCGCCGGCCTTCATCTTCTGGCAGGTCTTCTACCTGATCGTCGTGCGGCAGTGGATGAGCGGGCTCGACGAGAGCGCGGCGACGATGCTCGCGCTCGTCCTGCGCGGACAGCCCTACACACACCTCTACTTCCTCTGGCTCATCGTCGGCCTCTACGCCATCGCGCCGGTTCTGCGCCCGTTTCTCAGAGACGGCGGCCGCGGGCGGGCGCTCATGTTCGCAGGGGTCCTCATCCTGGTCACTGTCGCGACGTACTCGACATCGGCACTGCTGGCGTGGGCAGGGAGCCCCTCGCCGATCATCCTGAGCGCACTCACGCAGTGGCTGCCCTACGTCGGCTACTTCGTGGCCGGATACGCGCTGCGTGATCTCCGTCTGACCGGTGCGCGCCTGTGGGCGTGCGGCGCGATCGCGGCAGTGGCGATCGGGTGGACGATCCTTCAGGCGGGTGCCGTCGACCCCGCGTCGCTGCTCGCAGCGCTGCTTCCGCAGAGCTATCTCGGCCCCGTCACGGTCGTGATCGCCGTCACCCTCTTCGTCTTCGTCAACAGCCTCTTCTCCGGTGACGTCGGCGCCGGTACGGGGCGGGTCATCCGGACCCTGTCGGAGGCGACCTTCGGGGTCTACCTCGTGCATTTCGCGCTCCTGATCGCCGTGCGGTCCGTGCCCTGGTTCGCCGATGCCGCGACCACGTCCGTCGTGTCGGCCGTTCTGGTGTGGCTCATCGTGGTCGTGCTGTCGTTCGCGCTGGTCGTGCCGTTGCGTCGTGTGCCGGTGATCGGGCGCATCTTCTGACCGCGGTCGCCGAGCGCTCTGGGACCTCTGCCGCCCCGTAGACTGGACCCCATGCGTATCGCCGTCGTGGCCCTCGGAAAGATCGGGCTTCCCCTCGCCGTCCAGTTCGCCTCATCCGGCCATGACGTCATCGGAGTCGACGTCAACCAGAAGGCCGTCGACACCATCAACGCCGGGCGCGAGCCCTTCCCCGGCGAGGCGCACCTCCAGGAGAGACTCGCCGAGCTCATCCCCGCCGGTCGTCTGCGTGCGACGACCGACTACGCCGAGGCGATTCCCGGCGCGGATGCCGTCGTGCTGGTGGCGCCGGTCTTCGTGAACGACGAGACCTGGGAGCCGGACTTCAAGTACATGGACGCGGCGACCGCGTCGCTCGCCGAGCACCTCACCCCGGGAACCCTCGTGTCCTACGAGACCACGCTGCCCGTGGGGACGACGCGCAACCGCTGGAAGCCGATGCTGGAAGAGGGATCGGGCCTCACGGAGGGCGAGGACTTCTTCCTCGCCTACTCGCCGGAGCGTGTGCTCACCGGGCGCGTCTTCGAAGACCTCCGCAAGTACCCGAAGCTCATCGGCGCCCTCTCCGCCGAGGGAAACCGCCGTGCGCGCGAGTTCTACGAGGCCGTCCTCCAGTTCGACGAACGCACCGACCTGCCCCGCCCCAACGGCGTCTGGGACCTCGGGAGCACCGAGGCCTCCGAGATGGCGAAGCTCGCCGAGACCACCTACCGTGACGTGAACATCGGCCTGGCCAACCAGTTCGGCCTCTTCGCGGCATCCCACGGCATCGACGTCTACAAGGTCATCGAAGCCTGCAACTCCCAGCCGTACAGCCACATCCACCGGCCCGGCATCGCCGTCGGCGGACACTGCATCCCCGTCTACCCGCGGCTCTACCTGGCGACCGATCCCGACGCGGACATCGTGCGGGTCGCCCGTCAGCTCAACGCGTCGATGCCGGAGCGTCTCGTGGCACAGGCGGAGGGGATCCTCGGGTCGCTCTCCGGTCAGCGCGCGGTGGTCCTGGGCGCGGCCTACCGCGGAGGCGTCAAGGAGACGGCCTTCTCGGGAGTCTTCCCCACGGTCAAGGCGCTACGGGATCGTGGCGCCGAGGTGCGGGTGCACGACCCGCTCTACACCGACGAAGAACTGCGCGGCCTCGGCTTCGAGCCCTACGAGATCGGTGAAGAGGTCGACCTCGCGATCCTGCAGACCGACCACGCCGACTACCGCGAGCTCGCTCCCGCACAGCTGCCCGGAGTCAAGCTGCTCGTCGACGGTCGCGCGGCCACCGACGCCGAGCGATGGACGGGCACTCCCCGCATCGTGGTCGGCACGGCGGCCTAGCGCTGTGAGGAAGAGCGGGCGGCCGGCATCTGTCGGCCGCCCGCTCTTTCATACCCTGGCGTCGAACGGCGAGTACGTCGGCGTCGAGGGCGTCGCCTGGATGTCGAGCTGCAGCGCGCTGATCAGCATCTGCGTCCCGATCATGAGCGGGAGCGCCGCGAGCATGACCGTGGCTGCGGTCGCCACGACCGAGCTCGCGATCTGGAACATCACCCAGACGGCGATGCCGAGCCCGACGACGAAAAGCAGCAGGCCCATGAACAGCAGAAGCGCGATGGGGGAGAAGGACCACAGCACGTAGCGGTACCAGATCCGCGACCAGTAGCCGACCGTCAACCGGTGCAGAAGCTCGGGGACGACCTTGCTCAAGCGGATGCTGGAGACCTCGTCGCCGTACACCGCGGGAATGGGCACGTCGGTCGCCGGAACCTGGAGGATGTTCAGGTGGATGAGCAGATCATTCTCGAAGCTGTAGCGTTTCGCGACGCGCTCGAGCGGCACCCGTGCGAGAGCCTCGGTGCGGATCGCCGTGTACCCGTTCTGCGGATCGAAGAGGTTCCAGTAGCCGGAAGCCAGCTTCGTGAAGAAGGAGAGCACGACGTTGCCGAACACTCGATACCCCGGCATGCCGCGGAACGACTCGGGGGAGTAGAAGCGGTTGGCCTTGGCGAACCCGAAGCCGCCGTCCGTGACCTTGTCCAGCAGTGTGGGCAGGTAATCGGGGTCCATCTGCGCATCGCCCGCCATCACGACGTTGACATCCGCGCCCAGGTCCATCGCGGTCCGGTGCGCGGTGATGATCGCACCGCCGACGCCCTGGTTCTCCTCATGACGGATCAGCGTCACGCGGGGATCCTCGATGCTGCGGACGACGTCGCTGGTCCCGTCCGGGCTGCAGTCGTCGACGATCACGATGTGATCGACGTAGTCCGGCATCGTCTGGATGACCTTCGCGATCATCTTCTCTTCTTTGTACGCGGGGACGACGGCCGCGATGACCGCATTCTTATACATCCGAACTCCGAGCCGGTGGATTGGTGAACACCCAGTAACGATAGGCGAAGTAGTTCCAGACGGTGGTCGCGATCACGGCGAGCACCTTGCCGACGAACCATCCGCCACCGAGCGAGTCGACGAACCACACGATCGCCGTCGTCGCGATCGTGTTGAAGATCACCAGCGCGGTGTAGCGGGCGACGCTGGGCACGACCTTCGAATCGGAGGCGAACGCGACGACCCGCTGCAGCGTGTAGGTGACGGCGAACGAAGCGAGGAAGGCGACGGGGGTGGCGACGGCGAGCGGCACGCCGAGGAGGTCGTGAGCGATCCAGAGCAATCCGGCATCGACCAGGAAGCAGAATCCGCCGATGACGAGGTAGCGAACCGCGCTGTGGCTCCAGATGCGGCGCACGGCACCGCCGACTCGATTCGGCATGGTTCCAGTCTCTCAGACGACACGCGCAGGTTCGGGCAGTCGCCGCCGATACGATTGGTGCATGGATCTTCTCGTCGTCGGGTCGGGTTTCTTCGGCCTCACCATCGCTGAGCGCGCCGCTGAAGCCGGCCGCAAGGTAACCGTCATCGACCGCCGCCCTCACATCGGCGGCAACGCCTACAGCGAGGCGGAGCCCGAGACCGGCATCGAGGTCCACCGCTACGGTGCGCACCTCTTCCACACCTCGAACGCGACGGTGTGGGAGTACGTCAACCGCTTCACCAGCTTCACGAACTACGTCCACCGCGTCTACACGACGCACAAGGGCACGGTCTTCCCGATGCCGGTGAACCTCGGCACGATCAATCAGTTCTTCCAGTCGGCTTACACGCCCGACCAGGCGCGTGCACTGGTCAAGGAGCAGGCGGGCGAGTTCGATGCCAAGACGGCCGCGAACTTCGAGGAGAAGGGCATCGCCCTCGTCGGGCGCCCCCTTTTCGAGGCCTTCTTCCGCGACTACACCGCGAAGCAGTGGCAGACCGATCCGCAGAAGCTCTCGGGCGACATCATCAGCCGCCTTCCCGTGCGCTACACGTACGACAACCGCTACTTCAACGACACCTGGGAGGGCCTTCCCACGGACGGCTACACCGCGTGGCTGGAGCGCATGGCGGACCACCCCAACATCGAGGTCAAGCTCGGCGTCGACTACTTCGACGACGCGCAGCCGCTCAGCAAGAAGGCGACCGTCGGTCAACTCCCGGTCGTCTACACCGGACCGGTCGACCGCTACTTCGACTACACCGAGGGGGCGCTGAGCTGGCGGACGCTCGACTTCGAGCAGGAAGTGCTGAACGTGGGCGACTTCCAGGGCACGAGCGTCATGAACTACCCGGACATGGATGTGCCGTACACCCGCATCCACGAGTTCAAGCACTTCCACCCGGAGCGCAAGGACGTCTACGCGCAGGACAAGACGGTGATCATGCGCGAGTTCTCGCGTTTCGCCGAGCGCGAGGACGAGCCGTACTACCCGGTGAACACCCCGGCCGACCGGGAAGGGCTGCTGGCCTACCGCGAACTCGCCAAGGGGGAGAAGGCGGTCCATTTCGGCGGCCGGCTCGGTACGTACCAGTACCTCGACATGCACATGGCCATCGGCTCGGCGCTGTCGCTCTGGAACAACACTCTCTCCTAGACTCGACATCGTGAGTCACGCTGCTGTCGGGGCGCCCGGGACGCCCCGGCGCTATCTGCATTCGTTGTGGCTGCTGTCCGCCCGCGACCTGAAGGTCCGGTACGCGACGAGCTCCCTCGGCTACCTGTGGTCGATCCTCGATCCGCTCGTCATGAGCGCGATCTACTGGTTCGTCTTCACGCAGGTCTTCAACAGGAGCGTCGGCGAAGATCCGTACATCGTCTTCCTCATCGTCGCGTTGCTGCCCTGGGTGTGGTTCAACACCTCGGTGTCCGACTTCACCCGGGCGTTCAAGAAGGACGCGCGGCTCGTGCGGTCCACGGCGATCCCGCGCTCGATCTGGGTGAACCGCATCGTGCTCAGCAAGGGGATCGAGTTCCTGCTCTCGATTCCGGTGCTCGTCCTCTTCGCCGTGTTCAGCGGCGCTCATGTGAACTGGATGCTGCTCTGGTTTCCGGTCGCGGTACTCCTGCAGATCATGCTGCTGGTCGGTCTCGGGCTCCTGGTCGCCCCGCTCTGCGTGCTGTACTCGGATCTCGAGCGCACCACCGCGCTGATTCTCCGCGCCCTGTTCTACGCGTCGCCCGTCATCTACAGCTTCCGTGATCTCCCGGCGCCCTTCGACACCATCGGGGCGTTCAACCCGCTCGCGGGCATCTTCACGCTCTATCGGGTCGGTTTCTTCCCCGACCTGTGGCAGACCGCGCCGGTGGTCATCAGTGCCGTGATGTGCATCGTCATCCTCGCTCTCGGTGTGTGGACCTTCCGGAGCCTCGAACGACCTGTGCTGAAGGAGCTGTGATGTCGGCGGCGATTGAAGTGCAGGGTCTCGGAGTCCGGTTCCGCCGGAACCGGAGGGGCCGACGCAGTTTCAAGGACCTCTTCTCCGGTTCCTCGCGACGTTCGCGTCCCGGTGAGTTCTGGGCGCTCCGTGATGTGTCCTTCACTGTGCAACCGGGGGAATCGATCGGCGTGGTGGGACGTAACGGGCAGGGCAAATCCACGCTGCTCCGCCTGGTCGCCAAGGTTCTGCTCCCCGACGAGGGGACCGTCTCCGTGAACGGCGGCGTCGCCCCCCTGATCGAGATCACCGGCGGATTCGTGGGCGACCTCACCGTGCGTGAGAACGTGCGGCTGACGGCCGGCCTGCACGGGATGTCCCGCGACGAGGTATCCCGTCGCTACGACGACATCATCGCGTTCGCGGAGCTCGCCGGCTTCGAGGAGACGCCCTACAAGCACCTCTCGAACGGCATGAAGGTCCGGCTCGCGTTCTCCGTCGTGTCCCAGCTCGACGAACCGATCCTGCTGGTGGACGAGGTGCTCGCCGTCGGCGACAAGGCCTTCCGCGACAAGTGCTACAAGCGCATCGACGAGCTGCTGGCCGAGGGACGGACGCTGTTCTTCGTCAGCCACAACGAGCGCGATCTCCGACGGTTCTGCACCCGCGGACTCTACCTCGACAAGGGCGCGCTGGCGCTGGATGCGCCGATCGCCGAGGTGCTGGACCGCTACAACGCCGACTACGCGGTGTAGCGATCAGCGCTTCGACGAGCTGATCGACGGTCCGCTCAGAGACCCACCAGGCTCCGGAGGGCGGTGACGGACTTCCGTGCCGCATCCACGGCAGCGGGGACACCGGAATCGTTCGTGATCGCCGCCTGGAGTTGCGTGAGACGCTGGGCGTAGTCCGTCACACCGTCGTACCACTTCGAGGCGATGGATGAAGGCGCCTGCGCATCCGACAGTCGCTGCGCGTCCTGCTGCAGCGTGTCGACGACGGGGAGGGCGTCCTGCCCGCTGGCGCCCGCGATGATGTCGAGCCCGCGGGGTGCGGAGTTCAGCCATCCGCTCACCTGTCCGCGGAACACCTCGACGGTGGGGTCGGTCGCCGGGGGAGGCGTGAGGGCCGGTGTCGGCTCCGGCTCGGGAGCGGCGGTGGTCGTCGGCGTGGCCGTCGGCGTCGGCGTCGTCGTCGGAGTTGGAGTCGTCGACTCCGTCGGCGTCGGCGATGCGGACTCCGACGGGGTGGGGGCGTCGCCCCGCGGCAGGAGGAAGAACAGCAGCAGGCCCACGATCGCGAGAGCGGCGACCGAGAGGCCGACGATGAGCCATATCCGTCCGGTCCGCCTCGGCTGCGGAGGCAGAGGTGCCCAGCGCAGTTCCGGCTGCGAATCGTCCATCGTCACCCCTCCAGAGGAGGCATCGGCTGCCAGCTGCGGTCCCGGCCGGCCTTGCCGCCGTCGCGGATGCCGCGGAAGAGGTTGCTCGTGCCGCGCACGGTCCTCTCGACGAACACGAGCCGGATGAGTTCCTTGAAGAACGTCGCCGCGGTGCCGAGGCCGAAGAGCACCGGGTTGTAGACGCCGTGGACGCGGTAGTACTGCTTGATGAATCCGCGGTTGCGCATGATGTAGTAGCGGTACGCATTGCTGGACGCGTTCATGTGGCGGATGCCCATGTCCCACTGCTTGATCTCACGGGTGCGGCGCAGCACGAACTCGTCGACGATCACCGCGGTCGTCAGCCGCGAGGCCAGCCACCCGTACATCTGGTCGTCCCAGTAGATGAAGAACCGCGGGTCGGGGAGGCCGATCTGCTGCACGATCGAGCGATGGATGAACATGCCCTCGAAGCATCCGCTGTTCATCTCCTTGTAGCCCGTCTCGTCGAAGCCGGACGGAGCGAACGGAATGGGGATGCCCATGCGCTCGGCGATGCGGTACTGCCAGTAGAACTCGCTGCCGTCGTAGTCGAAGCGGCGCCCTTGGATGCTCTTGAACCGGCTGCTCCAGGCGCCCATCTTCGCGAGCCCCTCGGTGAGCACCTCGACGTCGTCGTCCATCATCCAGATCCACTCGGAGCCGAGCTCGTACGCGGTGCGCATGCCTTCGCTGAAGCCGCCGGAGCCGCCGGTGTTCTTCTCGAGTCGCCGGTACACGATCTCGGTGCCGATGTCCTCGCGGAACGATTCGACGACGTCGGTGGTGTCGTCTGCCGAGGCGTTGTCGATGATCACGACGTGGCCGGGCTTGGGGTCCATCGCGGTGATGCTCGTGAGCAGACCCGAGAGCAGGTGAGAGCGGTTGAAGGTGACGATGACGATCGTCGCGGCCGTGGGGTCGAATGCAGCGGGCGCCGCGGTCATGCCTTCTCCTCGAAGATCTGCTGCCAGGACTGGGGTGAGACGAGATCGGGCAGCGCCTCGCGGTACTGCTTCTGCAGATCCGGCCAGCGGCGGCGGAGTTCGGCATGCAGCCGCACCGTGTCACGCAGCATCCGCCGGTACTTCGCGCGATCACGCGTGTAGATGTTCTTTCCGGAGCCGTCGGCGGCACTCACCAGTGCGCTGTCGAACGCCGGGACGCGCCACCAGTGCGCGTCTTCCTTGCCGAACTCGACCTCGGGCTGTGCGATGTTCGCCGGGTTCGGGCGGTGGAGGAAGTGCGAGGTCAGCGTGGAGAGGGTGAACAACCGCAACCGCATCCCCTTCGGGCTGTCCAGGTCGTTCTTCGGGAGCTGCTTGTACACCTGGCGGCCGCGACGCGCGTGCAGCACGGCGGACGGGTCGCGGTGCACGACCGTCTCCGGATAGTCGGCGGCGAGGGCACGGGCGGCGGGCATGGCCGTCGCCAGGTTGCGACGCATGTGCTCGGGTCCGGACAGGACATCGCGCAGTGCCTGTGCACGCAGTGCCACGGGGTAGTACTGCATCATCATGAGGTGCTTGAGGTCGACGCGGCGGCTGTGGACGAGCAGTCGACCGCCCCTCGGCGCGTTCGAGTGCAGGAGCCCCGCCACGATCCGGTTGCGGGCGTGGAAGTACGCCTGCCAGTCGATCGTGTCGTCCTTGTTGACCCAGGAGACGTGCCAGAGCGCCACTCCCGGCATGGACACGGTCGGGAAGCCTGCCTCGCCGGCGCGGAGGCAGAACTCGGCGTCGTCCCACTTGATGAATGCGGGCAGGGAGAGGCCGACCTTGCGGATCGCATCGAGGGGGATGAGACACATCCACCAACCGTTGTAGTCGGCGTCCATGCGCATGTGCAGGAGCGTGGACTGCCGCAGGTTCGAGACGCCGAAGTCGTGCGGCATCTTCTCCTGATACAGGTTGCGCCACATGAACGGATGCTCGTCGACGACCTCGGCCCAGCCGTGCAGTTTCGGGCGGTCGAGCAGGTCGAACATGTGACCGCCGACCAGCACCGGCGTCGTCGCGTACTGACCGAAGACGATGGAGCGGCGCAGTGATTCCGGCTCGAGCCGCACATCGTCGTCGAGGAGCTGCACGAAGTCGCTCTCCGGACGCTGGAGCGTCTCGTGCATGGCCCGAGCGAATCCTCCGGATCCGCCGAGGTTGTCCTGACGGATCACCTGGAGCGTCTCGCCGAGGCTCGTGGCGACGTCGTCGTAGCCCTCCTGATCCGCGACGAGCTGGGTCCCCTGATCGATCAGGAAGATGCGATCCACGAACTCCAGAGCGTCCGGCGACGCGGCGAGTGCCCGCAGGGTCTCGACGCAGTAGTCGGGCTTGTTGTAGGTGGTGATGCCGAGCGAGGCCTTGCCGGTGCGCTTCGGCTCCTGGTCGGTCGTCCACTCCGCGCCCTCGAGCACGGCGGGCTTCTCATCGGCCACGATGTCGAACCAGATCCAGCCGCCGTCGCTGTACTGTGTGAGCTCGAGGTCGAAGGACGTCGATGCCTCGCCCGTCACCTCGCGGGTGGCCACGCGCTGGCGGACGCCGGAACCGTTGGAGCGGTACACGAGGATCGTCGCGGGACCCGTGGTGCGCACCGTGAGCTGCACCTGCCGAACGCTCGTCCAGTGCTGCCAGTACGACGCGGGGAAGGCGTTGAAGTACGTTCCCATCGACACACGCCGCCCCGCCACGATCCGGGCGCGATGCCGCCCGAGGATGTTCCCGAGGTGAGCGCGGTTCGAGACGCGGACGGGTTCGTCCTCGATCACGGACCAGGTCTCCGGGTCGGCGTAGAGCGGAAGAAGGTCGGGGTCGCGATCAAGTGGGAAGACGACGTTCTGAAGGACGTGGGCCACTGGCAGGTTCTCCGATGTTGGTGCCGCAGGCCACTGTCAGAGGACAGTGCGGGACTCGACGAGCAGTGAGTAGCCTACCGTCGATGACCTTCGCATCTGCGGAGAGTCGCCCCGTGCCCCCTCGGATGCGCTGGGTAGACTGACCGCGATGAAGGTACTGATCACCGGCGGTGCCGGCTACATTGGCTCAACCGTCGCGACGGCATGCATCGAGGCCGGAATCGACGTCGTCATCCTCGACGACCTCTCCACGGGGCTTCGATCCTTCGGCGAGGGCCGTAACCTCTACGTCGGCGACATCGCCGACGGCTCGGTGGTGGAGGCGCTGCTCGCGGATCATCCGGACATCGACGCCGTGATCCACTGTGCTGCCCGCATCGTGGTGCCGGAGTCGGTTGCCGACCCGCTCGGGTACTACGACGCCAACGTGGGCAAGACGATCGCGCTGCTGCGGCGTCTGCGCGACGCCGGTATCCCGCGTATCGTGTTCAGCTCCTCGGCATCCGTCTATGCCGGTGAGACGGGCGACGGCGTGGACGAGGGCGGCGCGCTCGCGCCGTCGAGCCCGTACGCCAAGACCAAGGCGATGGTCGAGCAGATCCTCGATGACGCCGCGACGGCGGGGGACTTCCGCGCGATCGCGCTGCGCTACTTCAACCCGATCGGTGCCGACCCGCGGCTGCGGACGGGTTTGCAGAACCCGACGCCGTCGCACGCGCTGGGAAAGATCATGCAGGCGCGCGTGGCGGGGGAGGCCTTCACCATCACGGGCACGGATTGGCCGACCCGCGACGGCTCCGGTCTTCGCGACTACATCCACGTCTGGGACCTCGCTCTCGCGCATGTCGCGGCCGTGCAGAAGTTCGATGAGGTCGCCACGCCGGACGACCCCTACCAGGTGATCAACCTCGGCACGGGAGACGGCGTGACGGTGCGCGAACTCGTCGCGGCATTCGAGCGGGTGACGGGCGAGCCGCTTCCGGTGACGGAGACCGACCGCCGCCCCGGCGATCAGGCCGGTGCATTCGCGATCGTGGACCGCGCTGCGGCGGTGCTCCAGTGGCACGCCGAACGGTCGGTCGACGACGGGGTCCGCGACGCGATCGCCTGGGCGGAGAAACTGCGCGCCACGCTCTGACACCGCGAGCGGCGACTGCGTCGGCTATTCCAGCGAACGCAGCGTCGAGATCGCGCCTGTGTGGGCGGCATCGATGTTCTCGCGCCAGGAGCGCGACTGTCCGGCGCGCAGCGCGCACAGCACGAGCATGAACCACCCGGCTCCGACCAGCGTGAAGCTCTCGAACATCGAGTCGACGGCGAGAGTGACGAGGATGATCGGCGTCCACGCGTAGACCACCGACCGCCGGACGCTCGCGACCAGCCAGGATCGGATCAGTGCGACCCCGCCGAGGAGCAGGAAGAGCACCAGCCCTGCGGCCCCGAGCTGGAGCAGCACGTCGAAGAACGCGTTCAGCGCGCTCTGGTGATGGTCGTCGAGTTGGAAGTTGATGTAGGTGAACGGGTACTCGCCGCGCGCCCAGTCGCCGAACCACCCCCAGCCCTGGATCGGCTTGAGGGCGACGAAGTCGAGGATCGTGTTCCAGAGCGACGCGCGCATCGAGAAGTCCGATCCGGCATCGAGCAGGGCGATGATCTGATGGCGCAACGCGAACGCGATCGTGAGTGCGAGCGCCACCAGGACGCCGAGCATCCACTGCACGAGGTTTCGCCGCGCCGGCGACGTGTGCCGCACGATCGTGAGGGCGAGCGTCACGATGCCGACCGCGACCGCGAGCACGAGCACGGTGGGAGAGGCCGAGAGGAACGCCAGAGACCCGGCGAGGCCGACCGAGACCACCGCGAGAGGAGCGTTCACCGACTGCGTCCGCCACTCGATCACGAAGGTGATCAGGGCGATCACCGCGACGAATCCGAGCATGTTGCGGCTGCCGAACAGGCCCTGCACCGGGCCGCCGGCGGCGAGGTCGCCCTGGATCGCGAGGAAGGTGAAGGGCACGTCGAGCAGGATGCCGGAGAGGATCTCGACCCCGAGGGAGAGGGCCAACAGTGCACGCAGGGTGTCGCCGATGGCGCGCACGGTCTGCAGTGTGTCGCGGATATGGCCGATGGTGATCGCGAGGAATGCGTACCCGAACAGCGACATCCATCCGAAGAACGTGTCCGAGCGGTCCGTCGTCCACACCATGCTCACCAGGGCCCAGCCCAGGAAGGCGAAAAGCGACGAGGGAGCGATGCGCAGCGGGGAGAGCTCGTCGCGGCGCACCCAGAGGATCGCGGCGCCGAGCACGCACAGCACCGCGATGATCGTGGCCAGGGTGACCGTCGAGGTCATCCGTCCGATCGCGTACGAGCCGAAGATGGCGGTGAGCGCCGTGAGCGTGAAGGCTCGCGCGAGCTCCACGGAGCCGAGCAGGCGGACCAACGGCCGGACCGGTGTCACGGAACCCGCCGTTGCCGCGTGCCGCGTTCGAAGACCAGATCGCGTTCCCCGACGCCCACCAGCGGCACCGACTTCAGCTTGAAGGACAGGAGCACCAGGAGCATCCACCCCCAGAGCATGATCGGCGTCGACTCCGAGAAGCCCTGGACCAGCAGCACCACGGTGAACAGGCTCGGAAGCAGGGTCAGCGGAGAGAAGGGACGTCGGGCGTGGAGATCCCAGCGGGGCCGGTCGACCGCGAAGAACCAGGAGCGCCACAGCAGGCTCAGGTACGCGATCCCCATCAGGATCACGCCCAGCACGCCGAGCTGGAACAGCACGTCGAGCCACATGTTGTGGGCGTGGAACACCGTGATGCCGTGATCCACGATCCAGTGGTCGAAGGCGGGGTCCGTCGGGATCCACGGACTGGAGAACCCGTTGCCGAACAGGGGGTGCTCCCGCACCCGCTCGAGCACCTTCGACCAGATCAGGTCGGAGCGGCCGGTGAGGTCGGAGCTGCGCCCGACCAGTCCGAGTAGCGGTTCGCGCAGCAGCCAGACGGCGGCGGCGGCCAGTGCTGTGCCGCCGATGGCCGTCACATAGATGCGCGTGCGGGCGCCCGGGGTGCGGGCGCGGCGCATCAGCAGCGCCACGAGGAGGACCAGCGCGGCGGCGGCCGCGCATGCGAGGGCGGTGACCGACGACGTACGCAAGAGGAAGTACGCCGCGAGCAGCATCCACAGGGCGAGCGTCGTGCGCCAGCGGGCGCGAGCGGCGAACAGCACGCCGAAGGTGATGATCGCGAACAGCGAGATGATCGCCAACAGGTTCGCGTTGCCGACGATGCCCTGGATCCGTCCGCCGTCGAAGAGGTTGTCCCTGACCCAGTACCACTGCGGGTCGATCTCCCCCTTCGGCACGGTCGCGAAGTTCGGCAGCAGCGGCCCGTGCAGGACGAGTGAGACCCACAGCTCGATCGCCAGCGAGAGCCCGAGGATCCACTTGAAGGCGGACGAGAGGGCCCGGATGATCTCGTGCCAGGTGAGCACGTGGGCGATGAACAGCCCGTTCACGGTGACGGCCGCCAGCAGCACCCAGGTGATCAGCGTCGGTCCTCGCCATTGGGACCACGCGACCGAGACCAGGGCGAGTGTCGCGTATCCCATCGCCGTCCACGGCAGGCGACGCCAGCGGAACGGCTGCGGGCGGTTCCGGGCGAGCATCGGGATACCGATGCCGAGCGTCGCGAGAGTGAAGACGACGAGGGTGACGGCGGCGCCCTCCATGCCGATGAGGTTGTACACCGCGGTGTGCGCGAAGGTCACGATGAGCACGAGGATCACATAACCGCGCAGCAGAAGGTGCCCCGTCGACTCGCGCTCCGGCGCCGAGGGCGGGGCTGTCACCGGGTGCTTGGTGTACTGGGCCATCGCGTTCAGGCTACCGCGCCGCGCTCGGCGCGTGCCTGAACGCCGCAGCGCGGCTCTACGCTGGTGGCATGCTGCTGAGCCTCACGAACGCACCCCGCGACTACGCCTGGGGATCCGACTCCCTCCTCGCCGGACTCGAAGGGCGCACGCCGACCGGTGCCCCCGAGGCGGAGGTGTGGTTCGGGGATCATCCCGGCGATCCCGCGGACGTCGCGGGTGGCGGTACCCTCGATCAGATCACCGGCGGCACGCTCCCGTACCTGTTGAAGCTGCTCGCCGCGGGCGGGCCGCTCTCGATCCAGGTGCATCCGACGATCGCGCAGGCGCGCGACGGCTGGGCGAGGGAGAGCGGGCTCGCCGCAGACGACCCGCAGCGCAACTATCGCGACGACAACCACAAACCCGAACTCATCGTGGCTCTCAGCGAGCGGTTCGAATCGCTGAGCGGCCTGCGCCCGGTGAAGGACACGCTCGCTCTGCTGGACCTGCTGGACGACAGCGACGGCGTCGCACAGCTCCGCGCCCGTCTCGGGGGCGGAGCCGATGAGCTGCGGGATGCCATCGGGTGGTTGCTCGGAGGCGACGTGCAGCGAGAGGTCGACGAGATCATCGCCGCGGTGGTGCGGGCAGCGGAGCGAACCGACACGGGGGAGTGGGGCACGACGCTGAGTGCCATCGCGGGCGTGGCGGCGAACTACCCGGGCGATCCTGGGGTGGTCGTGGCGCTGCTGATGAACCATGTCGTGCTGCGACGAGGAGAGGGCGTGTTCCTGCGCGCCGGCCTTCTGCATGCCTACCTCTCGGGTCTCGGCGTCGAGATCATGGCGGCGAGCGACAACGTGCTTCGCGGCGGGCTGACTCCCAAGCGCATCGACGTCCCCGAGCTGCTGGCGATCCTCGACCCGACGCCCGGTGAGGTCCCGGTGCTGCGGCCTGCGGAGGGCGACGCGGTCACGGTCTATCCGGTTCCCGTACCCGACTTCGCGCTCAGCAGGGTCACGGTGGGGGGCGCTCCGATCACGGTCGAGGTCTCGGGACCGACGATGGTGCTCGCGACCGCAGGGGCCATCACGGTCACCTCTTCGTCCGGCGAGGAAGTGCAGGTCCCCGTGGGAAGCGTGGCTTTCGCGGGCGGCGACGAGAGCATGCTCACCGTGTCCGGCGAGGGCGAGGCGTTCGTGGCCGGACCGGGGCGCTGAACGCCGCGCCGCGACACGCCGATGGATCGTCATGAACCTTCAAGACCGTATTGAGGGTTTACGATCCGCGACTTGACCGGAGCGAATGACACGGGTGTAATTAGTCATGCGCACGGCCCGCCGGGGGGCGGAGACAGGGTTGGAGATCGAGATGACGGGATACCGTTCCGACGTACCGGAGAATTGGTTCGTCGATCCGATCAACCTCGGTGTTCCCGGGGTGCGACGCACGGACGCCGCCGACGACGACAACGCCCTCGCCTGGCAGGCCGACGCCCTCTGCTCGCAGACGGATCCTGAGGCCTTCTTCCCGGAGAAGGGCGGATCGACCAGAGACGCCAAGCGGATCTGCACCACCTGCGACGTGCGTGGCGAATGCCTCGAGTACGCGCTCAACAACGATGAGCGCTTCGGCATCTGGGGCGGACTCTCCGAGCGCGAGCGCCGCAAGCTCAAGCGTCGCGCCAGCTGATCGGCGTCGCGCCAGCTGATCGGCTGAGCCGGTCGCCGCGGGCTGCGGCCGCATCGCTTCGCAGGCGCGCCGCGTCCACTGCTCCAGGGCAGGTCTTGACACGCATAGGCTGACGACGTCATGCCAGCCCGAGTTCACGCAATCATCGTCGCGCGCCCCGGATCCTCGTCCCGCGCGCAACTCCTCCGCACTCTCGAAGCCGTTCGCTCCCAGACCTCGCCCGCCGAGGCGGTGACGCTCGTCATGTGCGGCGATGCATCTTCCCTGCGCGAGAGCGAAGCCGTCGCGGCCGTCGTCGAGGGGATCATCGAAGCTCGCACGACGACCTCGTTCGCTGAGGCGGTGGAGCTCGCGCGTCCCCGTGTGAACGCAGGCTCCGCGATCTGGCTGCTCGCGCAGGACACGGCTCCGCATCCGCGGGCGCTGGAGCGGCTCCGGGGAACGCTCGAGCGTTCGCCCTCCGCGGCGATCGTCGCGCCCAAGCTCGTCGCGACCGACAACGATCGGGAGATCGTCTCACTCGGTGTCAGCATGACGACCTTCGGTCGCTCGGTCGAACTCGCGGCAGGGGAACTCGACCAGGGACAGCACGACCGCATGGACGACGCGCTCGGTTCCGACGTGCGCGGCGTCCTCATCCGCGGAGAGGTCCGCGACGCGCTGCGACCCGATCCCGCGCTCGCCGGCGCCGACGAAGGCCTCGATCTGGGCGTCCGTGCGCGCCTGGGCG
>NZ_JARE01000020.1:0-71055 GCF_000708325.1 Microbacterium sp. Cr-K20 | reverse complement strand
GCGCGATCATCCGCTCCGCCGCTGTGCTCACCGAAGCGCAGATGGAGCAGGCGGCGAGCCACCTGATGACCGACCGCGTCGAGGCGGAGTTCGTCGGAGGTCGCGTCCAGGCCCGACGCGAGCGGCGCATCGGCGCCATCCCGCGGTCTTCGGCGCCCGTGAAGGCATCGGCGCAGGAGGGCCGCGACGCCGTGCGCCGGGCGCTCCGCCGCGACGGGCTCGGTATGTTCACCTGGTCCGACACCGCAGACGCGCTGCGCCGGCGACTCGCACTGTTGCGACGAGAGCTCGGCGATCCGTGGCCCGATGTCTCGGATGCCGGGCTGGTCGACTCCCTCGACGTGTGGCTCGCGCCCGAGCTCGATCGCCTCGCGTCCGGCACCCCCGCAGCACGGCTGGAACTCTCGTCACCGCTCCGGCGCCTGCTGCCGTGGCCCGATGCCGTGCGCCTCGATGAGCTCGCGCCGGAGCGCCTCGAGGTGCCCAGCGGATCCCGCGTCCGCATCACCTACCCGGAGCCCGACGGCGACCCGCACGCACGGCCGGTCGTCGCCGTGAAGCTGCAGGAGTGCTTCGGGTGGGCCGAGACTCCCAGGCTCGTCGACGGGCGGGTGCCGGTGCTGTTCCACCTGCTGTCCCCCGCCGGGCGTCCGCTCGCGGTCACCGACGACCTCGCCTCGTTCTGGTCCGGTCCCTACAGCCAGGTGCGCGCCGAGATGCGCGGACGCTACCCCCGGCATCCGTGGCCCGAAGACCCGTGGGCCGCCGTGCCGACCAAGCACACGAAGAACCGCGCGGCGCGCTGAGCAGCCACCGGAGCCGGAGCCTCAGCGCGTGCGACGTCGCAGCGTCAGCGACGCGAGCACGAGGGCACCCACCGCGAAGGCCACGACGATCAGCAGCGGGCCGAACACGTCCCAGCCCTCGTCGCCCGCGGCCACCGCGTTGATCGTGTCGATCGCGTAGCTGAGCGGGAGCCAATCAGAGATGGCATACAGCACATCCGGCATCTGATCGCGGGGCATGAACAGGCCGCCGAGGATGATCTGCGGGAACACCAGCAGCGGCATGAACTGCACCGCCTGGAACTCGGTCTGTGCGAACGCACTGGCGAGCAGCCCCAGGGCGGTACCAAGTAGAGCATCGACGACCGCGACGAGTCCGAGCTGCCACAGCGGCCCGTCGACATCGAGCCCGCATACCCCGACCGCGAACGACACCGTGATCACCGCCTGGAGCAGGGCCATCAGCCCGAACGCGAGCGCATAGCCGAGGATGAAGTCGGCTTTCTCGAGGGGTGTGGTCATCAGACGCTCGAGGGTTCCCGAGCGACGCTCGCGCAGGGTCGTGATCGACGTGATGAGGAACATCACGATGAACGGGAACAGCGCCAGGATCGCGCCGCCGAACTGGTCGAACACCCCCGCCTGGTCGCTGAACAACCAGGCGAAGAGACCGACCAGCAGACTCGGCGCCACCAGCATCAGGGCGATCGACCGCGGATCGTGCCGCAGCTGTGCGAGCACGCGCCCCGCGGTGGCGAGCATCCGGCGGCCGTTCATTCTCCGGCCTCCTCACGGTGCTCCCGCGCTTCACGGCGTGATCGAGGGACGTCGGCATCGCCGCTGCGGTCCCGCTCGATCAGTGCCAGGAACGCGGACTCGGCGTCGGTCGTGCCGGTGTCGGCCAGGAGCGACGACGGGGTGGTGTCGGCGATGATCCGCCCCTCCCGCATCAGCAGCAGCCGGTCGCAGCGCACCGCCTCATCCATCACGTGACTCGACACGATGAGGGTCACACCGCGGTCGGCGAGCCCCCGGAACAACGCCCACAGCTCGGCACGCAGCACGGGGTCCAGCCCGACCGTCGGCTCGTCGAGCACGACCAGCTCGGGAGAGCCGATGAGCGCGACCGCGAGCGACACCCGCGTCGCCTGACCACCGCTGAGCGCGTCGACGCGCTGCCCCGCCTGGGCACGCAGACCGACCTCGTCGATCACCCTGTTCACGTCGCCCTTCGGCGCCTTCAGCAGCGAGGCGAAGTACGAGAGATTCTGGCGCACGCTGAGGTCGCCGTACACCGCAGCGCCCTGTGTGCCGTAGGCGACGCGGTGGCGGAGCTGTCGGGATCCGCCTGGCTCGCCGAGGACGGTGACATTGCCTCCGGCGATCCGCTGCACACCGACGATCGAGCGCATCAGGGTGGTCTTTCCGCATCCCGACGGCCCGAGCAGCCCCGTGATCTGTCCACGCGGGATCGTGAGGTCGATCCCGTCGAAGACCCGCACTGCCCCGCGGTGCACCCGCAGCTGCGCGATCTCGACGGCTGAGTTATTCATCATGTGATGAATTATGCGCCTGCGCCTCGAGCACGCAGAAGAGGGCGGCCTTCCTCAGTCGAGCAGGTGGCGGAGGTAGCGTGTCGGATGCTCGAGGAACGAGCGCCAGTGGTTCACGATCTCGAGGTCGCCCCATTCGGCGGGACGGACTCCCCACTCCCCCACTTCGAGGATCTTCGCGCCGGGCAGCGCCGCGAGCACCGGCGAGTGCGTGGCGCACAGCACCTGCCCACCGTCGTCGGCGATGCGCCGCAGCACGGCGATGAGCGCCAGGGTCGAGTTGAACGACAGGGCGGCCTCCGGCTCGTCGAGGCAGTAGAAGCCCGGCTCGTCGAAGCGGCTCTCCAACAGTGCGAGGAACGACTCGCCGTGGCTCATCTCGTGGAACGGCACATCGGCGCCGGCGGTCGACGGGTTGTCTTCGAGATAGGTGTAGAACGAGTGCATCGTCTCGGCCCGCAGGAAGAAGCCCCAGCGGTTGGCTCCCACACCGCGCTGCAGCCGGATCCACTCCGACAACGGCGACTCGGTCGCTCGGGTGCTGTGCCGCGCCTGACGCGAACCGCCCTCGGGCGAGAGGCCGTAGGCGAGTGCGACGCCTTCGACCAGGGTCGACTTGCCGCTGCCGTTCTCGCCCACGAGGAACGTCACCCCGGGGTCGAGATCGATCCCCTCCCGTAGCACCTGGGCGACCGCGGGAATGCTCGTCGGCCACTCCCCATCCGGCGTCGGGGCGTCGTCGTTCGGGCGCACCGCGACGACCGGCTGCTGCCGCCGTCGGCGAGAGCTCGGCTCCCAGAACGCCTCCATCGTGCTCCCTCCGCGTGGTGTCTCGTGGAGGCTACCGGCATCCGCGGACATGGAGTCGCGCGGGCGCGATCAGCACTCGATGACGTTGACCGCGAGGCCGCCCTCGCTGGTCTCCTTGTACTTGGTCGACATGTCGGCACCCGTCTGACGCATCGTCTCGACGACCGCGTCCAGTGAGACGTAGTGGCTGCCGTCGCCACGCAACGCGAGACGAGCCGCCGTGACCGCCGTCGACGCCGCGATCGCATTGCGCTCGATGCACGGGATCTGCACGAGTCCGCCGATCGGGTCGCAGGTGAGCCCCAGGTGGTGCTCCATCGCGATCTCCGCGGCGTTCTCGATCTGACGGTTCGTGCCACCCATCACCGCGGTGAGTCCTCCGGCCGCCATCGCGCACGCGGAGCCGACCTCGGCCTGGCATCCACCCTCGGCTCCGGAGATCGACGCGTTCGCCTTGAACAGCGATCCGAGTGCGGTCGCGGTGAGCAGGAAGCGACGGATGCCGCGGCGACGGTTCGCCTCCGCGGTCTGCTCCTCGTCGAGGTCGCTGGCATTCTCCAGCGCCCGCACATCCGACTCGAACCCCAGCAGCGCGCTGCCGACCAACTCGCCGTAGGGAGTCACGGCGTTGCCCGCACCGAGTCCCGAATCGGCGAGGAACCGCCACCAGTACATCGCGACGGCGGGGAGGATGCCGGCAGCGCCGTTCGTCGGCGCCGTCACCACGCGACCGCCCGCCGCGTTCTCCTCGTTGACGGCGAGGGCGAACGCGCCGAGCCACTCGCCCGGCAGCTCTCGATGCCCGTCGGCCTCGACCGCTTCGAGCTGGCCGCGGATCACGCCGGCCCGCCGCTTGACCTTGAGGATGCCCGGCAGTGTGCCGTCGGCGTGGAGTCCGGCATCCACGCACCCCGACATCGCGTCCCAGATCGCGTCGAGACCGGCCGCGACCTCCTCCTCGCTGCGCAGCGAGGTCTCGTTGAGGCGCGCGACCTCGGCGATCGACAGCCCGTTCTCATCGCACAGGGCGAGCAGCGACGCGGCGTCCGCATACGAGTAAGGGAATCCCGCGGTGGTGAGCTTCGCGTCCTCCCCGTCCCGGCGAATGAACCCGCCGCCCACCGAGTAATAGGTCTCCTCTGCGACGATCTGCCCCTCGGCATCCCACGCCGTGATCGTCATGGCGTTCGGGTGGCCGGGCAGCCGGGTCCGCGGCGCGAAGACGATGTCCTCCTTCGCGAACGGCACGTCGTGGATGCCGTCGATCGACAGGGCACCGCCGGCGGGGAAGTCCGTCCAGGCCGACCTCACGTCGGCGGGGTCGCACGCCTCCGGTGTGAGTCCGCGGAGACCCGCGACGACGGCGTCCGGAGTCCCGTGCCCGATCCCGGTGGCGCCGAGCGAGCCGTACAGCGTGCTGCCGACGCGCGCCACGCGCGGGAGGGCGCCCGTCGCGGTGAGTCGTCGAGCGAAGTCGAGGGCCGCCCGCATCGGTCCGACCGTATGGGAGCTCGAAGGCCCCACTCCGATGGAGAAGAGGTCGAAGGCCGAGACGTACGCAGTCACCCCTCCAGGCTACGCCGCATCCGCGCCTTCGGTTCGCCTCGATTAACTCGGCGCCGCGTCAAGCCCCTTCAGCCCCGCACGCCCCCGAGGCATCCTGACGGGACGACTTCGAGAAAGGGGCGATCATGACCGACAGCACGCCGAACCAGGACGCGAGCACGACCGACGAGGTGAACGCGCTCACGCCGGAGCAGGTGCACACGACGGGAGAAGCCGACACCGCAGGCAGTGCACAGAGTACGGATGAGGTGCCGGCTCAGGGTCAGGTGCAGAATCCGGACACGGCCGAGACTCCGGACCAGGCCGAATCGCCCGAAGACGCCGACCCGAGCGAGGTGCCCAGCACCGAGGAGCTCGAAGAGCCGAGCACCGAGAAGGACCCGGGCGAGGAGCCGAAGGCGCCGAAGCGCGAGGAGCCCGAGCCCGACCACGAGGCCGTCGGGATCGGGGTCGTCGACACGGAAGAGCCGCAGGCCGGCTGAGCCGCTCCTCGAGATCCCGGACGACCGCCGAGACCTCGCCCTGCAGACATCGGCAGGGCGGGGTCTCGGCATGAACGCGGGTGTCCGCGCCTATTCGACGAGCTTGCCCGCCGTGTCGACGTCACGCATGAGCTCGGCGATCTCGGGAGAGACCTCCGGGATCTCCTCGCGGGTGACGCCCGCGGTCGGCGACCACACCAGGTTCACCCGCAGCGTCGGGTCGGTGTCGGGGAAGTCGCTGCGGTTATGGCATCCGCGCGTCTCCCGGCGCTCCAGCGCGGCCTCGAGCGTGGCGCGGGCGGCGAGCGCCGATGCCTTGAGGTCGAACGCATGGGCGAGGTCCTGGAACCCGGCGATGTCCGGGTGGATGCCGACATCCTCCATGCGCCCCTCGATCATGTCGAGGTCGGCGAGCCCGGCGCGCAGCCCGTCTTCCGAGCGGACGACGCCGGCGTACTCGGTCATGAGGTTGCGGATCGCGCGCTGCAGCGCGCGGACGTTCTCGCGTCCCTCCGCGGCGAGCAGATCGTCGATCTCGGCCCGCGCGGCGGCCACGGCCTCCGCCGACCGCCGCTGCGCGTCGAGCCCGGCTGCGTGCTCCATCGCGGCCTGACCGACGATACGACCGTAGACCAGCAGCTCGATGAGCGAGTTGCCGCCGAGACGGTTCGCGCCGTGCAGTCCGCTGGACGCCTCGCCGATCGCGTACAGCCCCTCGACGTCGGTCTGGTGGTCCTCCGGGCGCACCCAGACCCCGCCCATGGAGTAGTGCGCGGTGGGGGCGATCTCGATCGGGTCGGTGGTGATGTCGAGCATCTGCAGCTCCATCATCGTCTGGTAGACGCGGGGCAGCCGGGTCATGATCGTCTCGCGCGGCAGGTGCGACACGTCGAGCCAGACACCGCCGTTCTCGGTGCCGCGTCCTTCCTTGATCTCGGTGTACGCGGCGAGCGCGACGCGGTCGCGGGTCGACAGCTCCATGCGCTCGGGGTCGTACTTCTGCATGAAGCGCTCGCCGAGGGCGTTGCGGAGGATGCCGCCCTCGCCGCGTGCGGCCTCGGAGATGAGCGTGCCGGCGGCGTTCTCCGGCTCGATGATGCCGGACGGGTGGAACTGCACGAGCTCCGGGTCGCGCAGTCGTGCTCCGGCGTCGACCGCGAGACGGAAGGAGTCGCCGGTGTTCTCGTCGCGACGGGACGAGGTGCGGCGCCAGATGCGGTTGTGGCCGCCGGCAGCGAGGATCACGGCATCAGCGTGGATCAGGTAGCGGGTGCCGTCGGCCTGGTCGAAGCCGTAGGCACCGAAGACGACGTTGTCGCGCACGAGCAGACGCGTGATGTAGACGTGGTCGAGGATCGGGACCTCGAGCTGCTCGGCCTTGCGCACGAGCGTGCGCTGGATCTCGAGTCCCGTGTAGTCGCCGGCGAAGGCGGTGCGGCGGAAGGTGTGCGCACCGAAGAACCGCTGCGAGATGCGGCCGTCGTCTTCGCGGGCGAAGTCCATGCCCCACCGCTCGAGGTCGCGGATGCCGCGCTCGGCGCCCTGCGTGACGATCTCGACGGTGTGCGGGTTGGCGAGCAGGTAGCTCTCCTTGATGGTGTCGGCCGCGTGCTGCTGCCAGCTGTCCTCGGCGTCCATGGTGCCGAGTGCCGCGTTGATGCCGCCGGCCGCGAGGGAGGTGTGCGCGTCCTGACGCGGGCGTTTGCCGACGGCGAGGACGTCGACGCCGTGTTCGGCGATCTCGATCGCGGCGCGCAGACCGGAGCCGCCGGTGCCGATCACGAGGACGGTGGTGGATATCTGACGTTCGGGGGTAGACATACGTTTCACGCTAATTAGGCCACCCTAATAACTCCAATGCATAGTTCGAGTGGAAACGATGCCGGTAGGCTATGGCCATGAACCTCGAGCAGCTCCGCGGGTTCGTCGAGGTCGCACGCCTCGGACACTTCACCCGCGCCTCCGAGCACCTGCACCTGGCACAGCCGTCGCTGAGCCGACAGATCTCCACCCTCGAACGCGAACTCGGCGCCGAACTGTTCCACCGCGCGCGTGGCCACATCGCGCTCACCGCCGCGGGCGAGACACTCCTCCCCCGCGCACAGCGCATGCTCGCCGAAGCCGACGCCATCAAGGACGAGATGGGCGAGCTGGCCGGGCTACGTCGTGGCCGTGTACGGCTAGGCGCGCCGCCCACGCTGTGCATCAGCCTCGTCGCCGAAGCGATCAGCGTGTTCCATTCGAGCCACCCCGGCGTGGACCTGCACCTGACCGAGAGCGGCTCCCGACGGCTCGTCGATCAGCTCGCCGTCGGCGCGGTCGACATCGCCCTCATCACCGAATCCGACGGTCCACCGCCGTCGGGCTTCAGCCTCACGCGCATGCCGCTGCTCGCCGAAGAGCTCGTCGTCATCTCCGCCGCGACGGAGCCGCCGGTCTCGACCATGCCCGCGATGAGCCTCGCCCATCTGGCCACGCTCCCGCTGATCGCCCTCGACGAGACGTACGAGCTGCGAGCGACCACCGACGCCGCCTTCCGCGCCGAGGGCCTGGTGCCCACTCACGTGCTCGAGGGAGCCGAGATGGATGCCGTGCTGCGCTTCGTCGAACGCGGTGTCGGCGTCGCGGTGGTCCCGGCGATGGTGCTGCTCGATCGTCCTGCACTGCGGTCGGTTCGCCTGACCCACCCGATGATGACCCGCACCGTGAGCCTCGCCCACCGGGCAGACGTCACCCCCGCCGTCGCGGTCGCGGCGATCCGCGAGGTCATCGTCGCCACGGCCGCGGAGGTCGCCCGCCGCGACCCCGCGATCACCAGCCTGCTCTGACGCGGCGCTCCACCCGCAGCCCCGAGAAATCAGCCCGGATACAGCAGAATCCCCGCCGCTTTCGCGACGGGGATTCTGTACTGTCTCAACACAGTGTGCGCCCGAAGGGACTCGAACCCCTAACCTTCTGATCCGTAGTCAGATGCTCTATCCATTGAGCTACGGGCGCCCAGCCCGCTCAGCGGGCCGTGGAACAGCCTACAACAGTCCTGACGCGAAAGCGAAACGAGGCCTCAGTCGCTCGCCGCCTCGGCTTTCTGCTGCTTCTTGCGCCGCTTGGCCCGCGCGCGCTGCTCGGAGGAGAGCGCCTGCAGGTCGACCAGACGCAGCGCCTGCATGCGTGCCTCGCGCATGCGCCCGTAGTCGGGATCTTGATCCGGTCGCATGCCCTCGACCCGCAATCGGCGGTCGAGATTGTGGCGCACGTCGGCCCAGGCGGCGTCCCGCGCCTCTTCGACGATCTGCGCCAGACGTTCCCGGTCTTCCATCATCTCGCGCAGGCGCTGGCCGACCCCGGTGGACTGCTTGGCCCGGCGGCGCAGGTTTCGCACATCGCGGTCGCGGTAGTCGTGCGTGCCGACCGGATCGGAGTGCCGACCCCTGGCCCGCTTACGCAGCGCGGTGACGTTGGCGGCCGCTTCTTCCGACTCCTCGGCCATCGCCCGCAGCGCCTCCCGCGCATCGTCGATGTACTTCTCCATGTCGAAGACGCCGTCTTCGGCGATGGTGCCGATGAGGATGTGATTCTTCACGGCGAGGCGCGCGGCAGCCGTCGCGATCGCGACGCCTTCGGCGATGGCATCCGCTGTCCGTCCCACCGGCACCTCCTCTCCACGAGCGTACCGGTATCACTGGGGCCCGGTGTCGGCCAGAATGGTTCCGGATCAGCATGCCCCACCCCTCCGACATCCACCGCCACGGCCCCGGATCGCGCACCGCAGGAGACTCATGAAACACCTCGATCTCGCCGGCAGCACCACCGTGATCACGGGAGCCGCGAACGGCATGGGCGCCGACATCGCCCGCCTGCTGGCCACCCGAGGAGCGCACCTCGCCCTGATCGACCACGACAGTGCCGCGCTCGCGACCCTCGCCGCCGAACTGGGAGACGCCCGGGTGACCAGGCACGTGGTCGACCTCCGCGACGACGACGCCGTGTTCGCCGCCGCCACCGAGATCACCGCAGCGCATCCGAGGGTCAACGCCCTGATCACCTGCGCCGGATCATCGATGCTCGGAAACCTCGACCAGCTCACGATGGAGGAGATGCGCTGGCTCACCGACGTGAATCTCTGGGGCACGGTGTCGATCACCAAGGCGCTGCTGCCCGCCCTCCGCGCTGCGCCCGCCGCGCACATCACCCACTTCGCGAGCGTGTATGCGCTCGCCGCTCCAGCCGGACGCATCCCGTACGCGCTGAGCAAGTTCGCCGTGCGGGGCTTCTCCGAGGCACTGCGGCACGAGCTGGAGGGCACCACGGTCAGCGTCGGCGCCGTCTATCCGGCCGGCGTCCGCACCGGAATCATCCTGCACGGGCGCTACGCCGCCGCGATCGATCCGGAAATCGCCGCTCGTGCCGCCGCCGCGCAGGCCGCGATGTACCACACCGATCCGGCGGACGCTGCGGCCCGCATCGTCCGAGCGACCGAGCGAAGGGCTGCCCGCACGATGGTCGGACGTGAGGCACGGCTAATCGACGTGCTCACGCGCATCGCCCCGTCGTCGTACTGGCGCGTGATGCGACGACCGCTGCGCGCGGCGATCGACACGACGACGCCGGTCGCCTGACCGCACCGGGCCGGGTCAGCGGACCGCGCCCACCCAGATCCCCGATGCCCACGCCTGCTGATCGCCGTTGCAGCCGACCGAGCCGGGGTAGCCGCGGACGACGGCCATGCAGTTGGCGAGGAACTCCGGGTCGTTGCCGAACATCGAGGCGTACGCGCCGGAAGACGTGAGCGCACCCCAGACCCGGAACTGGTAGATGTGCGCGAGCTCGTGCGCCATGGCCCAGTTCAACCGACCGGCGCTCCAGTCCGCGATGTCGCCGCGGTACTTGATGTAGCCGTTGCTGTTGGCGCAGGCCGGCGCGTTCCCGCCCGCGCACGACGACGACTCGTACAGCCCGACACCACCTCCGCCGACGAGGTCGAGCGCCGCCCGCACCCGCGCGTACCCGTCCGGCCCGCTCGATGTCCAGGCCGGGCCACCCGGTCCTGCGCTCTGCGCGGCCTGCACCGAGGCGACCTGAGTGCCGACCTTCTCGGCGAGCGCATGCACCGTGGCCGTGGCCGCCGTGACCGTGGCGGGGTCCCTCGACTCGGCCAGCACGGTCTGCTGGGCCGACAGCGCGGCAGCCCGATGAGAGGCGGTGTCGACCATCCCCTGTGCATTGTCGAAGACGCGGCTCAGGGCCGTGATCTCGGCGACGAACGCCGGCCGCACCGCGAGCACCGCCGCGCGGTCGGCCGTGTCCTGCTCCGCCTGCGCGATCGTCGCCTCGAGATACTCGGTGCGCTGCCTGGCCTCGTGGTATTCCTGCGACAGGCTGCCGAATTCCGCCACGACCGCGACGCGCTCCCGATCGAGGGCATCCGCCCGCGCGAGCACTCCGGCGGACAGCACGACCGCCGCCGCGAGCGTTACCGCCAGCACCCGGCGCATCACTGCAGGAACCCCGTGGTGTCGCCGATCTCGGCATCCTGCTCAGCGATCTGCGACCGCAGAGCGGTGAGCTTCTGCGCGAGCTCGAGGTTCTCCCCGTGGGATTCCTCCAGGGCGCGCTCGACACGGACGATCTCCGCTTTGACTGCGGTGAGGGCTGCCACCCGCTCCTGATCGGCGATCGCGACCAGCGCGACTCCTCCGAGAAGCAGCAGGCACCCGACCGCGACAGCAAGACTCCGCATCTCGCTCCCCAGAACAGCGCAACGTTTCCGGACCGACTCCGATCGGACCAATATACAACTGGACCCGTCGTCGGTGTTCCCGAATGTGCGCGAGCGGGACGGCGGCGGTTCAGACCAACAGGTCGCTGCCGTCGTCGAGGCGCCGCTCCGCTGCCGACTGGCCGCTGGCGAGGTGTGCCGGCACGATGCGGCGCAGCGCCTCCGTGTCGCGTGCGGCCATCGCCTCGAGGATGATGCGGTGCTCTTCGGCCATGGCGAGCAGATCGTCGTGCTGTCCGAACAGCCACCGCAGCCGGGTGAGGAACACCGCGATGAGCTCCCCGAGCATCTCGTTCCCCGCGAGTTCGACCGCGACCTCGTGGAATTCGGCCGCCGCGATCCGCGCAGCCTCGGAGTCCTGGGCCGTGGCCGCCGCGAACTCGCGCTCGTAGGCGGCTCTGATCCGGGCGATACCCGCCTCATCGTGACGCTCGGCGGCGAAGACGAAGATGAGCGTCTCGATGGCCTCACGGACCTCGGCGAAATCCTGGATGTCGCGGCGGGTGAACTCGCGCACGACCGCCCAGGTGCGTGGGCGTGCGACGACGACCCCTTCGGCCACGAGGGTGCGGATGGCCTCGCGGACCGGGAGGCGAGAGACGCTCAACTCGGCCGCGATGTCGCGTTCGACCAGACGCGACCCGGGCGCACGTCGGCCCAGCACGATGTCGTCGCGCAGGATGCGCGTGACCCTGACCGATTCGAGTTCGCCGCTTGTCCCCATAGCCCCCGCCATCTGGGCATTCTCGCATCACGGGCCGGGTTACTCAACTTTTGGTATCCCAACACGCCCGGGATGCCTCGGTCCGGGACGAGCGCGCGAGACGCGGAAGGTCTCCGTCGCGCTCGTCCCGCCGGGCTCAGGGGAGGCGGTTGGCGATCGCGATGTTCGCGGTCAGCTCGTCGGCGTTCTGCCGCACGACGTACGCCGGGCGATCACGCTCGACCCGCCACGACTCGCTGAGCGGCCCGACGTTGACCGTGTCGAAGCCGGCCTCGTCGTAGAAGCGCGTCGCGAACGCGACGGCCTCGGCGTCGTCGCCGGCGGTGGCCAGCGCACGACGGTTCGGGGCTCCGTCCGGCTTGCCGTCGGTCGTGATCTCGGCCGCGAAGATGTGGTTGAACGCCTTGGCGATCTTCGAGTCCGGCAGCGCGCGCTGCACCAGCTCCGACGTCGTCGTCTCGCCCTTGTCGAGCGCCTCGATGTGGCCGTCGCGCTCGAAGTAATAGTTGTTCGTGTCGAGCACGATCTTGCCGGCGAGCTGTGTGGCGGGGAGCGCGTCGATCGCCCCGAGAGGAACGGTCACGACCGCGACGTCCGCAGCGGCCGCGGCGTCTTCCGCCGAGGCAGCCTTCGCACGGGGTCCGAGCTCTTCCACGAGGTCCGCGAGCGTCTCCGGACCGCGGGAGTTGGCGATCACGACGTCGTAGCCGTTCGCCACCGCGACCCGCGCGACCTGGCTGCCGATGTGTCCTGCACCGATGATTCCGAGAGTAGTCATGCTGGGGGCAACGTCGAGCACCGCGGACTATTCCCTTCGTGTCGGGCTGTGTCGTCCCGTGACCGGCGTCACAGTTCGCGCAGCAGCGTCTCCTCGGTCCGCCGGTAGCCGAGGCTCTCGTACAGCTCGACGGCAGCGGCGTTGAAGCCGAATACGTGCAGCCCGATCGAGTCGGCGCCGAGTCGTCGGGCCTCGCGTTCGGCAGCGTGCATCAGCTCGCGCCCGTACCCCTTGCGGCGCTGATCTGCGGCGACCTCGATGTCGAGCACGAACGCATGCGCATGTCCGTCGCGTTCGCGCATGCCGAGCCAGAGGATGCCGACCTCGACACCGTCGACGGTCGCCGTGAAGAGCTCCTGCCCCGGGGTGGCGAGTCCGTCCGGCAACTCCTCGACCAGCTGACGGTGCGACTCCGCCGCGGCGTCCTCCGGGGAGAACCGACCGGATGCCACGAGGTCCTGGGCGAATCCCGCTTCCGATGCCGTGACGAAGCGGGGGAACCTCTCCGCGGTCATCGGCAGCACCTCCACGTGTGCGGCGACATCACGCGAGGGCAGCGGCTCGAGCACCATCTGGATCGACGCGACCGTGAAGCCGCGATCGTCGACCAGCGCGTGACCCGCCGCATCCTGCGGGAGCAGCGGCACACTGATCTGCGTGGCGCCCATGTCGTGTGCGATGGTGAGGATCCGCGCGACCAGCTCGTCGTTCTGAGTGCCGGTCAGCTCGGTCTCGACGGCGAGGTCGAGGAGGAACAGCTTCGTGCCGGCGAGCACCAGCCACAGGGTGCCGAGCTCGCGCCGGCCCTCGTCGAGGATCCGCATGACCCGTGCCGTCGGCGTCGCCGCCCCGTGCGGCAGCAGCTCGTCGAAGTATTCATCGGCGAACGCGACCGCATCATCCCCGACACGCCTCCCCGATGCGCGGTTGCCGTCGATGAGGCGCTGTCTGGCCGCGCCTCGCCACTCGTCGAAGCGTCCAGCGGGCAGGGGCTTCAGATGCACGGGCATGCATCCATCCTGCACCTCAGCTGCGGGTGAGCGCGTCCTCGGCGGCGACCCAGGCGAGCATGGCGCACTTGACCCGCGCCACGTACTTCGACACCCCGCCGAGGGCCGCGGCATCGCCGAGCAGCTCCTCGTCGGGCTCGATCTTGCCGCGGGAGCGCATCGTCTCGCGGAACGCCGCGATACGCACCTCGAGGTCTTCGACGCTGAGTCCTTCGGCGAGTTCGGCGAGGAGCGAGGCGGAGGCCTGCGAGATCGCGCATCCATGGCCCTCCCACGCGATCGCCTCGACGCCCCCGTCGGGACCACGGTGCACCTGCAGCGTGATCTCGTCGCCGCAGGTCGGGTTGAGCTGGTGCGACTGCGCCGGGATCTCGTCACGCAGCCCGTAGCCGTGCGGGGTGCGCGAGTGATCCAGGATCAGCTCCTGATACAGGTTCTGCAGGTCGCTCATGCGCCCCTCCGGAAGAAGTCGATCGCTCCGGCAACGCCCTCGATCACGGCATCCACCTCGGCCTCTGTCGTGTACAGGTAGGTGCTCGCCCTGGTGGACGAGGTGACGCCGAGGCGTCGGTGCAACGGCTGGGCGCAGTGGTGTCCGACGCGCACGGCGATGCCGAGGTCGTCGAGGAACTGCCCGACGTCGTGCGAGTGGATGCCGGCGACGTCGAAGCTCGCGAGCCCCACGCGCGGCAGATCGATCCCGGCACCGAGCACGCGGACCCCGTCGATCGCGCTCAACCCGTCGACGAGCCGACGCCCGAACGCGGCCTCATGCGCGGCGATGCGCGGCATCCCCACCTCAGTCAGGTAGTCCACGGCCGCGGCGAGCGCGATGGCCTGCGACACCCGCTGCGTGCCGGCCTCGAACCGCTGCGGCGGCGGCAGATACTCGGCCTCGGTCGTCGTGACGGTGGTGATCATCGAACCGCCGGTGAGGAACGGGGGCATCGCGGCCAGGACCTCGCGCCGACCGTAGAGCACCCCGATGCCGGTGGGACCGAGCATCTTGTGCCCGGACAGCACGGCGAAGTCGACGTCGAGCGCGCGCACGTCGAGCGGCAGGTGCGGTGCGGACTGGCAGGCGTCGAGCAGGGTCAGGGCGCCGACCTCGCGGGCCAGGGCGACCAGGCGCTCGACCGGGTTGATCACGCCGAGCACGTTGGAGACGTGCGTGAACGCCACGAGCTTCGTCCGGGCCGTGATGAGTTCGGAGGCGGCGTCGAGCCGCAGTGCACCGTCGTCGTCGAGAGGGATCACCTTCAGTGTCGCGCCGGTGCGGGCCGCGAGCTCCTGCCACGGGATGAGGTTCGCGTGGTGCTCCATCTCGGTCGTGACGATCTCGTCACCCTCACGCAAGCGGAGCCGCTCGGCGGCCGCTCCCCCGCGCCCGAGCGACGCGTTCGACAGCGAGTAGGCGACGAGGTTGATCGCCTCAGTCGCGTTCGAGGTCCAGACGACCTCGTCGTCGTCGGCCCCGATGAAGCGGGCGAGCGTGCTTCGAGCGTCTTCGAACAGCTCGGTGGCCTCGGCGGCCAGAGTGTGCGCCCCGCGGTGCACTGCCGAGTTCATGGTGATCGAGAACTCGCGCTCGGCGTCCAGCACGGCCGACGGACGCTGCGAGGTCGCGCCCGAGTCGAGGTACACGAGCTGATGCCCCCGCACCTGCGTGTGCAGGATCGGGAAGTCCTCGCGGATACGCCGCACCTCGGCCTCGCTCAGAGGGGCGATCACGTCGACACCGGAAGAAACGCTCATCGTTCCAGTTTCCCACCTGCGAGCCCGGGGTGGGCCCGCGGGTCAGCGCCCGTCGAGCGTCTTCGCGTCGGCGACCTCGTCGTAGCGGTCCTGCGCGTCGAGCACGTCCTCCACGTGGGACTCCGCCCAGACCTGCAGCGCCTGGAGCGGTTCATGCAGGCTTCGGCCGAGCGGGGTGAGCAGGTAGCGCGAATGACCGTCGTCGCCGACCGCTCGCTCCAGCATGCCGTCGCGTTCGAGGGCACGGAGCGTGTCGACGAGCACCTTCTTCGTGATCCCATCCATCCGGTGGTGCAGCTCGCCGAAGCGCAGCGGCTGCTCGTGCAGGAGGACCACGATCATCGCGGTCCACTTGTTCGCGATGCGGGCGAGCGACGCCCGAGACGGACAGCTGGCGGAGAACACCGTCCACGTGCGCGACATGCGCTGCTCCTCCCGGTGACGTTGAAGTAACCGCGCCCTCGGCGAGACGCTGGATGCTCCAGAGTACCGACCACACGAGAAGGAGCATCATGTCGGCGATCGACGTTGTAGGACAGTACGGTGCGGCCCTGGCCGCGGGAGACATGGGGGCACTGGCGGCCACCTTCCATCCGGATGCCGTGTGGCACCAGCCCGGCGCCAACCAGGCATCCGGCGACCACGTCGGCCCCGACGCGATCCTCGCCCACCTCGGCCGCTTCATGGAACTCAGCGGCGGCACGTTCGTGCTCGAGACCGACTCGGCGACGGAGGCCGGCGACCTCGTCTCCGCCACCGTGCGCTTCCGTGCGCAGCGCGCCGGACACGATGACCTCGACCAGCACGGCGTCGACGTCTTCCGCATCGCGGGCGACCGCATCGCCGAAGTCTGGCTCATCAGCGAGGACCAGGAGGCGGAGGACCGCTTCTGGGGTCAGGGCTGACCGACCGGCGTCGGGCGGTCGCACTCTCGACCGCTCGACGCCCGCGCCCCTAGGCTCGACCCATGATCGCCCCGGACACGCTGCTCGCCTTCGTCGTCGCGGCGTTCGTCATGGTCGTGATCCCCGGTCCGACCGTGCTGTTCACGATCGGCCGGGCCATGGCTCTCGGGCGGATGGGCGGGTTCCTCAGCATCCTCGGCACGGCGATCGGCTCGATCGTGCTGGTCGTCGCGGTCGCGCTCGGCGTCGGCACGATCATCGCCCAGTCGGCCGTGCTGTTCACCGTCGTCAAGGTGCTCGGCGCCGGCTACCTGATCTTCCTCGGCATCCAGGCCATCCGGCACCGGAAGGATGCGGCGCGCGCGATGATCGCCGCTCCGGCGCGGCGCTCGGGATGGCGGCTGCTCACCGAGGGCTTCGTCGTGGGAGTCACCAATCCGAAGTCCATCGCGTTCTTCCTCGCGATCCTGCCGCAGTTCGTCGATCTGCACGCGGGTTCCGTCCCCGCGCAGCTCTTCCTGCTCGGAGTGATCGTCGTCGTCATCGGCGTGACGTGCGATGCCGTCTGGGTGCTCCTCGCCAGCGCCGCCCGCGACTGGTTCGGCCGCTCACCTCGCCGCATCGAGGCGATGGGTGCGACCGGCGGCGGACTAATGATCGCGCTCGGGGCTTTCCTGCTGGTGTGGAGCGAGAAGCCCGCGACCGCGTGACCGCCCGGCCCGGCCCGGTCCTGCTCACATGCGGGCGAAGCGCGCCCGGGCGATGCAGAAGACCCCGTAGATCGCGAAGCCCGCGCCGACCGCCCCCAGGATGAGTCCGCCGAGCGGCAGCTCCAGCAGACTGTGCAGCGCGGCGTCGAGCCCCGCGCCCTTCTCCGGATCCTGCGTGACGGCGGCGACCACGAACAGCACGCCGGTCACGGCCACCGCGATGCCCTTGCCGAAGTAGCCGATGACCCCCAGTGTCACGATGCCGCCGCGTGCGACGCCCGATGGCAGGTCGAGCAGCTTCTCGAAGCCCCGGGTGAAGCCGCCCACGACGAACCCGATCCCGACTCCGACCACGGACAGCCCGATGACGACGAGGAGCGCCACCCCGCCGGGGGCCGCCAGCACCACGGAACTGAGAGTCTTCGATGCCGTCTCCGAGTCGGCATTGCCGCCCAGCGCGTAGATGAGGGCCATGCCCGCGACCACGAGGTAGGCGAGGGCGATGCCGAAGAGCTTGACGCGCTGCCCCCACTTCTTCGTCTCGGCGGGGTCGGCGGCGAGGAACGCACTCGCGATCTGCCACACGGCCAGAGCGATCAGCCCCGTGGCGACGAGCACGAGCAGCAATCCGCCGACCGGGTTGTTCCGGATCTGCTCCATCGCCCCGTCCTGGTCGGCGTCGCCCGAGGCCCCCGCGGCGATGGTGATGGCGATCGCACCGATGATGACGTGGATCAGGCCGAGGACGACGAACCCGACACGGGCGATGCGGCGGAAGGCGGTGGACCCCTTGGCGACGCGCGCAGCGTGCTTGACCGTGCTCATCATTGAAGGGTATCGCCGAGGACCCACCCGGCGGAGGGGCTTGCTTTCCCGGCGCCTCTCGGCATCAGGCGCTCGACGATACGGGCTGCCGGAGGATGGTGCGCAGCTTCGCCGGATCGGTGCGACGCAGGTCGCTCAGGTAGATCTCGTGATGCAGCCCGGTCATCGTCAGGCCGTGCTCGGGGATGAAGCGGTGATGCAGGTCGTCGAGGACCGGCCCCTCATCGTCGAACGGACCGACGTGCAGAGTCTGCACGCTCATCCCCTCGTCGAGGGTCTCCAGCCGCACGGAGCCGAGTGCGGGCACCGGCTCCTTCTTCTTCGCCGCTCTCTGCGCCACGGACTCCACCGCGTCGGCGAACATCGAAGACGTGATGTGGTCGCCGACCATGATCATCAGCGTCCACTGCCAGGCGGACTTGTCGCGATGAGTGGTGAACGACTCCATGTCCGATGCGTGCCAGAGCCCTTCGAGAGGCATCACGACCGTGTCGATACCGAGCTCGTCGCGGCTCGCGAACTTGAGCGTGTAGGCCAGGGGGAACAGAGCCGAGACGGCCTCCGCATAGGCCGAGGAGGTGTTCGGGTCTCCGGCGCCGTCGATCATCAGGTACTGCATCGGCGGGACCTCGAGGATGCGGACCTGACCGCGCTTCGCGCGATACGCGTCGAGCGTCTTCTTGGGATCGATCGCCGCCATGACGGGCCTTCCTGGTTCGTGTGCCCAGTGTGACACGGGGCACAGACACCGGCTACCGCCCGCCCGAGTTAGCTTCGAGTCTCGAAGGTAATTCGGGCTTCTGTCGGTCTCGGACGGCAAAACTCCGGTCGCTGGCGACGAAAACCGGGCCGTGCACCCCGGTGCTCGAATGATCACGAAACGATCACGTTCGCTTGACTTCGAGTCTCGAACTCAAGAAAGTGATCCGAGGCGGATCCCGAATGGCCGGGACGCCCACCCTCCGGACTTCGGCCGGAGGACGCATTGCACAGCAAAGGAGCTCGGAATGAAGAAGAAGTACGCACTCGCGGCCCTCGGTCTCGCGGGAGTTCTCGCCCTCGCCGGTTGCGGCGGAGGAGGAGCCGGCTCCGCGGGCGGCGGCGAGAAGGCTTCCGGCGACAAGGGCGACCTGCTGATCGGCGTGTCCATGCCGACGCAGACCTCCGAGCGCTGGATCGCCGACGGCACCGCCGTGCAGGAGGGGCTGGAGAAGGCCGGCTACCAGGTCGAACTGCAGTATGCCGGCGACGACATCCCGACGCAGGGCCAGCAGATCGACCAGATGATCACCAAGGGCGCAGACCTCCTGGTCATCGCCGCGATCGACGGCACCGCGCTGTCGTCGCAGCTCGACGCCGCTGCGGCAGCGAAGATCCCGGTCATCTCCTACGACCGCCTCATCCGCGACAGCGAGAACGTCGACTTCTACGTGACGTTCGACAACTACAAGGTCGGCGTGCAGCAGGCCACCTCGCTGCTGGTCGGCCTCGGCGTGCTCGACGAGGACGGCAAGGACACCGGAGAGAAGGGCCCGTTCAACATCGAGCTCTTCGCGGGCTCGCTCGACGACAACAACGCGCACTTCTTCTGGCAGGGGGCGATGGACACGCTGCAGCCCTACATCGACGAGGGCGTGCTCTCGGTGCCGTCGGGTCAGACCGACATCGAGCAGGCGGCGATCCTGCGCTGGCAACAGGAGACCGCGCAGAAGCGCATGGAGGATCTGCTCACCTCGACGTACGGCGGCGGCACCAAGCTCGATGGAGTGCTCTCCCCCTACGACGGGATCTCGCGCGGCATCATCACGGCACTCCAGGGCACCGGCGGTTTCGGCGCGACCATCGCCGACGGTCTCCCGATCGTCACCGGACAGGATGCCGAGATCGGCTCCATCAGCCTGATCGATCAGGGCGTGCAGTTCGCGTCGATCTTCAAGGACACGCGCAAGCTCGCCGAGCAGTCGGTCGTCGTCGCGGAGGACATGCTCGAGGGCGAGGAGCCCGAGGCGAACGACACGGAGACCTACGACAACGGCGTGAAGGTCGTGCCGTCGTACCTCCTGCAGTCGGACATCGTCTACAAGGACAACATCACCCCGCTGCTGGTCGACTCGGGTTACTGGACCCAGGCCGAAGTCGACTCCGGCGTCGCCGAGTAATCATCGCTCCGGGGCGTGACGTCGACACGACGTCACGCCCCTCTCGACGGAAAGGAGCCGGTTCATGACGACACCGGTACTGCAGATGCGGGAGATCGAGAAGAGCTTTCCCGGCGTCAAGGCGCTCCAGGGCGTCGACCTCGATGTCCGCCGCGGCGAGATCCACGCGATCTGCGGCGAGAACGGGGCGGGGAAGTCCACCCTCATGAAAGTGCTGTCGGGTGTCTACCCGCACGGTGCGTACGAGGGCGAGATCGTCTACGAGGGCGAGGAGGCGAAGTTCGGATCCATCAGCGACTCCGAGCACGTCGGCATCGTGATCATCCATCAGGAGCTCGCGCTGATCCCCTACCTCAGCGTCGCGGAGAACATCTTCCTCGGCAACGAGCGTCGGGGGGCGGGCGGACTCATCGACTGGGACCGCGCGAACTCCGAGGCCTCGCAGCTGCTCGCCCAGGTCGGTCTCGACGAGAACCCCGCCACGCCGGTCGGCCAGCTCGGCGTGGGCAAGCAGCAGCTCGTCGAGATCGCGAAGGCACTGTCGAAGAACGTGCGCCTGCTCATCCTCGACGAGCCGACCGCCGCGCTCAACGACACCGACTCGGCGCACCTGCTCGACCTGCTCCGGCGCCTGCGCGACGGCGGGATGACGTCGATCATCATCTCGCACAAACTCAACGAGATCGACGCGATCGCCGACCGCACCACGATCCTCCGCGACGGCCGGTCCATCGAGACACTCGACATGAGCGATCCGGCCTCGACGCAGGACCGGATCATCCGCGGCATGGTCGGGCGCGACCTCGCCCACCGCTTCCCGGAGCGAGTGCCGGAACTCGGCGAGGAGGTGCTGCGGATCGAGAACTGGACCGTGCATCACCCGACCCAGCCGGGACGGATCATGGTCGACGATGCCTCCCTCACCGTGCGTGCCGGAGAGGTCGTGGGCATCGCCGGGTTGATGGGTGCCGGACGCACGGAACTCGCCATGAGCGTCTTCGGCCGCACCTACGGGCGGAACGCGAAGGGACGCGTGCTCGTCCGCGGCAAAGAGGTCGACACGTCGACCACGAGCGCCGCCATCCGCGCCGGGATCGCCTACGCGACCGAGGATCGCAAGAAGTTCGGGCTGAACCTCATCGACGACATCCGCCACAACATCACCCTCGCGTCACTGCGGATGATCAGCCCCGGCGGCTGGATCGACGCGAACCGGGAACTCCGGATCGCGGAGCAGTACCGCGCCGAGATGAACATCAAGACGCCCAGTGTGCTCCAGCTCGTGGGCAACCTCTCCGGCGGCAACCAGCAGAAGGTCGTGCTGAGCAAGTGGATCCAGACGGAGCCCGACGTGCTGATCCTCGATGAGCCCACGCGCGGCATCGACATCGGTGCCAAGTACGAGATCTACACGATCATCAACCGCCTGGTCGCGGCGGGGAAGGGCGTGCTCGTCATCTCGTCCGAGCTGCCCGAGCTGCTGGGCATCTGCGACCGCATCTACACCCTGGCCTTCGGCAGGATCACCGGCGAGCTGCCGGCCGCCGAGGCCACCCAGGAGAACCTCATGCAACTCATGACTGTCGAAAGGACGGCCGAACGATGACCGGCGTCACCAACCTGTTGAGCCTCGCCACGCGCAACCTGCGCCAGAGCGGCATCCTCGTCGCCTTCATCGCGATCGTGGCCTTCTTCGCCATCCTGAACCCGACGTTCCTCTCCCCGGGGAACCTCACGAACATCGTGCTGCAGTACTCCTACATCCTGATCCTCGCGATCGGCATGGTGATCGTCATCATCGCCGGTCACATCGACCTCTCGGTCGGCTCGGTCGTCGCCCTCACGGGTGCCACCGCCGCGGTCCTCGTGATCCGGATGCAGCTGCCCTGGTGGGTCGGCGTCATCGCCGCACTCGTGGTCGGCCTCCTGGTCGGGGCATGGCAGGGCTTCTGGGTGGCGTTCGTCGGCATCCCGGCGTTCATCGTGACGCTCGCCGGCATGCTGCTCTTCCGCGGCCTAACCTTCATCGTGCTGGGCAACGTCTCGCTCTCGCCCTTCGGCGGCACCTATTACTCGATAGCCAACGGATTCTTCAACGGACTCTTCGGCGGCTACGGGGTCGACGTGTTCACGCTCGTGATCTTCGCCATCGGCGTGGGCGGCTATGCGGTGTGGCAGGTGCGCAGCCGACGCTCGAAGGTCGCGCACCAGCAGTCGGTCGAGGCGCTGGGCTGGTTCATCCTGAAGATCGCCCTGATCGCGGCCGTCGTGATGTGGTTCGGCTACCAGTTGTCCACCAGCCGCGGTCTCCCCTTCGTGCTGATCCTCCTCGCGGTGCTGATCATCGCCTACTCGGTCATCACGCAGAAGAGCGTGTTCGGGCGTCACGTCTACGCGATCGGCGGCAACCTGCACGCCGCACTGCTGAGCGGCGTGAACGTGCGGCGGGTCAACTTCTGGATCTTCGTGAACATGGGACTGCTCGCCGGTGTCGCCGGCGTCGTCTTCTCCTCGCGCACGAACGGCGCGCAGCCGGGAGCGGGGAACATGTTCGAGCTCGACGCGATCGCTGCCTGCTTCATCGGGGGCGCCGCGGTCACCGGTGGCGTGGGGCGCGTCGGCGGGGCGATCGTCGGCGGTCTGATCATGGCGGTGATGAGCAACGGCATGCAGCTCATGGGCCTCGATCAGGCGACACAGCAGGTCGTGAAGGGCCTGGTGCTCCTGATCGCCGTGGCCTTCGACGTCTGGAACAAGCGTCGGGCGGGGGCCGCCCGCTGACCCCGGCGGTGCCGATCCCACGCGATATGCTCCCGCTATGAGCAGATGGTCGAGCGGTTCCCAGTCGGGATTGCGCGAGGCCAACACGGCCAAGATCGTCGACGCGGTCAAGCGCTTCGGCGGGCTCACCCAGGTCGAGCTCGCCGAAGCGACCACCCTGTCGACGGCGACGGTGTCGGCGATCGTGAAGGAGCTGTCGCTCTCGGGTCTGGTGGAGACCCATCCGACCTCGCGGAGTGGCCGTCGCGCACAGCTCGTCACCATCGCCCGGCGTGCCGGGCTGGTGGCCGCCGTCCACATCGGAAGTCGCAGCATGCGGGTGCGTCTCAACGACGTCGGGCAGTCCGTGCTCGCCGACCGGTCGATGCCGCTGCCGGCCGACCACGCCGAGGACACGGTGCTCGATCGCATCACGCTCCTCATCATCGAGATGCTGGACATGATCGCGGCGCAGGCCGACGAGCTGATCGGCCTCTGCATCGCGATTCCGGCGCCGATCGACCCCGACACCGGTCTGGTCGCCTATCCGGGCGTCATGAGGCGGTGGGAATCGCAGCCCATCGCCGCGGTCGTCGAACAGCGCCTCGGATGCCCGGTGCTGGTCGAGAAGGACGCCAACCTCGCCGCGCTCGCCGAGGCGACGCTCGGCACGGCACGGGACGTCGCGGACAGCCTGTTCATCAACGCCTCGTACACGACGAGTGCCGGCGTGATCATCGATTCGCGGCTCTACCGCGGACGCGGGGGCACGGCGGGTGAGATCGGACACGTGCAGGTCGACCCCGCCGGATCCATCTGCCCCTGCGGGCAGCGCGGTTGCCTCGAGACCGTCGTCGGAGCCGAGGCCGTCACGGCACCGCTGCGGGCCGCCTACGGCCAGGTCACGTTCAAGGACGTCATCGCCCGTGCCGCCGCCGGCGACCCCGGCTGCGCGCGGGTCGTGTCCGATGCGGGCGCGACGCTCGGCCGTGTGGTCGCGGGTGTCTGTCAGACGCTCGACCCCGAGATCATCACGATCGGCGGCGAGCTCACCGACGCCGGCCCGGTCTTCCTGCTGCCGTTCGGCGCCGCCCTGCGCGAGCACGCGCCGCAGCGCCGCGCTCCTCGCCGCGAGCCGATCCCCGCGTCGTTCGGTAAGGACACGGTGCTCGTGGGCGCGACCATCCACATCCTGCAGTCGACCGATCCGTCCCAGCTTCTCGAGGGCCGCTCATGACTCTCTCGGCGTCGCAGGCGGAGCCGCTGCTCACCCTGCGCGGCATCACGAAGCGCTTCGGTGCCGTCGAGGCGCTCACCGACGTCGATTTCACGGTGAACGCGCGCGAGGTGGTCGGTCTCGTCGGCGACAACGCCGCCGGCAAGTCGACGCTGGCGAAGGTCATCGCGGGTGCTCTCACCCCGACATCCGGCGAGATCCGCATCAACGGCGAGCGCGTCGACATCTCCTCCCCCGCCGAGGCGAACCGACTCGGCATCGCGACGGTCTTCCAGGACCTCGCCGTCTGCGAGAACCTCGACGTCACGGCGAACGTCTTCCTCGGACGCGAGCTGCGCACCTCCAAGGGCATGCTGCGCGAGGGCGAGATGGAGAATGCGACCCGGCAGGCGTTGACCGATCTGGCGGCCAACATCCCGTCGACCCGCACGCCGCTCAACTCCCTGTCCGGTGGCCAACGACAGGCCGTGGCGATCGCGCGCACCCTCATCAGCCAGCCCCGGTTGGTCGTGCTCGATGAGCCGACCGCTTCGCTCAGCGTCGCGCAGACCGCCGACGTGCTCACCCACATCGAGCAGCTCCGTGAGCTCGGGCTGGGCGTCGTGTTCATCAGTCACAACATCGCCGACGTGCAGGCGGTGTCCGACCGTGTCGAGGTGCTGCGGCACGGCCGCAACAACGGCAGCTTCTCCAGCCAGGACGCCGCCTACTCCGATCTCATCGCCGCGATCATCGGTACCTATCGCCCGCCGAGGAAGGGCGATGCCCCGCGCTGATCGACGTCGACGCGGGGCATCGGGTGTTCAGCCCTGCTCGACGGGCAGCCAGAGCTCGCACGACGCGGAGTCGCCGGTGAACTCGAGGTAGCGCACGATCGAGGGGCCGGGCCGCAGCCGCCACGGGTTCGAGGGGAACCACTCGGTCGCCGTGGCCGCCCACAGGTTCTGCAGGGTCGCCGGGAACGGACCCCGCGCGGCGAAGACCGCCCAGGACCCTTCGTCGAGGCGTAGGGAATCGAGGTCGTCGGGCACCGCGGTGGTGTCCTGCAGCGCGACGCCGTGCAGGTATGTGAGCGGCGTGCCCTCCGCAGCATCCGGCTCGATGTCGGCGGTGATCGCGAGGATCCCGGCCGGTTCGGCGTCGGCGAGCGCCTTGAGGCGCGCGTGCTCCTCAAGCGGGATCGCGGCGATGTGCGCCTGGATGTGCGGGTTGACGCCCTCGTGGATGAGCGGGACCTCGGCGGCGTGACCGGCGAGGACGAACGCGGGACGGTGGGTGATGGTGACGTCCATCGGGGTGCTCCCTTCGACGCTCAGGCGGAACCGGAGCGTGGGTTGTGTACGGAGAGGACCCCCGTCTCGGCGCGCGTCGGCCGGTCCGATACCGTGCACGGCACGGAAGGCGCGACCGAAAGCCTCGACCGAGCCGTAGCCGTGGCGCACCGCCACATCGAGCAGGCTCGAGGCGCCGGCGGCGAGTTCCGCGCCGGCGAGCGTCATGCGACGGCGCCGCACGTACTCCGAGAGCGGCATGCCGGCCAGCGCCGAGAACATCCGCCGCAGGTGGTATTCGGTCGTGCCGTGCTCGCGTGCGAACCCGGCGACGTCGATCTCGTCGGAGCGAGTGGCTTCGACGAGATCGACCAGGGCGTTGAGCGTTCCGATCATGAGGTCCTCCTTTCCCCACCATCGTCGCCGCGCCAGGGACACCGACACCCGACTTCTCCGGTCGGATGCGATCGGCTCGCCGTCAGCGCGCGGTCACAGCTCGACGGGCGGTGCCGGCTCGTTCTCGGCGGCCTCGGGATGACGGGCGAGATTCACGATCGCGGCGACGAGGCCGCCCCAGATCGTGACCATGGCGATGATCATCATGACGATCGCTGTCGTGGTCATGCGCGTTCTCCCTTCTCCGGCGTCGCGACGATCGGAACAGCCGACGTCTCCGCATCCGGCTCGTACTGCTCCTCGGCCAGGAACTCGTCGTACTCCGGGTCGTCCTTCGCGTGCGAGCGTCCGCTCCACGGCAGCGCCGACAGCAGCAGCGCCAGCACGACGAGGGCGATCACCATGCCCCAGCCGAAGATCGCGAGGAACCACCCCGGATACCCGCTGTACGGCTCATTGATCTTCGTCATGAGCTCGCTGACGAGCAGATAACCGAGCACGAGCGGCGCGAGCACGCCGACGAGCAGCTTCCAGAGCAGTCCGACCCGGAAGCTGGAGCGGCGGTTGAGGTGCTCGACGAACACCGGGAGCTTGTGCAGCAGCCAGGCCACGATGATCACCGCCACCAGCGCGACGGCCATGATGCCGAACGCATTGACGAAGGCATCCGCCGTATCGAGCACCGACAAAGCCGTGGTCGTCGAGAAGAGCGCCATCGAGACGATCGCAAGCGGGATGGCCACCGTGAGCGTCGTGCGCACGCGCGCCCAGCCCAGCTTGTCCTGCAGCGCGGCGACGATCACTTCGAGGATCGAGATGAGTGAGGTGACCCCCGCGAACACGAGCGCGCCGAAGAACAGCACGCCGATGATCGAGCCCCCGGTGGCCTGCGAGACGATCGTCGGGAAGGCGATGAACGCCAACCCGATGCCGGAGGACGCGACGCCGGCGACCTCGGTCCCCTGTGCCTGCGCCATGAACCCGAGTGCGGCGAAGACGCCGATACCGGCGAGGATCTCGAAGCCGGAGTTCGCGAACGCCACGACCAGCCCGGATCCGGTGAGGTCGGTCTTGCGCTTGAGATAAGAGGAGTAGGTCACCATGATGCCGAAGGCGACCGACAGCGAGAAGAAGATGTGCCCATAGGCGGAGGCCCAGACGCCCGGGTCGGCGAGCGCCTCCCAGTTCGGGGTGAAGAACGCGTTCAGACCTTCCATCGCACCGGGGAGGAAGAGCGACTGCACCACGAGGATCGCGAACATCACGGTGAGCAACGGCATCAGGATCATGTTCGCGCGGCCGATGCCGCGCTTCACGCCGAGCGCCATGATCACGATCACGATCAGCCAGACCACGACCAGGGGGATGCCGACCTGCGGCACGAACTCGGTGGAGACGCCGACCTTCGCGACGTCCGCCGACCGCAGGAAGTCGATGAAGAAGAAGTCGTTCTCGTTCCCCGGCCCCCAGGTGAGCTGGGCCGAGAACCAGGTGTACATGGCCGCCCACGCGATGATCACCGCGTAGTAGACCGCGATCACGACGCAGATCAGCACCTGCCACCAGCCGAGGGGCTCGGCCGCCCGGTGCATGCGTCGGAAGGCGAGTGGCGCCGACCCGCGGAACCGGTGCCCGATCGCGTAGTCGAAGAACAGCAGCGGGATGCCGGCGGTCAGCAGCGCGCACAGATAGGGGATGAGGAAGGCCCCACCGCCGCCCTCATAGGCGACATAGGGGAACCGCCAGATGTTCCCGAGGCCGACCGCAGATCCGATCGCCGACAGGATGAACACGTTCCGCGATCCGAAAGCCTCGCGTTTATGGGTCTGCGTCGATGCGGTGGCCATGCCGGTGAGACTACCGGAGGGCCACGACGAACGCAGCACACCTCGTCGGCGTCGCCCCGCACCCTGGTGCCCCTTCACATTCGGCGTTCAGAATTTGTGAACCGCGATCACATACTCTCGAACGGTCGGGGGATCTCTGGGGAGAGCGAATAGCCATGAACGTGAACGACCTGCTCATCGGCGTACCCGGCGCGCTTCCGCCACTCCCGGACGGGGAGAATCCGTTCCTGACGGATGATGCGCTGGTGGGCTCCCAGATCACACGGATCCTCGTCGATGTGCTCGGCGGGACTGTCGGCGTGCTCCTGGAACTGGGGCAGTCGACACGTCTGCGCGGCACCACCGCGCTGCTGCGGGTGACCGGCGTGGTGCAGCAGAACTGGCGCAGCACGCCGACGGCGAACGAGTTCACCGCCTGGTCAATCTCCGGGCTGACCGTGCAGCAGCGCGATGACGAGTTCCACGTCGTGATCGACTGCTTCCCGGTCGGAGCCCTGCTGGTGGTGGGCGCTGCGGCCGACTTCACCCTTCTCCACGCAGTGGCGCCCGATGTCGTACCACCCGATGACCATTTCGACCCGCGCGCGCTGATCCGCTTCGGCATCGCGGACGAGTCGACGGAGGTCGAGCCCATCGGCAGTGCGCGCTCGGCGGGCAGCTGCTGCTGAGAGAAGAGGATCGATCCGCCGCGCTCTAGATGAGCGCGTCGGCGAGCTGCTGAAGTCCGTCGAATCGACCGTCGAACGTGTCTGACGGAGTCGGCGGGTCTCCCACCGGGCGTCGCACATAGGCGGTGCGCATTCCCACCGCTTGCGCACCCCGCAGATCCCAGGCATGGGCCGCGACCATCAGCACTCGCGACGGATCGCCGCCCGCCGCCTGCACGGCCAGAGCGTAGACCTCGGGGACCGGCTTGTAGGCACGGACGGCGTCCGCCGAGAGCGCCAGATCCCATTCCAGACCCGCGTGCGCTCCCAGCCGATGCAGCGTCTTCGTCGTCGCATTCGACAGCCCGAACACGCGGAACCTCTGCGCGAGTCGCGCGACACCGTCGGCGGAGTCATCCCAGGGTGGAAGCCGCTCGGCCGCGGAGGCCAGTCGATCGATGCGGGCCTGGTCGTCGAGCCCCGCCGCTTCAGCCACCCGCAGCGCTGCCTCGCGATCGAGGCTCTCGGTGTCGGCGTAGTCGCGTGCGCCCCGCGCGATGCGCGCCTGCTCACGTTCGATGTGACCCTGCCAGATGCCGAGCAGCTCTTCGGAGTCGCAGCCCGGGCCTCCCGCTTCGGCGATGGCGGTGCGGAGACCGCGGGGCTCGTCGACGAGGGTGCCGAGCACGTCGAAGACGACGGTCGTGATGTCGCGCAACATGCTCTCGAGTCTGCCGTGAACCACAGACGACCGGGGCCGCGAACGAAGAAGAACAGTGCGGAGACGAGGGGATTTGAACCCCTGGTCCCCGTGAGGGGACTCCACCTTAGCAGGGTGGTGCACTCGGCCGGACTATGCGACGTCTCCGTGGATCCGACCCGAAGATCGGATGCACTCAGCCATCATAACGGGTTCGGCGGACAGTCTCGAACCGGGGCCGCGGTTCCCCTCCCGGCCGACGCGCACGCCATTGAGAGGGGATGCACTCCGGCGCTGGGATACTGGCCGCACATCGTGGACGACGCGTCCACCGCACCGAAGTGGAGTCGACATGCCCCGGACAGAAGCGGTGGACGAACAGCACCTGCGCGGTCGGCTCGGCCGCCGGTGGGATGACCGCGCTCTCGGGTACGGGATCGTGCTCGTCCTGCTCATCGTGTCGTACGGCCTGTGCGCGATACAGCCCAGCACCGACCCGAGCCCTTGGGCATTCCTCCCCATGCTCGCCACGGTCGCCATGGTCTTCCACGTGACCAGGGCCCGACGCCTGGTGCAGCGGGTCTCCTGGGTCGTGCTCTCCGTCGCCGGGATCACCGCCGTCGTCGCCGATCTCTTCGGGCTCAACGGGCCGCTGCTGGCCATCCCGCTCTCGGCCGCGTCGATGATCGCGCTGCTCGTCGCCCCCTGGGCCATCATCGCCCACCAGGTGACCCGGCACGGCCTCAACCTGGAGGCGCTGCTGGCGGCGATCACCGCCTACATCCTCGTCGGCATGTTCTTCGCCTTCGTGTACAACCTGATGTCGCAGATCTCGGCGGATCCGCTGTTCGGCGAGAAGTGTCTCGACTCGCTCGGCAACCAACTGTTCTTCTCCTTCACCGCGCTCACCACGACCGGTTACGGAAATCTGGTGCCGGTCGGCACCGGCGGTCAGGCGGTCGCCATCGCCGAGGGCATCACCGGTCAGCTGTTCCTGATCACGGCGGTCGCGCGGATCATGCGGGGCGCGAGCGCGAAGCGCGCCACGACCAGCGACGTCTGAGGGCGAGCCGCTCCGTCCCCGCGCCCCTCGCCCGAAAAGGGTGACGTGAACCACGTCGAGCCCGTCGTGCGCTGCCACGATGAGCGATGCGACGCCGCCCGCACCCGACCCCGGGGATCCGCCCCGGTCACCCGGATCCCGCGCCGTCATCAGACGGGTACGAGGTGCGACATGGCCGGTGACCGAAACGCCGACGGGCGCGACGACTTCGCGGCGCCGGATGCGGTCGCGCCGGAGTTCGTCCTCAGACGCAACCGGGGACGCGACGCGCGCACCCGCGCACCCCGCTCGCAGCAGGGGCCGTGGCTTCCGGGCGCGGATCGCCCCGACCCGGTCGCGCTTCTCGAGGGGCAGGCCACGACCCGGGATCTCGACATCGTGCCGCTGCGATACGAGCGGATGTCCGCCTCGCCGTTCGCCTTCTTCCGGGGGTCCGCGTTGCTCATGGCGTCGGATCTCGCCACCGCCGCGCACACCGGCATCACCGTGCAGCTGTGCGGCGACGCCCACCTGTCGAACTTCGGCCTGTTCGGCACGCCGGAGCGTCGGCTGCTCTTCGACATGAACGACTTCGACGAGACGTTCCCCGGGCCGTTCGAGTGGGACCTGAAGCGGCTGGCGACGAGCTTCGCGGTGGCCGGACGCCATCGCGGGTTCACGGCGGCCGAGATCGAGGCGTGCGTCCGCGCCTCGGTCATCGGGTATCGGAAGACCATGCGGCGAGCGGCCGACGCCCCGGTGCTCGACGCCTGGTACGAACGGTTCGATGCCGACAGCGCACGCAGACGCATCCGTGCCGAACGAGACCGGCGACGCGCAGACGACGAGACGGTCGCGCGGCTTGACGCGGCCGTGAAGAAGGCGCGCAAGCGCCACCGGATGCGCGCGTTCGCGAAACTGGTGCACGTCGTGGACGGCCGGCTGAGGATCATCCCGAACCCGCCGCTGGTGACGCCGGTCGAAGATCTCCTTCCCGGAGCCGTTCAGGATCTCGACGAGGTCGGCATCATGCGCGATCTCCTCGCGGCGTATCAGGACACGCTGCCGGGCGACCGGCATCCGATCTCCGAGTACCGCTACCGACACATGGCCAGGACGGTCGGCGGGATCGGCAGCGTCGGCACGCGCGCCTGGATCATCCTCCTCAGCGGCAGAGACGACAGAGATCCCCTGTTGCTGCAGGCGAAGACCGCGCAGCCGTCGGTGCTCGGACGGTTCCTCGGCCCGGGCACCCACGACAGCGAGGGAGAACGGGTCGTGCGCGGGCAACGGCTCATGCAGGCAGCCAGCGACCTCTTCCTCGGCTGGCAGCGGGTGACCGGCACCGACGGCGTCACGCGCGACTTCTATGTGCGCCAGCTCCACGACTGGAAGGGCGGGATCGATCCGGAGACGATGACCCCGAGAGGGGCTGCGCTCTACGCGCGCATCTGCGGCGAGACCCTCGCACGCGGGCACGCGAGGAGCGGAGACCGCCTCGAGGTCGCCGGCTACCTCGGCCGGGGCCGGGCGTTCGAAGAGGCGATCTGCGCCTTCGCCGACGCCTACGCCGATCAGAACGAGGAGGACTACGCGACCTTCCTCGCTGCCCGCGCCTCCGGGCGACTGCCGACGATGGGTTCCGGGGAGCCGGGACGGTGAGCGCCTCCGCACGGACAGCGAGGTCCCGCATCGAGGAACGGCGCCCCGATCTGCTCTTCAGCGGAGCATCCGGGTATGCGGTCGTCGCCGCGCTGGTCGTCGTCTCGTATGCGCTGTGCGCCGCGCAGCGTGGCCCCAACCCGAACCAGTGGGCCTTTCTGGTGACCCTCATGACGGTCGCCGTGGTCTTCCGGGTCACCGCCGCGCCCCGCATTGTGCAGCACGTGGCGTGGGTGATCCTGTCGGCCGCCGGGGTGGCCACGATCGTGGCGACGCTCTTCGGCGCGAGCGGGCACATCCTCGACATCGCGTTCTCCGCGGCGACGATGATCGCGCTGCTCGCATCCCCCGTCGCTATCATCGGGGACCAGGTGAAGCGCCGCGGGCTCAATGCCGAGGCACTGCTGGCGGCCGTCACGGCCTACGTGCTGGTCGGCCTGTTCTTCACCTTCGTCTTCAATCTGCTCTCCCTCGTCTCCTCCGAGCCGATGTTCGGCGGCCCCGACGACGACTCCCTCGCCAACCAGCTCTTCTTCTCGTTCACGACGCTCACGACCACCGGCTACGGCAACCTCGTCCCCGCGAATGCGACGTCGCAGGCGGTCGCGGTCGCGGAGGCGATCACCGGTCAGTTGTTCCTCATCACGGCGGTCGCGCGCATCATGCGCGCCGGCGCGATCGCCGCCACCCCTGCTGCACCGTCGAAGGAGTCGTCATGAAGAGATGGGGCGTCATCGCCGTCCTCGGATCCGCCCAGTTCGTGATGGTCCTCGACGGCACCGTGATGAACGTCTCGATCTCGACCGTGGTCACCGACCTCGACACCACCGTCGCCGCGATGCAGGGGGCCATCACCTTCTACACGCTCACGATGGCCGCGTTCATGCTGCTGGGTGCGAAGCTCGGCGACGTGTGGGGGCGCCGCAGGGCGTTCGTGATCGGGTCGTGCGTGTATGGAGTGGGATCGCTGATCACGGCTCTGAGTCCGAACGTGCAGTTCCTGTTCCTCGGCTGGTCGATCGTCGAAGGGCTCGGCGCCGTGCTCGTCATCCCGGCGATCGCAGCGCTCGTCGCGGACAACTATGTCGGTCGCGAACGGATCACCGCGTTCGCGATCATCGGCGCCGTGTCCGGGGCGGCCGTCGCTGCCGGGCCCCTGATCGGTGGATTCGTGACGACGTACCTCGACTGGCGCTATGTCTTCGTCGCCGAGGTCTTCATCATGATCGGCGTCGTGCTGTGCGCGCGGATCGTCACGGATCCGACCCCGAGGCAGAGTGTGCGCATCGACATCCTCAGCGTCGCGCTCTCTTCGCTCGGACTCGTGGCCGTGGTGTTCGGCATGCTGCAGTGCAAGACGTGGGGATGGGTCCTTCCGCTGAATCCGCCCGTCGTCGGCGGTGTCGTCATCGCGCCGCTGGGCATCTCCCCCGCCGCCTGGCTCATCGTGCTCGGGCTCGTGCTGCTCGCGCTGTTCCTCTCCCGGCAGCGGAGCCTCGAGCGCGCGGGACGGGCGCCCCTCGTGCACGTGGGGATGTTCTCGATCACCGCCCTCCGCAGCGGGCTGTCGGTGCTCGGTGCGCAGTACACGGTCACCGCCGGCCTGTTCTTCATGGTGCCGGTGTACCTGCAGATGACGCTCGGTCTCGACGCCCTGGAGACCGGCATCCGGATCTTCCCGCTGTCGATCGCCCTCGTGCTGTTCTCCATCGTCGGCACCCGGCTCTCGCGCATGCTGTCGCCGCGGACGATCGTGCGGATCGGTCAACTGGTGCTCGTCGTCAGCGCGCTCATCCTGCTCGGTTCCGCCACCAGCGATCTGCGCAGCGGATTCTTCGCCACCGGGATGTTCCTCGCCGGCGTCGCGCTCGGGTTGCTCGCCTCGCAGCTCGGCAACGTGAACATGTCGAGTGTGACCGAGAAGGAGACGAGCGAGGTCGGAGGCCTCCAGGGCGTGTTCCAGAACCTCGGCTCATCGCTGGGAACAGCGCTCATCGGCTCGATCCTCATCGGCGCACTGTCGACGTCGTTCGCGTCGGGGGTCGCGGCGAGCGATCTGCCCGACGCCACGAAGACGACCGTGGCGACCGCGACAGAGCACGGCGTCACGATCGTCCCCGCCGCGGACGTCGCCGCCATCGCCGAGGACGCGGGTCTGAGCGACGCGGATGCCGACACCCTCGCAACGGTCTATCGCGACTCGCAGCTGTCGTCGCTGCGCATCGCGTTCTTCGGGCTGATCCTGATCAGCCTCCTCTCGCTCCTCTTCTCGAAGGGGATACCGAGCGCGAAGGACGTGCATCGGCCCCGCCGGGAGACGACGGCCTGAGGCCAGAGCGGGCGCGAGGCGGGGCCATCCGCAAGGATGAACACCATGACGACCGTCTCCGCGCCGCGCATCGAACACCACCGGGAGTCACTCGGCATCGGCGAATCGCGCCCGCGACTGAGCTGGACGCTCAGCGACGCTCCCGCCGACTGGAAACAGCAGTCCTATGCGGTGACCGTTGTCCACGCCGAGGGCGACGAGACCGTCGAGGTCGCCTCCTCCGAGCAGGTGCTGGTCCCCTGGCCGGGCCGCGCGCTGGAGTCCCGCGAACGCGTCGCCGTACGCGTTTCGGTGCAGGGCGATGACGGCGGCTGGTCCGATCCGAGCCCGGAGACGTGGTTGGAGACGGGTCTGCTGCACCCGGAGGACTGGTCCGCGCGGCCGGTCGGGCTGGAGCTCGACGAGAACCCGGAGAGCGATGCCCGCCGGGCGACGCTGGTGCGGCGGGGATTCCGTGTCGACGGCGAGATCGCCCGCGCGCGGCTGTACGCCACCGCGCACGGCCTCTACGACGCCGAGATCAACGGCATCCGCGTCGGCTCCGACACCCTCTCCCCGGGCTGGACGGTCTATCGCGAGCGACTCCGCTACTACACGTACGACGTGACGGACCTGCTGCGCAACGGCGAGAACGCTCTCGGCGCCTGGCTCGGCGACGGTTGGTATCGAGGTCGGCTCGGCTGGCGCGGCGGTCACCGCAACGTCTTCGGGCGGGACCTGTCGTTCCTCGGCCAGCTGGAGATCACCTACACCGACGGAACACGTCAGACCCTCTCGACGGACGACGCCTGGAAGGGCGCGCCCTCCCCCATCCTCCGTTCCGGCATCTACGACGGGGAGGACCACGACGCGCGACAGGAGGTGCCGGCCTGGTCGACCGCCGCCTTCGACGACGGTGGCTGGATGCCGGTCACCGTGCGCGATCGCGACCCGCGCACGCTCGTGGCGCCGACCGGACCGCCCGTCCGAGTGACCGAAGACGTCGCGCCCCTCGCCGTGCTCACCTCACCGAGCGGGGCACGCATCCTCGACTTCGGTCAGAACCTGGTCGGACGGGTGCGTATCCGCGTCACGGGGCCGCGGGGTTCGACCGTCACGCTCCGCACATCCGAGGTGCTGCAGGAGGGCGAGATCTACACGCGTCCTCTGCGCAGCGCCCGCTCCACCGACCACTACACGCTGGCCGGGCGCCCCGACGGTGAGGAGTGGGAGCCGCGCTTCACGTTCCACGGCTTCCGCTACGTCGAGATCGACGGCTGGCCGGGCGACCTCGATGCGGATGCCGCCGCCGGCGCGCTCACCGCGCGCGTGCTGCACACCGACCTCGAGCGCACCGGCTGGTTCGCCTGCTCGGACCCGCTGGTCGAGCAGCTGCACCGCAACGTCGTCTGGGGCATGCGGGGCAACTTCGTCGACATCCCGACCGACTGTCCGCAGCGCGACGAGCGCGTGGGGTGGACGGGCGATATCCAGGTGTTCGGCCCGACCGCGTCGACCCTGTTCGATGTGTCGGGGATGCTCTCGGGATGGCTCCGCGATGTGGAGGCGGACCAGCTGCCCGACGGGACGGTCCCCTGGTTCGTCCCCGTCATCCCGACCCACAAGGTGTGGGATCCGATCCGGCCCGGCGCCGCGTGGGGTGACGTCGCGACCCTGCTGCCCTGGACTCTCTTCCAGCGCTTCGGCGACGTCGGTGTTCTGGCTGCCCAGTTCGAGAGCGCCCGGCGATGGGTCGACAAGATCGACTCGGTCGCCGGCCCCGACCGGCTGTGGAACGAGGGCTTCCAGCTGGGCGATTGGCTCGACCCCGCAGCTCCTCCGCAGGACCCGGGCAATGGGCGAACCGACCGCTACTTGGTCGCGACCACCTACTTCGCGCGATCGGCGCGCGCCGTCTCCGACATGGCTCGCGTGCTCGACCGTTCGGCGGATGCGGACCACTACGCCGCACTCGCCGGCGAGGTGGCGGCAGCCTTCCGCGCCGCATACGTGAAGCCCGACGGCACCATGACCTCGGATGCGCAGACCGCCTACGCCCTCGCCATCGCGTTCGATCTGCTCCCTGACCCTGCACAGCGCGCGAAAGCGGGTGCTCGCCTCGCGGCACTCGTCCATGCCGACGGCAACCGCATCGCGACGGGCTTCGTCGGCACCCCCCTCGTCTGCGACGCCCTCACCCTGACCGGTCACGTCGACACCGCGTACGACCTGCTGCTCGAGAAGGGCAGCCCGTCGTGGCTGTATCAGGTCGTGCAGGGCGCGACGACGATCTGGGAGCGGTGGGATGCACTGCTTCCGGACGGTTCGGTCAACCCCGGGACCATGACCTCGTTCAACCACTACGCGCTGGGAGCGGTCGCCGACTGGCTGCACCGGAGTGTCGCCGGGCTCGCCCCCGCCGAGCCCGGCTACCGACGCATCCGGTTCGCGCCCCGGCCTGGGGGCGGGCTGACTCACGCGTCGGCGACACAGCTCACCCCGTACGGCGAGGCGTCGATCTCATGGGGCATCGAGCAGGACGAGCTGCAGGTCGACGTGGTGGTTCCCGTCGGCACGACCGCCGAGCTCGACCTTCTGGGCTCGGACGTCGAGGAACTCGGGCACGGCTCACACACGCGCTCGGTGCCGTTGTCGGGGTGACTGCCGGCCGTGAGCCGAGCTGATCAGCCTGCGGTCGACTGCCGCACGATCAGCTCGGGGCGGAACCGCACCCGGCGCTCATACTCGCCGTCGGGATCGCTGATCGAACGCAGCAGCAGCTCGACCGCTGTGCGCCCGATGAGCTGGGCGGGCTGGCGTACCGACGTCAGCGGAACGACGGCGGCCGTCGCGAAGTCGATGTCGTCGTAGCCGACCAGCGCGATGTCCTCCGGCACCCGGATCGTGCGCAAGAGGGTCAGCGCCTGCAGCATCCCCACCGCGAGCAGGTCGTTCGCTGCGAAGACGGCATCCGGACGTTCTGCCCCCGCACGCGCGGCGATCTCCTCGCCGGCAGCGCGCCCGTGCAGCACCGTGAGTGCCGGCATCCGGATCACCTCGAGTGTCGCATCGGGAACTTCGGCGACCGCTCTGCGAGCGCCTTCGAGGCGCTGGGCGACCTGGGTGATCCCCTCGGGGCCGCCCACGAAGGCGAGACGACGCCGTCCGATCTGCAGGAGATGCCGGGCGGCGAGGAATCCCCCCTCGACGTCGTCGACCGACACCGAGCAGAACGCCGACCCCGGCACCTCGCGGTCGACCAGGACCACCGGGATGCCCGACGCCTGCACGCGCAGCAGCTTGTCGCTGTCTTCGGATGCGGGGGTGATCAGCACTCCGTTCACCCGCTGCTCGCGGAAGAGATCGAGGTAGCTGTCCTCCCGCGAGGGGTTCTCGTCGCTGTTGCCGAGCAGCACGGCGAGCGCGTCGTCGTCTGCGCGCGCTTCGGCACCACGGGCGACGTCGGCGAAGAACGGGTTGCCCGCGTCCGGCACGATCAGCCCGATGCTGCGGCTGCGACCGGCGCGCAGCTGGCGGGCTGCATCGTTGCGCACGAAACCGAGCTCGGCGATCACCGCCTGCACCCGCTCGACCGTCGTCGCCGCGACTTTGTCCGGCTGGTTCAGGACGTTCGACACCGTTCCGACGGACACACCTGCCGCCGCTGCGACGTCGCGCACACTCACTGCCACTGCTGCTCCTCGTCGCTTCGGATGCTGTCCGCAGTGTACGGCAATCGATCGTCGAGGCTCCGGCTTGACGGGTAGCCGGAGCCCTGCGTAGCATGAGTATTGAAACGATTCAGATCTTCCCGTCACCACGGCAGAGGAGCCCCATGACGCGCGTCGCCTTCCAGCTGCAGATCCGTGCCGAGCTGCTCGACGAGTACCTCGCTCGGCATTCTCCGGTGTGGCCGGAGATGCTGGCCGAGATCGCCGCCGCCGGGCGCCGCAACTACACACTGTTCCTCGGCGGTCACGGCACCCTCATCGGCTACTACGAGACCGATGACGATGCGGCCGCTCAGGCGTACCTCGCCGCCTCTCCGGTCGCCGCGCGCTGGGAGGCCGAGATGAACCGGTTCTTCCAGGGCCTCGACGGTCGGCCCGACCAGGCCGCCACCGCACTCACCGAGGTGTTCCACCTCGAAGACCAGCTCGCCACTGCCGGCGGGCACGCAGCATCCGACGACGACTCAACATCCGGCAACGACTCAGAAAGCAGTGCATCGTGAGCATCCTCTCCCCCGACCACCTCGCAACCCTCGAGAAGCAGGGCATCGAACTGCCCAGCTGGGCGTTCGGCAACTCGGGCACCCGGTTCAAGGTGTTCGGCACCCCCGGCACCCCGCGGGATCCGTTCGAGAAGATCGCCGATGCGGCGCAGGTACAGAAGTACACCGCCCTCGCCCCCTCGGTCGCGCTGCACATCCCGTGGGACCTCGTCGACTCGTACGACGATCTGCGTAAGCACGCCGAAGACCTGGGCGTCACGCTCGGCACCATCAACTCCAACACCTTCCAGGACGACGAGTACAAGTTCGGCGCCCTCACCCACGAAGACGCAGGCGTCCGCCAGAAGGCCATCGACCACCACCTCGCCTGCATCGACGTGATGGACGCCACCGGCAGCCGCGACCTCAAGATCTGGCTGGCCGAGGGCTCGAACTACCCGGGCCAGGCCGACCTCCGCGGCCGGCAGGACCGCCTGCAGGAGTCGCTGCAGAAGATCTACGCACGCCTCGGCGACGACCAGCGCCTCGTGCTCGAGTACAAGTTCTTCGAGCCGGCTTTCTACCACACCGATGTTCCCGACTGGGGCACCTCCTACGCGCAGGTCAGCGCCCTCGGCGACAAGGCCATGGTCTGCCTCGACACCGGTCACCACGCCCCCGGAACGAACATCGAGTTCATCGTGATGCAGCTGCTGCGCCTCGGCAAGCTCGGCTCGTTCGACTTCAACTCGCGTTTCTACGCCGACGACGACCTGATCGTCGGCGCGGCCGATCCGTTCCAGCTGTTCCGCATCCTGTTCGAGGTCATCCGCGGTGGCGGCCTCAACAACCCCGATGTGGCATTCATGCTCGACCAGTGCCACAACGTCGAGGACAAGATCCCCGGCCAGATCCGCTCGGTGCTCAACGTGCAGGAGATGACCGCCCGCGCGCTGCTCGTCGACCACGATGCGCTCACCGCCGCGCAGAAGTCGGGCGACGTGCTCGCCGCGAACGCCGTCTTCATGGATGCGTTCTACACCGACGTGCGCCCGGCCCTGGCCGAGTGGCGCGAGTCGCGCGGTCTGGCCGCCGACCCGATGGCCGCCTACGCTGCGTCCGGCTACCAGCAGAAGATCGCCGCCGACCGCGTCGGCGGCGTGCAGGCCGGCTGGGGCGCCTGACCACACCCGTCGACAGCGGGGAATGCACGGCGTATCTTCGGAGCATGCCGGCCCTTCGCAGGTCACGCGCCCGTCGGTCGCTCCCCTTCCTGGGAGCGACCGCGGCGCTCGGCGTGATCATCGCGTCGGGCGCCTCGACTGCCACTGCCGCACCGGGGTCGCCGGGAGTCATGGGAGCGCCGACCGTGGTGCTGTATGAGGGCTTCGAGGGCCCCGTGCCTCCGGCGACACCGGAGTTCGTGCAGACGATCGCGGACTACGACGACGGCATCGCCCCGCCGGTGCCGGGATACGTCGGCCGCAACGGGAAGCTGTACCGGGCCGACCCGGCCTGGAACGGCCAATTCTGCAACGGGCTCATCGTCGCCGGTGATGACGTCTCGACCCTCCCCACGGCCTCCCAGGCGGCGGACTGCCAGCAGAGCGGGTGGAACCAGTCGCGCGGTCTCGCCGAGACGCTGGGTGCGTGGGCATCCGATCCGGAGTACCCGTATCCCGCAGTGCCCCGCCCCGAACCCGGAGCGAACCACGCGGTGAGTTCCTACACGCAGGGCGACTCGCCGGCCGGAGTGATGGCCGCGACCGTGGTGCCGGTGACCGTCGGGCACTACTACACGGCGACCATCGATGTGGCCCAGGCGAACTGCTGGACCACGAACCCCGTCAACCTGGCACTGCGCCTGGACGACGGCGCGTCCGCTCCGGTCGACGCCTTTCCCGGCCCGATCGCCGCGTGCGATCTGCCCGTCCATCAGATCAACGGGAACAACGTGGGGACCTTCAGCGGACTCACCTCGTTGCTGGCGCGGTCGACGAGCATGGAGGTGGCGCTGCTCAACACTCTGGGTGGCGGCGGTGGCGATGACAACGCCTTCGACAATCTCGCCCTCATCGACACGACTCCGCAGCTCGATGCGGTGATCGCGGCGCCCCCGAGCGGCGATCACTACGCCGCCGACCAGCCGGCCCGCCTGCTGCTCACCGTCACCAATACGCATCTCGCAGGATCGCCCATCGTGCCCAGCGGGGCGAAACCGGAATGGAGCTTCGACCTCGCCCTGCCCGCCGGTCTCGTTCCCGCCGAGAGCCCGGCCATCGAGACGGATTGCCCGAACGGCGCGCTCGACGTGACGTCGGCGAGCATCGTCGGTCGCGGCAGCCTCGGACCGACGGACGTCTCGTGCTCGCTCGCGCTGGACCTCGTCTCGTCCGGGGGCGAATACGTCCTCGATCCGACCGCCTACGAACTCACCGGGCTGCTCGCGCCCGCAGCGACATCGGTGGGCTTCGCCGCCGCACCGGCCACGCCCGATCCGTCGCCGACGGGCGGCCCCGTCCTGGCGGACAGCGGGTCCGAACCGCTCCCGGCACTGCTGGCCGGCGTACTCGCGGCTACGCTCGGAGCTGCACTGATCCACCTGTCGAGCGCGGCCCGTCGACGTCGCACCCGATAGCGTCGGCCCCTCGCACACCGGATAGATTCCTCCCATGGCTCTTTCCGGCAATCTCGAGGCGCAGCGCCGCAGAGACGAACTCGTCGACCTCGCGAACAGCCCCCAGGGCGTCATGATCGAGGCCGCTGCCGAGCTCTTCTCCGTGTCGTCGATGACGATCCGGCGCGACCTCGTCGAGCTGGAGGCCGAGGGGCGCGTGCGGCGCGTGCGCGGCGGGGCGACCGCGGCTCCGCGAGCTCGCCCGTTCGATGCGCGGCGGGCCATCCGCGCAAGCGCCAAGCGGGCGATCGCCGAGAAGGCGCTCCGGCTCGTTCCCGCTCAAGGCAGCATCGCGCTCGACGCCTCCTCGACGGTCAACATGCTGGCCTCGATCATCGGCCCGAGAACCGGACTCACCGTGTACACGAACTCGTTCGAGTCGTTCCAACTGCTGCAACCACTCGACGGCGTGACAGCGGTGATCTCCGGCGGGACGGCCGAGCCGACCACCGGCAGCCTCGTGGGACCGATCGCGCGCCGGAGCATGCGATCGGTGTACTTCGACATCTTCTTCTCGTCGGCAGATGCACTCGACAGCACCGACGGCACCTCGGAGGTGTCGGTCGACGAGGCGGAGTTGAAGCAGGCGATGGCCGCGAACGCCGGCACCACGGTGGTGTGCATCGACTCCAGCAAGCTCGAGCGCCGTTCCGTCGCCCGCGCACTGGAACGCGAGGAGATCTCGGTGCTCATCACGGAACTCGACCCGGGAGACGAGCGCCTCAACGCCTTCCGGCAGACCGCCGACATCCTCTGACCACTTCGCACTGACGTGGTTTCGTGTTATCTTTCACAAGAAGTAACAGCATGAGTGCACATGGTCGTGTGCATCGCCCCTGTCTTGGAGAGTCATGACGAACCCCACTGCCGCCGCCCTGATCGCTCGGTCGAACCGCCTCGGTGCCGACCCCAAGAACACGAACTACGCCGGCGGGAACACCTCCGCCAAGGGCACCGAGACCGACCCCGTGACGGGGCAGCCCATCGAGCTCATGTGGGTGAAGGGCTCGGGTGGCGACCTCGGCACCCTGAAGGAGAGCGGCCTCGCTGTGCTGCGCCTCGACCGCATGCGCGCTCTGGTCGACGTGTACCCCGGCATCGACCGGGAAGACGAGATGGTCGCCGCGTTCGACTACTGCCTGCACGGCAAGGGCGGCGCCGCCCCCTCGATCGACACCGCGATGCACGGGCTCGTCGACGCCGCGCACGTCGACCACCTGCACCCCGACTCCGGCATCGCGATCGCGACGGCCGCCGACGGAGAGGCGCTGACCGCGACCATCTTCGGCGACAAGGTCGTGTGGGTTCCGTGGCGTCGCCCCGGCTTCCAGCTCGGACTCGACATCGCCGCGATCAAGAAGCAGAACCCGCAGGCGATCGGCACCATCCTCGGCGGCCACGGCATCACGGCCTGGGGCGACACCTCGGAAGAGGCCGAGGCCAACTCGCTGTGGATCATCGACACCGCGGCCGCATACATCGCCGAGCACGGCAAGGCTCAGCCGTTCGGCGGCGTCCGCTCCGGTTTCGAGGCTCTGGCCGCGACCGAGCGCCGCGAGCGCGCAGCGGCCCTCGCCGGCACCGTCCGCGGCATCGCATCGACTGACAAGCCGATGGTCGGACACTTCACCGACGCCGATGTGGTCCTCGACTTCCTGGCATCCGAGAAGGCGCCCGAGCTGGCCGCCCTCGGCACCAGCTGCCCCGATCACTTCCTGCGCACCAAGGTCAAGCCGCTGATCCTCGATCTGCCGGCCACGGCTTCCGCCGAGGAGCAGATCGCCCGACTGCATGAGCTGCACGAGCAGTATCGCGCCGACTACCAGGCCTACTACGACGCGCACGCCACCGCCGAGTCGCCCGCGATCCGCGGAGCCGATCCGCTCATCGTTCTGATCCCCGGCGTGGGCATGTTCTCGTACGGCGCGATCAAGCAGACCGCCCGGGTCGCCGGCGAGTTCTACGTCAACGCGATCAACGTGATGCGCGGCGCCGAGGCGCTGTCGACCTACGCGCCGATCTCGGATGCCGAGAAGTTCCGCATCGAGTACTGGGCACTGGAAGAGGCCAAGCTGCAGCGCCTGCCGAAGCCGAAGACGCACCAGGGCCGCATCGCGTTCGTCACCGGCGCCGCCTCCGGCATCGGCAAGGCCATCGCCACCCGTCTCGCCGCCGAAGGCGCCTGCGTCGTGATCGCCGACCTCGACCTCGAGAAGGCCCAGGCCGCCGCCGCGGAACTCGGGACCACGGATGTCGCGATCGGCGTCGCCGCGAACGTCGCGGATGCCGATGCCGTGCGGGCCGCGCTGAACGAGGCGGTGCTCGCATTCGGCGGCGTCGACCTCGTCGTGAACAACGCCGGGCTCTCGCTCTCGAAGCCGCTGCTGGAGACCACCGAGAAGGACTGGGATCTGCAGCACGACGTCATGGCCAAGGGCTCGTTCCTCGTGTCGAAGGCCGCCGCGCGCGTGCTCATCGATCAGAAGCTCGGCGGCGACATCATCTACATCTCGTCGAAGAACTCGGTCTTCGCCGGTCCGAACAACATCGCCTACTCCGCGACCAAGGCCGACCAGGCCCACCAGGTGCGCCTGCTCGCGGTCGAGCTCGGCGAGTTCGGCATCCGCGTGAACGGCATCAACCCCGACGGCGTCGTGCGCGGCTCCGGCATCTTCGCCTCGGGCTGGGGCGCCAACCGCGCAGCGACCTACGGTGTCGCGGAGGAGGACCTCGGCCAGTATTACGCCAACCGCACGATCCTCAAGCGCGAGGTCGTCCCCGAGAACGTCGCAGACGCGGTCTACGTGCTCACGGGCCCCGAGCTCAGCCGCACCACGGGCCTGCACATCCCCGTCGACTCCGGCGTCGCCGCGGCGTTCCTGCGATGACTCCCGTCCGTCGAGTGCACGGCTTCGCGCCGAGTGCACGCGTTGTTCACGTCGACCGGCCGTGCACTCGGGCGGATGCCGTGCACTCGACGAACGGAGAGCCCCGATGAGCGTCCGGGCCGTCGCGGCGGTCGACCTCGGCGCAACCAGCGGGCGCGTGATGATCGGGCGGATCGGCGACGGGAAACTCGACCTCGAGCTCGTGTCGCGGTTCCCGAACGGACCGGTCGAGCGCGCAGACGGACTGCACTGGGACTTCGCCGCCCTGTACGAGCACGTCGTGGCAGGACTCGCCGAGGCCGTCCGCCGTGAACCGCGCATCGAGAGCATCGGCATCGACTCGTGGGCCGTCGACTACGGCCTGCTGAAAGACGGCGAGCTGCTCGCCGAGCCGTTCCACTACCGCGATGAGCGCTCTGCGCGTGGCGTCGACGAAGTGCACGCGATCGCGCCGATCACCGAGCTGTATCAGCGCAACGGCCTGCAATTCCTGCCCTTCAACACGCTGTACCAGTACCGCGTCGACGAGCGACTCACCGAGGCGGACACCGCGCTCCTGATCCCCGACCTCATCGCCTTCCTGCTCACCGGTGTCGCGGCCGCCGAGCGCACGAACGCCTCGACCACCGGCCTGCTGGGCATCGAATCCGGCGACTGGGACGACGAGCTGGCCGATCGCCTCAGCATCCCGTCGCGCATCCTCCCGCCGCTCGTCGACCCCGGCACGACCATCGGCCGCCTTCGGCCCGAGCTCGTGGCGACCATCGGCATCGACCTGCCCGTGATCGCGGTCGGCTCGCACGACACCGCATCGGCCGTCGTCGCCGCTCCCCTCTCCTCGCCGCGATCCGCGTACATCTCCTGCGGAACGTGGGGCCTGGTCGGCGTGGAGCTCACGGAGCCGGTGCTGACGGATGCCGCTCGCACCGCGAACTTCACCCACGAACTCGGCGTGGACGGTCGGTATCGGTTCCTGCACAACGTCACGGGGCTCTGGCTCCTCAGCGAGACCGTGCGCGCCTGGGAGGCCGAAGACGGTTCACGCATCGATCTGCCGGAGCTGCTCGCCGCGGCATCCGCAGTCGCCGACGAGGTGCCGGTGTTCGATGCGAACGACTCGTCGTTGAGTGCGCCCGGCGACATGCCGGGACGGATCGCGGCGCTCCTCGGCGACCGTGCCCCGAGCTCCCGACCGGCATTCGCCCGTTCGATCGTGGAGTCGATCGCCGCGGCCTTCGCGGACGCCGTGCAAACGGCCGCGGATCTCTCCGGCCGCGAGCTCGACAGCATCCATCTCGTGGGCGGCGGATCGCTCAACCGGCTCCTGTGCCAGGCCACAGCCGACCGCACAGGGTTGCCGGTGCTCGCGGGTCCGGTCGAGGCGACGGCTCTCGGCAACGTGCTCGTCCAGGCCCGAGCCCTCGGCGCCGCGCCCGCGTCGCTCGAGGAGCTGCGCGCCGTGGTCGCCGCGACGCACGCTCCAACGCGCTTCGACCCGCGCTGATCCGCGCCGACCCGCGCTCGCGCGTCGCGGGGTCCACGCCTCAGGCGGAGTTCTCGCCGTCGGGCGGACGATCGCGGGACAGGCATCCGCCCATCGCCGAGAAACCCTCCCGACGCCGGGGCTCATGCGAAGAGGCCCCGAGGCGTACGCGAGAGGGCGCCGGAGCCGAAGCCCCGACGCCCTCGTGCGAGGCGACTCAGAAGTCGAAGTCGCCGATGTTGTCCGCGTTGAACACGAACGGGTCTCCCAGCAGGACCACGCCGTCGGCGCCGACCTCGTACTCGCCGAGGTCACCCGCCTCGAAGGTGTCACCCTCCTTGCCGGTGATGTCGCCCTCGACGAGCGCCTTGGCTGCGAAGGCCGAGAGGTAGCCGAGGTCGGCCGGGTTCCACAGCGCGAACGAGGTGACGGTGCCGTCCTCCACGTATTCACGCATCTGGTTCGGCGTGCCGAGTCCGGTCAGCGCGACCTTGCCCTTGTAGTCCGACGTGGAGAGGTAGCGCGCCGCGGCCGCGATGCCGACCGTGGTCGGTGAGACGATGCCCTTCAGCTGCGGGTGGCTCTGCAGCAGGGCCGCCGTCTTGTCGAACGAGGTCTGGTCTTCGTCGTCGCCGTAGACGGTCTCGACGATCGTGATGTCGGGGTAGTCGCTCGCGACGTACTCCTTCATCAGTTCGATCCAGGCGTTCTGGTTCGTGGCGTTGGCCGATGCCGACAGCACGGCGATCTCGCCCGCTCCGCCGATCTGCTCGGCGATCTGATCGATCTGCACCTTGGCGATTCCCTCGGAGTCGGCCTGGTTGATGAACAGGTCGCGGCACTCGGGGTTGGTGTCGGAGTCGAAGGTGACGACCTTCACGCCGGCGTCCCGCGCCTCGTTGAGTGCGTCGCAGATGGCCTTCGGGTCGTTCGCCGAGACGACGAGCGCGCCGACCGCCTGCTGCGTGGCGGTGTTGATGTAGCTCACCTGGGCGTCGGGCGTGGCCTCGGCCGGGCCGACCTCGGCGAACGTGCCGCCGAACTCTTCGACGGCCTTCTTGCCGCCCTCGCTGGAGGTGTCGAAGTACGGGTTTCCGAGGTTCTTGGGCAGGAACGTGATCGACAGGTTGTCGGATCCGCCGCCCTCGCCGGAGCCTGCGTCGCCCGACCCGCTGCCGGTGTCGGCGCAGCCGGTCAGCACGAGCGCTGCGGCGACGGCCACGGCGGCGAACGCCGAGACCCTCTTGCGTGCAAACGTCATTGTTCTTCCTTTCGTGATGATCACCGCAGGCGGATGCCGACGGCGAGAGGCTGCCTCATGGTGCGGGAGAGGCTGCGACGCGGAGCGGTGGCCCGGCCTTGGCACGGACGCGCTGCGCCCAGGCGAGGATGCTGGCTGCGACGACCGAGAAGATCAGCAGGCCACCGGTGATGATGTTGATGACGTCAGAGGTGACGCCGGCGAGACGGAGCCCGCTGCCGAGCACCCCGATCAGGAGCACGGCGGCGACGACGCCGTGCAGGTGCCCGCGCCCGCCGAACACCGACACCCCGCCGAGGACCACGGCCGCGATGACCTGGAGCTCGAGCCCGGTGGCGTTGTCGCCGCGGGCACTGCCGAAGCGGAGCGTGTAGAAGATGCCGGCGAACGCGGCGACCACCCCCGACAGCATGAAGAGGATGAACTTCGTCCGCTCGACGTTCACGCCCGAGAAACGGGCGGCGTCCTTCGAGAGCCCGATCGCGTAGATGCCGCGACCGAACGGGGTGAAATGCAGCACCACGACGAAGATCGCGAGCAGGATCAGGAACGGGATCACGATGTAGGGGATGGTGGTGCCGGCGATCTTCGCCTTCGCCAGTGCCGTCCACATCTCCGGGAAATCGGTCACCGCAGTGGTCCCGAGCAGGCCGACCGCGAGTCCGCGGAACAGCGCCAGCGTTCCGATCGTGACGGCGAGTGACGGCAGCCCGACGACCGTGACGAGGAAGCCGTTGAACGCTCCGCCGATGACACCGACCGCGAGGGCGGCCAGGGCGGCGACCTCGAACGGCGCACCCGACTCGGTGAGCACCCCCGTGACGACGCTCGCGAGGCCGACCATCGAACCGACCGAGAGGTCGATCTCGCCGGTGATCATGACGAGGGTCATCGGCAGGGCGATCAGCAGGATCGGGGCGACGTCGAGCAGCAGGTAGTTGACGGTGATGGGCTGCGCGAACCCGCGGATCGACACGGCGGACACGATCACGACCAGCACGAGCAGGCCGATGATCGCGAACTCGCGGTTGATGAGGATGCGCCGCCACAGCGGCTGGTCGTAGTCCCGGATCACTCGGACCCCGGAGGTGGTGGTCGTGGTCATGATTCGTCCCTTGCCTCGATGAGCTGCCGTCTCTGTCGTACGGCGAGCAGCCGGTCGAGCACGATCGCGCCGATGATGAGCACACCGACCACGGCGCGCTGCCAGAAGTCCGGGATGCCGAGGATGGGCAGGGCCCGGTTGATGGTCATCAGCAGCATCGCGCCGATGGCCGCCCCCCACACGGAGCCGACGCCGCCGGTGATCGCGATGCCGCCGATGACGGCCGCGCCCACGGCATCCAGCTCCCAGCCCGAGCCGACCTGCGAGCTCACCGATCCGTACCGCGTCACGTAGAACACACCGGCGAGGCCTGCCAGAGCGCCGGAGAGCACGAACGCGCTGAGCACCCGGCGGGTGGTCTTGAGGCCGTAGAGCTCGGCGGCTCCCGGGTCGGATCCGATCGCGTAGTACTCGCGGCCACCGCGGGTGTTGCGCATGTACCAGGCAGCGAGCGCCAGCACGATGATCGCGACGATGGAGAGCACCGGGATCGTGAGGATCTGCTGGGTTCCCAGGCGCAGGAAGTCCTTCGGGAGATCGGAGGGGTGCACCTGGTCGCTGCCGGTCCAGAGCACGTTGATGCCGCGGTAGGCATACAGCGTGCCCAGCGTGATCACCATCGCCGGCACCTTGGCGAAGGCCACCAGTGCGCCGTTCACCAACCCCAGGAGAGCGCCGAAGATCACGGCGGCGATCACCACGATCGGGATCGGGATACCGGGGACATCGATGAAGAGCCGCCCCGTCAGGAAGGCGGTGAGCCCCATGACCGAGCCGACCGAGAGGTCGACGTTGCGGGTGATGATGACGATCGCCTGGCCGACGGCCACGAGCACGAGGATCGACGGGGTCAGCAGCAGGTCGCGCCACCCGTCGGCGCTGAACAGGAAGTTCGGGTTCTTCACGGTGGCCGCGACGACCACCAGGACGAGGGCGGCGAAGATGCCGAGTTCGCGTGCACGGCCGATGCCGCCGGGCTTCTTCGCGAAGGCGGGGGCAGGTGTCGCCAGTGCCGTGGTGCTCATGCGTGCTGCTCCGATGCGTGCGTGGCGGCGAACATGACGTTCTCGCTGGTGGCGTCCTCACGGTCGAGCTCGGCGGTGATCCGGCCCTCACGCATGACGAGCACGCGGTCGGCCATTCCGAGCACCTCGGGGAGCTCGGACGAGATCATCAGGATCCCCATCCCCTCGCCCGCCAGCTGCGAGAGCAGGCGGTGCACCTCGGACTTCGTGCCGACGTCGATCCCTCGGGTCGGCTCGTCGATGATGAGCACTCGCGGGTCGGTAGCCAGCCACTTGGCCAGCACGACCTTCTGCTGGTTGCCGCCGGAGAGGGTGGCCGCCACGGTGTCGAGCGCGTGCGTCTTGACCTCGAGGCGAGACGCCCAGATCTTTGCCGCACGGTTCTCCATGCCGGTGGTGATCAGGCCCCACTTGGCGAGGGTGCGACGGATGGCGAGGGTGATGTTGCCGCCGACGCTCGCATCGATCACGAGGCCCTGCTTGCGACGGTCCTCCGGCACGAGGGCGAGGCCGTGGCGCATGGCGGCGGTGGGGTTGCGGCGCGGCACACCGGCGCCGAGCATCCGCACTTCGCCCTCGCGGTAGCCGTCCACACCGAACACGGCGCGCGCGACCTCGCTGCGGCCGGCGCCGACGAGTCCGGCGAGTGCGACGATCTCGCCCGCGCGGACGGTGAAGGAGATGTCGTGGAAGACACCGGGGCTGGTGAGTCCGCGCACCTCGAGGAGCGGGTCGCCGATCTCGGCCGCCTGCTTCGGGAAGAGCTCGGTGACGTCACGGCCGACCATCTGCCGCACGAGGTCGTCGACCGTGGTCTCGGCGATGGGCGTCGTGTCGATGTAGGCACCGTCGCGCATCACGGTGACCGTGTCGCACAGGTCGAACACCTCGTCGAAGCGGTGCGAGATGAACAGGATCGCGCGACCCTCATCACGCAGGCTCCGTGCGACCGCGAAAAGCCGATCGACCTCGACGCCGCTGAGCGCCGCGGTGGGCTCATCCATGATCAGCACACTGGCGTCGAGCGAGATGGCCTTGGCGATCTCGATGATCTGCTGGTCGGCGATCGAGAGGCCCTCGGTGATGCGGTCGGGATCGAGTGCGACCCCGAGGCGACGGAAGATCTGATCGACCTCGGTGCGCATGGCCTTGCGGTCGATGCGGCCGAGAGCACCCGTGGGCTGCCGACCCATGAAGATGTTCTCCGTGACCGAGAGGTCGGGGAAGAGCGTCGGCTCCTGGTAGATCACCGCGATGCCCGCGGCCTTCGACTGGGCGGTGCTCGTGAAGTCGACGTCTTCGCCGTGCAGACGGAAGTCGCCCGAGTCACGCCGGTAGAGCCCGGCCATGATCTTCACGAGCGTCGACTTGCCGGCGCCGTTCTCGCCGATGAGGGCGTGGATGGACCGCGACTGCAGCGTGAGGCTTCCGGAGCGCAGCGCGATGACGGGCCCGAAGGACTTCACGACACGGTGCAGCTCGAGCGCGGTGGGGGGAGCACTGCGGGCGGGTGCTTCGTCGACCACGGGCTTTCCTCTCCGTTGAGGGGGATGTTTGTGCGGAATGAATCTACCTGAATCGATTCAGGTGGGTTTCAGGCTAGTGTATGTGATGCGGGCCGCAGGTCAACCCCTGATGCCCGAACCGTGATCCGCCCGACGTCGAGAGGAGAGCCGTGCCGGTCAGCATCCGTGATGTCGCCCTCCGCGCCGGGGTGTCGGTCGGGACCGTCTCGAACGTCCTCAACCGTCCGGAAGAGGTCTCCAGCGATTCGGTGGCGCGCGTGAGCCGGGCCATCGAGGAACTCGGGTACGTGCGCAACGACGCCGCCCGCAAACTGCGCGCCGGCATCAGCACGACGGTCGGCTTCGTGGTCCTCGACGGGCAGAACCCGTTCTACAGCGATGTGGTGCGCGGCGCCGAAGACGAGGCGTCCAGCCATGGCATCGCGATCCTCTACGGCAACACCGACGACGACCCCTCCCGCGAGAAGGTGTACCTCGACCTCTTCCGCGAGCAGCAGGTGCGTGGCCTCCTGATCGCCCCGTACGGCGATGTCATGACGCAGCTGCGCCGATTCCGGGCCAGCGGGATCGCCACCGTGCTCGTCGACAGGTTCAGCGCCGACAGCGGATTCTCATCGGTCTCCGTCGACAGCGTCGCGGGCGGACGTCTCGCGGTCGAGCACCTCATCGAGGCGGGGCGACGACGCATCGCCTTCGTCGGCGGCCCGTTCGACATGCGCCAGGTCACCGATCGGCTCGCCGGTGCGCGCGCCGCCGCCGAGAACGCCTCGGTGCACGTCGACCTCGAGGTCGTCCCCACCTCGGCCATGACGGTGGAGGAGGGAGCCACCGCGGGCGCGAAGCTGCTCACCCGGCCGCGCCGAGAGTGGCCCGACGCCCTGTTCGCCGCGAACGACCTGCTGGCGCTCGGTTTGCTGCAGTCACTCGTCGCAGGGGGACGGGTGCTCGTCCCGGACGAGATCGCGCTGATCGGGTTCGACGACATCCCCTTCGCCGCCGCCGCCGCGGTGCCGCTCTCATCGATCCGACAGCCCAGCCGGATGATCGGGCGCACGGCCCTGCGCATCGTGCTCGAAGAGGCCTCCGACCCCGAGAGCATCCCCCGGCAGACCGTGTTCCCGCCCGAACTGATCGTGCGGCGCTCGACCACCGGCTGAGCCGACTAGCCCTTCACTGCACCCCCGAGTCCGGCCGAGCGCAGGAACACCGACTGGAAGATCAGGAACATCGCGATCGGGATGAGGGTCGCGATCGCGAGGGCCGCGAGGAACACGTCGAGCTCGGTCTGCGACTGCACGGCGGGCAGCCGCACCGACAGCGGCTGCACCGACGGGTCGGGCAGCACGAGCATGGGCCAGAGGTAGTCCTTCCACGCGGCGATGATCGCGAACACCGAGACCACGCCGAGGATCGGCTTCGACATCGGCAGCACGATCGACCAGAACAGCCGGAAGGGACCGGCGCCGTCGGTGCGCGCGGCCTCGAACACCTCGCGGGGCAGGCTGTCGAAGAACCGCTTGACCAGGAGGATGTTGAAGGCGTTCGCCCCCATCGGCAGCCACACCGCGAGGTAGTTGTTGAGCAGGCTCACATCCCCCAGCAGCGGCGGGTGCACGATCGTCAGGTACAGCGGCACGAGCAGCACGATCCCGGGGATGAACAGCGTCGCGAGCACCAGCGCGTTCAGGATCGGCGCGTACTTCGGCTGCAGCACCGAGAGCGCATAGCCTGCGGTCGTCGCGATGAACAGCTGCACGAACCAGGCGCCGAGCGCGATGATCACCGTGTTGAAGAAGTACTGGTCGATGTGGATGTCGTTCCACGCGGTCGACAGATTCTCCCAGTCCATGCCGTTCGGCCACAGCGCGAACGGCTGCTGCAGGGTGTCCTGCGTCGGCGTGATCGCCGATTTCGCGAGCCACAGGATCGGACCGAGGCCGGCGACGACCAAGCCGACGGCGAGGAACACGTGCGTGAGGGACATCCCCACGCGGATGCCGGGGCGCCGGCGCTCCGAGTCGGAGATGACCGTGCGGTCCCCGACGCGATCGGCGGCCTTCTCCGCCGCCTTCTCCGCGGCACGGGTCGACAGGCGGGTGGTGAGGCTCACGTCGTGCTCCAACGGTCGGTCAGCGTGAAGTACAGCCAGGAGAGGAGGGCGAGGACGATGGCGAGCAGGACCGAGACGGCCGTCGCCTCTCCGTAGTCGCCGCCCAGGCTGTTGCGGAAGGCCTTGTCGTAGATGTACAGCAGCACGGTCTTGGTCGCTCCGGCGGGGCCACCGCCGGTGAACAGGAACGGTTCGAGGAAGACCTGGGCGGTCGCGATCACCTGCAGGATCAGCATGATGAAGAGGATGCCGCGCAGCTGCGGCAGCGTGACGTGCCAGATCTTCTTCCAGATGCCGGCGCCGTCGACCTCGGCTGCGTCGTACAGCTCGGGCGGCACGCCCAGGAGCGCGGCCAGGTAGATGATGATCGATCCTCCGGCTCCCGCCCATGTCGCCTCGAGCACGAGCGAGGGCATGGCCTGCACGGCGTCCTGGATCCACGGCTGCGGAGGGATGCCGACGAACCCGAGCACCGTGTTGAAAACACCGGACGGGTCGGCGCTGTAGAAGAACTTCCACAGCAGCACCGCCACCACGGGCGGGATCACGACGGGGAGATACGCGAGCGCCGAGTAGATGCCCTTGCCGCGGCGTACCTCGCTCATCAGCACGGCCATGAGCAGCGGCAGAGGGAAGCCGAAGAGCAGAGCGAGCACGGCGAACCACAGGGTGTTGATCACGGCCCGGCCGAGTTCGGGGTCGCCGATCACGGCGAGGTAGTTGTCGAATCCGACCCACTCGGAGACGATCAGGTTCGTCTTCTGCAGGCTCATGATCACCGACTGCACGATCGGCGACCACGAGAAGAAGATGAACACGAACAGCATGGGGAGCACGAACAGGAGGTTCGCGAGCCCGCCGCCGCGGAACCACGTGAGCGGTGAGCGGCGGCGGGAACGGCGCACAGCGGGCGGCGGAGAGTCCTCCACCGCCGCCCGCTGCTCGGAGAGCGTCATCGTCATGGAGCGTTACTCGTCGAGCTTCGCCTGCGCATCGGCCTGCACCTGGGCGAGCAGCACGTCGATGTCGGCGTTCTGATCGGTCAGGACGGTCTGCACCGCGGTGTCGAGGAGTGCGTAGACCTCCTGCGTCTTCACCTTCGGCTCACCGACCGGCGTCTGGTCCCAGATGCGGTCGCTGAACGGTGCCATCTGGTCGACCGGCACGTTGATGTAGTCGGCGATCCACTCCTGCGATTCGTCGTACAGCTCGCGGCTCAGCACCGGCAGCAGCGGGGTGCCGACGGCCTGACCGGACTCGTTCAGGGTCTTCGCGTCGAGGACAGCCGCGTCCTCGTCCATGAGCTTCTGCATGTAGTACCAGTCGATCCAGGCCACCGCTGCGGCCTTCGTCGTGTCGTCGACCGTAGGGCTGATCACGGCGATGTCGCCGCCGCCGAGAGTGCCGGGGTCATCGCCCTCCATCGGCACGACCGTCATGCCGTAGATCGCCGAGTCCATGCCGAAGTCCCGCACGAGCGCGGTGTAGATGTCCGAGCCCGAGGTGTACATGCCGATGTTGCCGGCCGCGAACTCCTGGTTGATGGTTCCCCAGTCGAGGTCGACCTTGGAACCGAAGGCGTTGTCCTCCCACTTCACGTCGTGCAGGAACTGCAGCGCGGCCTTGGTGGCGTCATTGTCGATCGTCGACTCCGCCGTGCCGTCACCGTTGTCGGTCTGCGTGCGGCCGCCGCGCGCCACCGTCTGCGAGGTGAGCTGCCAGCCGCCGGTGTTGTTGATCGCCATCTGCGCGTAGCCGGCCTTGCCCGTGGCATCCGTGATGGCCTTGGCGGCCTCGCGGATCTCGTCCCACGTCTCCGGCGGGTTGTCGGGGTCGAGCCCGGCCTGCGTGAACAGGTCGCGGTTGTAGTGCAGGGCTGCCGCATAGGCCTGGCGCGGGAAGCCGTAGATCTTGCCGTCGTCGCCCGTGACGCCGTCGAGGATGATCGGGTTGAACTTGTCGGTGTAGCCGAGCTCGTCGATGGCGTCGGTGACGTCCATCAGCTGGCCGTTCTCGAGCAGCGTCTTGGAGTCGGTGAACGGCACGGTGAAGACGTCGGGCAGGCTTCCGCCGGCGAGCTGCACGGCGAAGGTCGGCCCCTCCCACTCGTACTCGACACCCACGATGTCGATGTCGGGATGCTCCTTCTCGAACTGCTTCTCCTGTTCGGCGAACGCCTCATAGGCGGCAGCATCCGCTCCCGGGGGGAACGTCGCGACCCGCAGCTCGGTCTTGCCGTCGGCACTGTCGTCGCCCCCGCTCGACGTGCAGCCGGCGAGCGCGCCGACCGTCGTGAGCACGGCGACGCCGGCGACGAGGGCTTTCATCGGTGACTTCATTGTCTGTGTCCTTCCATGTGGTGCTGATCGGGTGGTGCAGGGCTAGTCGGTCGCTCGCGACGAGCGCCCGGGGACGGCTCGGAGCGCGAGCCAGGCGGTGGAATCCGGGGGCAGCTCACCGTCGAGCGGGGCGCTGGCGAGAAGCACCTCGTGATGCGCGGGGAGAGGCACCGGCACGGCACCCAGGTTCGTGATGCTGACGGTGCCGTCGCCGCGGCGGAACGCGAGGATGTCTGCTCCGAGCTCCAACCACTCCAGGTCGCTGCCGGTGAAGTCGGCGATCTGCGCGCGCAGGGCGATGGCCGCGCGGTACAGGTTCAGAGTCGAGGAGGGGTCGGCATCCTGCGCTTCGACGGTGAGTGTCGCCCAGTCGTCCGGCTGCGGAAGCCACGGGGTGCCGCCGAAGCCGTAGGGGGTCGCCGTGCCCGCCCAGGGCAGCGGAACCCGGCATCCATCGCGTCCCGGATCGACACCCCCGGAACGGAAGTGCATGGGGTCCTCGATCGCGTCGAGCGGCAGCTCCACCTCGGGCAGACCGAGCTCGTCGCCCTGGTAGATGTAGAGACTGCCGGGGAGCGCGGCGACGAGCAGCGATGCCGCGCGGGCCCGACGCGCGCCTCGAACCGCGTCCGTCGGGGTGCCGAACCTCTTGCGCTCGAACGCGAACGACGAATCGGCCTGCCCGTAACGGGTGACCGGCCGCGTGACGTCGTGATTCGAGAGCACCCAGGTCGCGGGGGCACCGACGGGCGCGTGCTCGGCGAGGGTGCGCGTGATGGAGTCACGCATCGCCTGAGCGCTCCACGGCTGCGTCATGAACCCGAAGTTGAAGGCGGTGTGCATCTCGCCAGGGCGCAGGTAACGGGCGAAGCGCTCCCCGTCGTCGAGCCAGACCTCTCCGACGAGCACGCGCTCGCCGTCGTATTCGTCGGCGACGGCACGCCAGTCGCGGTAGATGTCGTGCAGTTCGTCGCGGTCGATGTGCGGATGCCCCGAGGCCGGTGCCGTGCCGGCGGGGAGGTCCGGCAGCGCCGGGTCCTTGACCGGGAGGGCCGCCGAGTCGATGCGCACCCCGGCGACACCACGGTCGAACCAGAAGCGCAGGACGTCTTCGTGCTCGCGCCGCACATCGGGGTGGTTCCAGTTGAGATCGGGCTGCTGCGGTGTGAACAGGTGCAGGTACCACTCCCCCGGGGTGCCGTCCGGGTTCCGCGTGCGCGTCCACGTCTCGCCCTGAAAGCTCGACACCCAGTTCGTCGGCATCTCCGCGCCGGCCGCGCCTCGACCGGGATGGAACCAGAAACGCTCGCGCTCCGGGCTCCCCGGTTCCGCCGCCAGCGCCTGCTGGAACCACTCATGCCGGTCGGAGACGTGGTTCGGCACGATGTCGACGATGGTGCGGATGCCGTACTCGAGCGCTGCGGCGATCAGCTGCTCCGCCTCCTCGAGCGTGCCGAAGCGCGGATCGATGAGCCGGTAGTCCTGCACGTCGTAGCCGCCGTCGGCGAGCGGGCTCCGGTACCACGGCGTGAACCACAGGGCGTCGACGCCGAGGCTCTTCAGGTAGGGCAGCCGTGAGCGCACGCCGGCGAGGTCGCCGATCCCATCACCGTTGCCGTCCGCGAAGCTGCGCACGTACACCTGGTAGATCACCGCAGTGCGCCACCATCCCTCGCCCGTGGGCATGGTCAGCGTGCGTGCGGGTGCGGCCGTGCGCAGAACGTCGGTGTCCACGGAACTCCTCGTCGTCGGTGGCGATGAGTCGAATGTAGCTTTCTCCAACGTTCCACGCAAGAACTAAACAGATTGTTGGAATTTTGCAATGCCTTGCAGGCGCACAAAAGACCGCACCTTCCGGGTGTCGGTCAGACCAGCGGCCCCGTCGAGGCGCGCAGCACCAGCTCGGGCTCGAACAGCAACTCGTCGCTCGGCTGGGAGGTGCCGGCGATCTGCGCGAGCAGCAGCGCGATGATCGCGCGCCCCATCGACTCGATCGGCTGCCGCACCGTGGTCAGCGGCGGTTCCGTGCAGCTCATCAGCGCCGAGTCGTCGAACCCGACGATGCTCACCTCTCCCGGCACCGACAGTCCCGCGCGCCGTGCGGCACGCACGGCCCCGAGTGCCATCGGATCACTCGCGCACACGATGGCCGTGGCGCCGGCGGCGAAGAGTCGCGCCGCCCCGGCCTGCCCCGACTCGAGCGAGTACATGCCGCGCACGACGAGGTCGTCCGAGAGCGGCGCTCCGAGCTTCTCGAGCAGGCGGCGCGCGGACTCGAGCTTGCGCTGGGAAGGCACGTGATCCTGGGGGCCCAGCAGCAGCCCGATGCGGCGATGCCCCAGCTGGTGCACGTGCAGGACCGCCTGCTCGGCCGCAGCCGCATCGTCGGTGGAGACGGTCGCGAACTGCAGCTCGGGGACGCGGGCGTTGACGAGCACGGTCGGCAGGTTCACCTGTCGCAACCGCTCGTAGTGCTGGTGGGCGGCATCCGCCTGCGTGTAGTTACCACCGAGGAAGATCACCCCGGACACCTGCTGCGCGAGGAGCAGGTCGACGTAGTCCGATTCGGTCACCCCGCCGGCGTTCTGGGTGCACAGCAGCGGGGTGTACCCGTTCTGCGTGAGTGCGCCGCCGACGATCTCGGCGAAGGCGGGGAAGATCGGGTTCTGCAGTTCGGGCAGCACCAGGCCGACCAGACGCGCGCGCTCGCCGCGCAGCTTCGTCGGGCGCTCGTAGCCGAGCACGTCGAGGGCGGTCAGCACCGCTTGGCGCGTGGCATCCGAGACGCCCGGCTTGTCGTTGAGCACACGGCTGACCGTGGCCTCGCTCACTCCGACCTTGCGCGCCACCTCGGCGAGTCGCTTCGACATGGGGTCAGTGTACGCAAGTTCTTGCAAGAACGCGCAAACGGGTTGCGCTGATGCAGTCGCGACTCAGCGGACGTTGCCGTTGGAGCAGGTCTCCTGAGCCGCAGAATTGCCCTTGATCGAGTCCGGCAGCGCCACGACGTTGTCCGGCGTCGCCGAGGGATCCGGCGTCGCTTCTTCGACCGGCGCCGTCGGCTCCTGCACGACCACACCGTCGTTGCTGTTGTTCTGGTGGGTGATCTGCAGCTGCGCGTTCGCCTCGATCGCATCCCAGAGCGCCGCGGCCGCTTCCTCGTTGGGCACGACCTTGTTCGGGTCGGCATAGTCGGCACCGGTCGGGTACTGCACGAAGACGATGTCCTCGAACGGAACCGACTTCACGGCGAGCGCGATCTGGACGAGCGTCATCGGGTTGTTCGCCAACGACGTGCTGGCCTCGAGGTTGCTCAGCGCCGTGTTCGCCAGCTTGAGCATGACGGGCACGTTGCCCAGCACCTCGCCGCTGATCATCTTGCGGGCGAGGCTCGACATGTACTGCTGCTGGTTGCCGATGCGGCCGAGGTCGCTGCCATCACCGACACCGTGACGGGTGCGAAGGAACTGCAGCGCCTGAAGGCCCTCCACGGTGTGCGTTCCCGCGGCCATGTCCAGACCGGTGTAGCGGTCCTTGATCGGGTTCGCCAGGCACACGTCGACGCCGCCGATGGCGTTGGTGATCTCGATCACGCCGCCGAAGGTCACGGATGCCGCGAACTGGACCTCTTGGTCGGTGAGTTGGGAGATCGTCTGGACGACACAGTTCAGGCCGCCGTCCGTGTAGGCCGTGTTGAGAGGCTGCTTGCTCATCGCCGAGTGCACGTTGCCGTCTTCGTCCGTGCACTCCGGGATGGGGAGCATCAGATCGCGCGGGAAGCTGACGACGGTGATCCGGCGGGGCTCCTGCGACACGTGCACCAGAAGGTTCACGTCGTTGAGTGTGCCCTCGGCGTCTCCCCCGGTGCACCGGTCACCGAAAAGATCTTTGTACTTCTCTTCACAGGTGTCGACACCGGTGAGGACGAGATTGAAGCCGCTCTCGTACTCGCCGATGTCCGGCGGGATGACTTCCTGGCCGTCCAGGTCGACGGCGTTCGCCGCGACGGTGCTCGAGAAGTCGTACGCAATGTAGAAGCCGACGCCGAGACCGCTGACGAGCACCACGGCCAGGCCGATCGCGATGAACCTCAGCAGCTGGCCGAGCGGGCTCGGGGTCTCGAGTTGACCGTGTCGCGCGATGGTACGGCGGCGTCGGGTGTTGTCGCTCACTCGGACCCTTTCGGATTCAGCGCCGGTGCGGGGTCACCGTGCTCACTATGCGGAGGGTGTGGGATTCGAACCCACGAGACATCTCTGCCCACTGGTTTTCAAGACCAGCTCCATCGGCCGCTCGGACAACCCTCCTCGACAGACGCATCTGTCGACAAGGCGTGAGTCTAGCCGAGTTCTATTCTCCCGCGCTGACCTGGGCGGGCGCTGGAAGCGTGTCGAGCGCCTGCGCCAGCCCGCCGTCCTCGACGTCGGCGGTGACCTCGCTCGCGGCTTCCTTCACCTCGTCCGGAGCCTGCCCCATCGCCACGGCCCGTCCCTCGAGGGAGCGTGCCCAGCCGAACATGCCGATGTCGTTGCGCCCGTCGCCGGCCACCAGGATGCGTCCGCCGTCGAGACCGAGCTCGGTGCGCACCTGCTCCAGCGCGGTGCCCTTGTCCACGCCCTGCGGGGCGATGTCCAACCACGCGGTCCACCCGATCGCGTAGGAGACCTCGTTGAGGCCGGCATCCGCCACCAGGCGATGGAAATCGTCTTCGTCATGCCCGGGAGAGACGACCACGATGCGGGAGACCGGCAGCGCGCCGAGTTCGTCGAAGTCGACCTGTCGGCCGCCGTCGAGCGTCCAGTCGTCGAGCTGCTCGGTGAACAACCTCTGCCCCGAGGCGAGTTCGACCATGTACCGAGCGTCCGGAAGACGGTCGCGCAGCAGTCCGAGCACGGGAGTCGGGTCGAAGGTCTCGACATTCCAACGCTCCCAGTCGTCACCGTCGCGGCGCATCGTCACGGCACCGTTGGAGCACACGACGTAGTCGGCGGTGAGACCGAGCTCCTCGACATAGCGGCGCGTGGCCATCCAGCTGCGTCCGGTCGCGATGGTCACCACGTGTCCGGCATCGCGCACGCGCGCGACCGCCTCGGGCACACCGGGGCTCATGGTCTCGTCCTGCAGCAGGATGGTGCCGTCGACGTCGAGTCCGACCAGCCAGTGCCCCGTCATCGAGCAGCCCGCCCGTCACCGAGCGGCAGGATCACTTCGAGCCCGCCGAGGTAGGGGCGCAGCACCTCGGGCACACGCACCGATCCGTCGGCCTGCTGATGCGTCTCGAGCAGGGCGACGATCCAGCGCGTGGTGGCGAGCGTGCCGTTGAGGGTGGCCACGTGCTGCGTCTTCGCCGCACCTGGAGCGGCAGTATCCGTCGCATCGACGACCGGACGGTGCCGGACGTCGAGTCGGCGTGCCTGGAAGGTCGTGCAGTTCGACGTCGACGTGAGCTCGCGGAACGCTCCCTGCGTCGGCACCCACGCCTCGATGTCGTACTTGCGTGCTGCGCTCGAGCCGAGATCGCCCGCGGCGACATCGATCACACGGTAGGAGAGTCCGAGGGAGGTGAGCATCTCCTCCTGCAGCGCGACGAGGCGCAGGTGCTCCGCCTCGGACTCCTCTGCGGTCGTGTAGACGAACATCTCGAGCTTGTTGAACTGATGCACCCGGATGATGCCGCGGGTGTCCTTGCCGTGCGAACCCGCTTCGCGGCGGTAGCAGGTCGACCAGCCCGCATAGCGGAGGGCGCCGTCGGCGAGGTCGACGATCTCATCCTTGTGGTACCCGGCGAGCGCGACCTCGCTGGTGCCGACGAGGTACAGGTCGTCGTCCTTGTCGAGGTGGTAGACCTCGTCGGCGTGCTCGCCGAGGAACCCGGTGCCCTGCATGATCTCGGGGCGCACGAGGGTGGGCGTGATCAGCGGCACGAACCCGTTCTGCAGAGCCTTGTCGAGAGCGAGGTTCATGAGGGCGATCTCGAGGCGAGCCCCGATGCCGCGCAGGAAGTAGAAGCGCGCGCCGGAGACCTTCGCTCCGCGCTCCATGTCGATCGCGCCGAGGAGCTCACCGAGCTCGAGGTGGTCGCGCGGCTCGAAGTCGAATGCGGGCACCTCGCCCACCCGACGCAGTTCGACGAAGTCGGCCTCGCCGCCGGCGGGGACGCCGTCGATGACGACGTTCTCGATCCGGGCGAGTGCGGCGGCGGCGGCATCCGCAGCCTCGTTCGCCGCATGCTGCGCCTGCTTCACACGGTCGGCGAGGTCCTTGGCCTGCGCGACGAGCGCGGCCTTCTCCTCTTTGGGGGCCTTCGCGACCTGCTTGCCGAACGCGTTCTGCTCGGCGCGCAGTTCCTCGAAGGCGGAGAGTGCGGCCCGGCGCGATCGATCGGCCTCGAGTGCGACGTCGACGGTGCTCTGGTCGTTTCCACGGGCAGCCTGTGAACGGCGGACGATCTCCGGGTTTTCGCGGAGGAGTGCGAGGTCGATCATCTCCCAAGTCTACGGTGCCGTACCGACGGCGAATCCGGATGTCACACCCTCGCCGCTGCGTCGTCTTCCTCTGCAGAGGTCGGCATTCGGTCGACCCAGGAAAGGAACCCCATGACCATCCCCGTGACCTCCCTCGACCAGCTGAACCTGGCGTTCGCCGACCGGTTCAACGCCCGCGACCTCGACGGCCTGATGGCCTTGAACACGTCGGACGTCGTCTTCGTCCCTGCGCCGGGAACGGCCGTCACGGGCACGGCCGCCGTGCGCGGCGCGCTCGAGCAGTTCCTCGGGCTGAACCTGCCCATCTCGATGCGTGTCCGTCACGTCTTCGAGAGTGCCGGTACCGGACTCGCGATCGCGGACTGGACCATCACCGGCACGGGTCCCGACGGTTCCGAGATCGCCCTCGCGGGCACCACGGCCGATGTCGCGGTGCACGACGAGGTGCACGGCTGGCGGTACGCCGTCGACAACCCCTTCGGCACGGCCTGAACCTCTCGGGGCAGGTCCGACGATCGGGCCTCCCTCAGCCGTCACCCATGCCTGTCGTGCGGCAGGCCCGCAGCGCCTTGCGTGCCCGCGAGATCCGTTGCCGCGCGGCTGCGGGCTCGATCCCGAGGCGTGCTGCCACCTCGTCCGCGGAGAGACCGTCGACGACGGCCAGCAGCAGGGGCTCACGGATGGCCTCCGGCAGCGAATGCAGAGCCTCGAGCGCGCCGTCGAGGAACACGCGGATCTCCACCGCGGCATCCACGCCCGTCTGCTCGCCGGCGGTGTCGTCGTCGAGAACGGCCTCCGGCCGGCGCGCACGCTGCCGGGCCAGGTCGATGGCGACGTTCCGCGCGATGGCGTCGAGCCAGGAACATACGCGGCCGGGTTCCGGTGTCTCGAGATGCGCGACCGAGCGCCAGGCGCGCAGCAGGGATGTCTGCGCAGCGTCTTCGGCATCCGCAGCGGGTACCCCCAACGAAATGCTGCGGCGACGGAGTCGGTCGGGTTCCGCCGTGATCAGTCCGGAGAGCACCGCGCGGGTCGCGTCGTCGGAACCATCGTGCATCCGGATGCTCCTCGTCCTCGCGACCGGAATGGCGCGGTCCGTTTGTGACCGACCCGGGCGCGTCCCGGTTTAGAGTAGCGCCATGACCACCAGCGCCCCCGTTCAACGACAGGCGGCGCTCATCTACAATCCGATCAAGGTCGACGGCAAGCATCTGCGTGCGACGCTGCGTGATATGTCCCGCGAGGCCGGATGGGATCACCCCGCCTTCTACCCGACGACCATCGAGGATGCCGGGCAGGGTGCGACGGCTCATGCGCTCGCACGCAACGTGGATGTCGTGCTGGTCGCCGGCGGCGACGGCACCGTGCGCGCGGTCTCGGAGGCGATCGCGAACTCAGGAGTCGCCCTGGCGATCCTGCCGAGCGGCACGGGCAACCTGCTCGCGCGCAATCTCGGCCTGCCGCTCGCCGATCCGGCGGAGATGATCCGTGCGGCGCTCGGCGACTTCCGCCATCCGATCGACATCGGCCGGGCGCGACTGACCCGTGAGAACGGCGAGGAGGAGGAGCACGCGTTCGTGGTGCTGGCCGGCATGGGGCTGGACGCCGACATGATCGCCAACACCCGCTCGGATCTGAAGAAGTCCGTGGGGTGGATCGCCTACGTCGACGGAGCAGCCCGCTCCCTCCCCCGCGCGAAGCCCTTCCGCGCCGTGTACCAGGTCGATGAGGGGCGGCTGCATTCGCACCGTGCGTACAGTCTGCTCTTCGCCAACTGCGGCACGCTTCCGGCCGGTATCGCCCTCATCCCGGACGCGTCGATCACGGATGCCGCCCTCGACATCGCCGTCATCCAGCCCACCGGAATGCTCGGCTGGTTCGCGGTGTGGCGCAAGATCTGGTGGGACAACTCCGTACTGCGGCGCTTCCGCGCGGGGCGCCGTGTGCTCGAACGTCGCGGCAAGAACGCGTCGGTGCACTTCTTCCACGGGGCCGCGGCCGAAGCCGCCGCTCCGACTCCGATTCCGATCGAGCTCGACGGCGACGAGTTCGGCGCCGCCGTGCGCATCACGTGCTGGGCCGACCCCGGTGCGCTGCTGCTCGCGCTGCCGCCCGGCCACCCGGTTCACATGCTCTGAGGCGGAGCGGCGCCCGTCAGCGCTTGCGTCGCTTGTTCACGATGATCACGCTGATCCCGGCCAAGAAGACGAGCGTGGCCCAGAAGATCTCCACGGTTACCCGTAGGAGTCAGCGGACCTCGACCGTGCCGTCGAGTCCCCCGCCGACCAGCGTCAGCGTGAAGGTGCCGTCGTCGTCAACCGTGTCCTCCCCGAACGCGAGCAAGGTCGCTCGGGGTGCCATGTCCATGGTGCAGACCTGGTTCTCGTCGGTCACGAAGTACGCGGTTCCGGTGTTTCCCGCGCCCTCGAGAGACTCGATCTGCGGCAGGCAGCTCGAAGATCCCCAGGTGAGCAGCACGAGGCCGTCGTCGTCGAGCCAAGCGGCGGACGGCTGGAACTCGGTCGTGCTTCCCGGTGTGCCGGTGGCGGCCGGGTCACCGTCGATGTCGACGTCGTCGGTGAGGTCGCCGTAGGTCACGTTCAGGGTGATGTCCGACTTCGGGTCGACGCCCTCCGGCAGCGCGCCGAGGCTCGCCCGCGGAGCGAGATCCTTCGTGCACGGCTTCGGCGATTCGCCCTCGGGGTCGACGAGCGTCACGGTGACGGTCTGCCCCTCGGCCGTGACCTGATCGACCTGCGGCACGCATGTCGACGAGCCCACCGTGATCACGGCGAACATGCGTCCATCGTCGAGCAGGGCGCCCTCGAAGTCGTTCTGGTCATCCACGTCTCCCGTGTCCGGAGCCGGCGAACTCGACGGGGCGTCGGAACCGGGGCCGGCGGTGCATCCCGCGACGAGAAGTGCTGCGGCGACGAGGCCGACGACAGAAGCGAGGGGACGAAGCGCAGAGGTCATGCTCACAGGGTAGCCCGCGGGCAGATCCCCCGGAAAGCCCGGATGGCCTGCGACGACTACTGCAGGGCGGAGGTCAGGCGGGCGAGGTTGTCGAGCACGGTCGAGCGCAGCGGCTGCTGCATCCACTCCTCGAGTGTCAGCTCACGGCTGAGGGAGCGGTACTTGTCCTCGACCTCGCGCATCTCCGTGACGAACTCCTCGCCGCGCACCAGCATCGAGACCTCGAGGTTCAGACCGAACGAGCGCATGTCCATGTTGCTGGAGCCGATGACGGCGACCTCGTCGTCGATGGTGAGCGTCTTGGTGTGCAGGATGTACGGCTTGCGGTACATCCAGATGCGGACACCGGCCTTGAGCAGCACCTCGTAGTAACTCCGCTGGGCGTGGTAGACCATCGCCTGATCGCCCTCTTCCGAGACGAAGAGCTCGACGTTGACGCCACGATCGACGGCCGCGGTCACGGCGAGCAGCAGCGCCTCGTCGGGGACGAAGTAGGGGCTGACGATCATGATCTTCTTCTTCGCGGCATACAGCAGCCCGAGGAAGAGGCGCAGGTTGTTCTCGACCTCGAACCCGGGGCCCGACGGCACGACCTGGCAGTCGAGGTCGCCGGAGCCGATGTTCGCGTGGGCGATGTCGATGCCCTCGAGCACCGTGTCGGTCTCGCTGTACCAGTCGGCGACGAAGATCGCGTTCACGCTCAGCACGACCGGGCCGTCGAGGCGGACCATGAGATCGACCCAGTGCAGCCCGCGCTTGATGTTCTTCGGCAGGTTGTATGTCGAATCCGTGATGTTCTGCGATCCGAGGAACGCGATGTTGCCGTCGACGACGAGGAGCTTGCGGTGATTGCGCAGATCAGGGCGCTGCATCTTGCCCTTGAGCGGCTGCACCGGCAGCATCAGGTGCCAGTCCGCCCCCATCGCGTTGAGTCGGGCGATCGTCTGCCGATACCGGGGCTTGCCCTGGTTGGCCCAGTGATCGAGAAGCACCCGCACCTCGACGCCACGGGCGCACACCTCTTCGAGTGCGCGGAAGAAGTTGTCCGTCGCCGTGTCCGACTGGAGGATGTAGAACTCGACATGCACGTATTCCTGTGCGGTGCGGATGGCCTCGGCCATCTCGTCGAGCGACTCCTGGTAATCGGAGATCAGGTGCGCGCCGTTGTCACCGGAGAGCGGCAGCGCTCCGAGCTTCTGATTCATCTGGACGATCGGACCGAACCACGCGGGAGCGTTCGGGCGCAGCGTTCCGAAGTGCAGGTGCTCGCTCGTCTCGGCGATGTACTCGTTGATCTGGTCCTGCTTGCGCCGACGTGCGCGCGGTAGGCGCGGGTTTCCGATCAGCAGGAAGAGGAACACTCCGACGAACGGGATGAAGAACACCGCGAGGAGCCAGGCCATCGCGGCGGTCGGACGCCGATTGCGCGGGATGACGATGATCGCCGTGACACGGATCGCGATGTCGAGCACCAGCAGGAAGGCGGCGATCCACCAGCCCCAGGTCTCCGCGGTCATCGTGCACCTTCCCCACCGCGGTGACGATCACCTCGGGTGCGCGCCGAGGTCGGCACGCTGGCTTCACAGTAGCGGATGGGTGGGACTCAGACGCGCGGCGGAAGGCCCCGTGCCGCGCGCTCCTCCGCCTCGATCTGCGCGTGGACCTTGCGCTCCGTGCGGTCGAAGCGGAGGATGCCGCGGAGCACGAAGACGAACACGATGCTCACTCCGATGGTCGGCAGAAGCGACCATGCCGCGGCGAGCCAGAAGTTGTCCATCACCCCATGGTACGCGAGCCACTCCTCGTGCACACCGCCGCGCATTCAGGTTCCGCGTCCACAACTCGGCTTTTCCGCCCCCGTGAGATCGCTGCTCCGAAACACTCTCGGCATGACAACACTGCTGCGCGCCACCGATTCCGCCGCCTTCCTCGGCATCGTCCCCGCTCTCGCGGGCTTCACCCCTCGTCGAAGCATCGTGCTGCTGCCCTTCCGCGGCACACGCACCGACGGGGCCATGCGACTCGATCTGCCCTCTGACGGGACCGACCTCGCGTTGTACGCCGACGCCGCGGTCGGCCTCGTCGCCCGCGTCCAAGGGACCGATGCCGTCGCCGTGGTCGTGTACACGGACGAGCCTTCGCACGCCACCCGCGACGGCCTCGTCCTCCCCCATGCCGTGGCCGTCGACGAACTTCTCGGCTGCGCGGAGGACGCGGGACTCCGCGTCGTCGATGCGCTCTGCGTGACCCCCTCCGGGTGGTCGAGCTATGTGGAGAGCGACCCCGACCTCCACTCGCTGGCAGAGATCTGCAGTCCCACCGAGGGACCGACCGCGCCTGGCGTCTCGGAGGACCAGGCTGCGGGGGCTCGACTGCCCGAGGTGGATCTTGCCGAGAAAGAACGAGTGGGGAGAGCGGCACTCGAACTCGCGGCACTGCTCGATGGAGAGGGCAACGGAAAGGGCCGGCTGACCGGACGGGAGAATCCGCAGCTGATCGCCGCGCTCGTGCTGCTCGAAGACGTGCCGGCGTTCTTCGAATCGGTGCTCGCGGCCCCCGATGCTCTTCCGTCGTACGCGACCGCGACGCTGCTGTGGTGCCTGGAACGTCCGCTGCTCCGAGATGTCGCGATCGCGCAGTGGGCGAGCGACCTCGCGGGAGGCGTCCGCGCGCTCGACGCGCAGACCGCGTTCGCGAAGTCCGGCGAGATGGTCCCCGACGAGCTCGGACGGTTGTTCCTGGGGCAGGGGCCCGCCCCGGACCTCGATCGGCTCCGCCTCGCGCTGTCCGTCGTTCGCGAGGCAGCAGCGCGGGCACCCCGAGAGGCCCGACCTGCACCTCTCACCGCGGCGGCCTGGCTGTCGTGGGCGCTGGGGCGAGCCACCCACGCCGCCCGCTATCTGGAACTGGTCCGCGAGATCGACCCGCGATACTCGCTGGCCGCCCTGCTGGAGACCATGATCGCCGGCGCGATGCTTCCGGAATGGGCGTTCCGTCGACGCTCGGCGGCATGACCGCCAGCTTCGGGGACTACTTGACGAGCGGGAAGAGAATCGTCTCGCGGATGCCGAGGCCGGTAATCGCCATCAGCAGACGATCGATCCCCATGCCCATACCGCCGGACGGCGGCATGCCGTGCTCGAGTGCCCGCAGGAACTCTTCGTCGACCGGCATCGCCTCCACGTCGCCGCGCGCGGCGAGCTTGGCCTGCGCCTCGAACCGTTCGCGCTGGATCACCGGGTCGACGAGCTCGGAGTATCCGGTCGCCAGCTCGAACCCCCGGATGTACAGGTCCCATTTCTCCACGACGCCGGCGATCGAGCGGTGCTCGCGCACGAGAGGCGACGTGTCGACCGGGAAGTCCATCACGAAGGTCGGGCGGACCAGGTCGCCCTTCACGAAGTGCTCCCACAGCTCTTCGACGAGCTTGCCGTGGGTGGCCTGCGGAGGAAGATCGACGTCGTTCGCCTCGGCGAAGGCGATGAGGTCCTCGACCGAGTCCTGCGGTGTGACCGTGCGACCGGATGCCGCCGAGAGCGACTCGTACATCGAGATGCGGTCCCAGTCCCCGCCGAGGTCGTACTCGGTGCCGTCGGCCCAGGTCACGGTCGTCGAACCGGCAACCGCGATCGCCGCCTTCTGCACGAGCTCCTGCGTGAGCGCGGCCATCTGGCTGTAGTCGCCGTACGCCTGGTAGGCCTCGAGCATCGCGAACTCGGGGCTGTGCGTGGAGTCGGCTCCCTCGTTGCGGAAGTTCCGGTTGATCTCGTACACACGCTCGATACCGCCGACGACCGCACGCTTCAGGTAGAGCTCGGGCGCGATGCGCAGGTACAGCTCGGTGTCGAACGCGTTCGAGTGCGTGATGAAGGGACGTGCGGAGGCGCCGCCGTGCTGCACCTGCAGCATGGGGGTCTCGACCTCGAGGTAGTCGTGGCTCGTGAACGTCGCGCGCAGGCTCGCATTCACCGCGGCACGGGCACGCACGGTCGTCCGTGCCTGCTCGCGGACGATGAGGTCGAGGTAGCGGCTGCGCACACGCCCTTCCTCGCTGAGCTCGGAGTACGCATTGGGGAGCGGGAGGATCGCCTTGGAAGCGATCGCCCAGCCATCGGCCATGACCGACAGCTCTCCACGGCGGCTGGAGATGACTTCGCCATGCACGAAGACGTGGTCACCCAGGTCGACGTATTCCTTCCAGTCCGCGAGCGACTCCTCGCCGACGTTCGCGAGCGAGATCATCGCCTGGATGCGCGAGCCGTCACCGGCCTGCAGGGTGGCGAAGCAGAGCTTGCCCGTGTTGCGGCTGAACACGACGCGACCTGCGACACCGACGACGACACCCGTCTCGGCGCCCGCCTCGAGCTCGCCGTACTCGGCGCGCAGCGCGGGAATCGTGTGCGTGACCGGCACGCCGACCGGGAACGCTCCCCCACCGGCATCCGTGCGCTTCTCGATCAGGCGCTCACGCTTGGCGAGGCGCACGGCCTTCTGCTCATGAACGTCCTCTTCGAGAGAAGGGTCGGTCGAGGCCGATTCGGGCGCGGCAGACGCGTCAGTCATGTGGGGGCTCCTTGGAAGTCCCTCCCAGTTTACCGAGGCGGCGTGCCGGCTCAGGGCGCATGCTGGGTAGCCTCGAAGAATGGCCCTTCCACGGATCCTCCGCGCGTTCGCCGTCCTCTCGCTCGCGGTCGCTGCGATCGCCGCTCCCGCCGCTCCCGCCGCAGCCGCTGCCGCCGACGGACCTGGACTCGCACCGCAGGTACGCGCCGCGGAGCCAGGCGACGTGGGCGACTTCTCGTATGCATCGTGGGATGCCGTGTACGAGGTGGGGCTCGACGAGGAGGGCCGCGCGCGGATGCACGTGACCGAGACCTTGGTCGCCCGCTTCCCCGAGACGGACCAGAATCTCGGCATCGTCCGCGGGCTCGCGACCTCGTACGAGGGGGCGAGCACCGAGACGCGGGTGCTTTCCGTGACCGATGACGACGGTCAGGAGTTGCCGTACGAGACCGACGAGGAGGACGGGCTGCTGTACGTGCTCACCGGCGACGACGACACCTACGTGCACGGCCTCACCACATACGTGATCGAGTACGAGATGCGCGACACGGTTCTTGCGACGAAGCCGGCCGCAGGGTCTTCGACGCCGGCAGTGGACGAGTTCTACTGGAACCTCCTGCCGCTCGACAGCACGCAGCCCATCGAGCGGTTCCGCACCGACATCGTGCTCGATCCCGAGCTGGCGGCCGCGCTCACGGGATCCACGCGCTGCTACACGGGGCCACCGGGATCGACCGACGAGTGCGATCTGCAGGGGCCGACCACCGACCGTGATGCAGCGACGTTCCATGTCGAATCCGGAGAGCGACCAGCCGGCGACGGGGTCACCGTGGCCATCGGTTTCGAGCCGGGCACAGTGACACAGCCCCTCGCGCGCACACCCGACCCGGTCGGCGACGTCGCTCCGTTCGTCGCGGCCGCGGGAGCTGCAGGCCTGACGGTCGGCAGCTGGTTCGCCGTCTGGGCGTTCCGCCGCCGACGCCGAGTGGCCACCGGCATCGTCGTGGCGCAGTACGACGTGCCGGACTCCCTGCCCCCGCTCATCGCGGCGACGGTCATCACCGGCGCGAAGGACGTGATCCCCGCCGAGATCGTGCACCTCGCCGTGCGCGGAAGCCTGCGCATCGAAGAAGGCGTGGAGGCCGAAGAGCCACGCTTGCGCCGCCTCCCGGGGGTGGCGGCACCGGACGAGCTGGATGCGGAGGCACTGCACGCGCTGTTCCTCGACGCCGACGCCGACGGGGTGGTCGATCTGCCCGCCGCCGATGAGGCATTCGCCGCCCGCATGACCGCGCTGCAGCAGAGTGGGACGACCGCAGCGGCATCCCGTGGCTTCACCGAGAGGGTGCGAAGTCGTGGCGCCGTGATCGTGCAGTGGTGCGCGATCGGTGTCGCGCTGATCGGACTGGGCCTGGGAATCTGGGCAGCCACCAGCGGCCGCCTCTCGGCGATCCCCGCCCTCGTCGTCATGTCGTTCGTCGCGTTCCTCGTGTTCCTGTCGAGCGTGTACGCGTTCTCGAAGCACACGGTCCTCACGGCAGAAGGAGCGCGCACCTCCGAGTACCTGCAAGGGGTGAAGGAGTTCATCCGGGTCGCAGACGCCGACCGTCTGCAGATGTTGCAGTCCTACAGCGGCGCCGAGCGCCGTCAAGACGGCACGGCCGATGTCATCCACGTGTACGAACGGCTCCTCCCCTACGCGATCCTCTTCGGCATGGAGGACGAGTGGGGCGACGTGCTCGAACGTGCCTACGCGCACGAGCAGCGAGGAGCGTCCTGGATCGGCGACCCGACCTCGTTCGCCCTTCGCATGCAGCTGGCGTCGTTCATGGCGTCGTCGCAATCTGCGGCGACGTACTCCGCACCATCAACCGGCGCCTCGTCGAGTGCCGGCGGATCGTTCGGCGGCGGGTTCTCCGGTGGTGGCGGAGGCGGAGGGTTCTCGGGCGGACGATGAGCCGCCGGCACGGTCAGATCAGTGGCGGGGCGTCGGATGCTTCGCGCAGCGCACGCTCGACCGTCGACTGCACCAACGCCGACAGGTAGCCGCCCGGGTTCTCCACGCCGAGCTCGCGCAACCGGGCCGTCGACTGGCCGATGATCGACCGCGAGAACTCGGTGGCCGTCGCGATCGCGTCCGCATAGGCCGGGCGATCCGCTTCGGCGATCACGACCGGCTCGCAGCCGATCTCCACGGCGAGCGCCTGGGCGATCGGCAGCACCGCGGCAGGAGCCGTCACCGCGGCGAACCCCGCCTGCAGCTGGCGCAGGTCGATCGAGGTCCCGGTGAACGTGATGGCGGGGTGCACGGCGAGCGGGATCGCGCCGCGCTCGGCGGCCGGCCGCAGCACGTCGATGCCGTACGCGGGATCCGTGTGCAGCACGAGCTGCCCGATCTGCCAGCCCCCGACCTCGGCGATGCCGGCGACCAGTGACGGCAGCTGCTCGGAGGGAACCGCGATGACCACGAGCTCGGCTCGACGCACGACCTCCAGCGCGTCGAGCACGGGCACATCCGGCAGCACGGCAGAGGCGCGCTCGTCATCGGAGCCGCTCGTGATCCCGATCACCGCGTGCCCCGCTCCGCCGAGCGCCGCACCGATCACCGGACCGACACGTCCCGCGCCGATGATGCCGACGCCGAGACGCCCGTCCCGCGCCACCGTCACTCCTCCGGCTGACCCGACGGTGCGGGC
>NZ_JARE01000019.1:0-11319 GCF_000708325.1 Microbacterium sp. Cr-K20 | reverse complement strand
GCGGCGACGTGCCGGCGTGCACGATCGGGATCTGCCCCTGCGGCGGCCGGGCGACGTTGAGCGGACCGGTGACCCGCACCTGCGAGCCCTGCAGGTCGGCGGCGCGGAGCCCCTCGGGGTCGATGAGCACGCCGCGCGCGGCATCCGCGATCCAGGCGTCTTCGTCCCACGAGCCCCACAGGCGTCGGAGCGCCTCGACGAACTCCTCGGCGCGGTCGTAGCGCGTGTCGTTGTCGGCGTGCGCGTCGCGGCCGTGGTTGCCCGCTGCACGCGGCTCGGCGCCCGTGACGAGGTTCACGCCCGCACGTCCGCCGGTGAGCACGTCGAGCGAGGCCAGCGAGCGCGCCGTCGTGTACGGGTCGGCGTAGGTGGTGTTGACCGTGGCGATCAGGCCGATGCGCGAGGTGACCCCGGCGAGGAACAGCACCGCGCTCACCGGGTCGATGCGCGCCAGCAGATACGGGTCGCGGAACTCCAGGTCGGGGCCCGTCGCGAGCCAGTCGCCGAAGAAGAGGTAGTCGAGCCCGGCCTCCTCCCCCTCGCGTGCGATGTGCCGGAGGATGGCGGCGTCCGCGGCCGGATCGCGGTGCGCGCCGGGCTGCCGCCAACCCGAGGGGTAGGCCCCCAGGGTGCGCACCATGGCGCCGATGATGAGGGGTTCGGTCATGCTCGTCACGGTAGGAGCGGGCGCGCACCCGCGACCAGGCGGCCGTCGCCGGACGTCTCGGGGTGTAACAGTCCGACATGTGCACCCCACCCCGTACGCTGAGACCATGACTGGTCTTCGTTGGGGAATCCTCGCTACCGGCGGCATCGCCGGCGCGTTCGCATCCGATCTGCGCACGGCGGGGCTCGACCTCGTGGCGGTGGGTTCACGTTCCCAGGAGTCGGCGGATGCATTCGCCGCGCGCTTCGACATCGCCCATGCGCACCCCTCCTATGAGGCGCTGGTGTCGGACCCCGACGTCGACATCATCTACGTCTCCACTCCGCATCCGATGCATCACGAGAACGCCCGGCTCGCGCTCGAGCACGGCAAGCACGTGCTCGCCGAGAAGGCGTTCACGCTGAACCGCGCCGAGGCCGAAGACCTGCAGGCGCTCGCCGCCGAGAAGGGGCTCCTCGTGATGGAGGCGATGTGGACGCGGTATCTGCCGCACATGATCCGCATCCGCGAGCTCATCGCCGATGGCACCCTCGGCGAGATCCGTGCGGTCAGCGCCGATCACACGCAGCTGCTGCCCACCGACCCCACCCACCGGCTCAACGCCCTGGAGCTCGGCGGCGGCGCACTGCTCGACCTGGGCATCTACCCGATCTCCTTCGTCTGGGACATGCTGGGCGCTCCGACCGACATCCGCGCCGTCGGCCGCCTGATCGAGACCGGTGCCGACTCCGAGGTCGCCACCGTCATGACGCACGAGGGCGGCGCGATCTCGACCACGCTCTCCTCCTCGCGGGCATCCGGGCCGAACGCGGCCAGCATCATCGGCACCAAGGCGCGGATCGACATCGACCGGGTCTGGTACACCCCCACCACGTTCCGGGTCACCCTCCCGGACGGCACGGTACAGGAGGAGTACGTGTCCGCGGTCGATGGCCGCGGCATGCAGTTCCAGGCCCTCGCCGCCGAGCGTCTGGTGCGCGACGGCATCCTCGAGGGCGACATCCTTCCGATCGCCGAGAGCGTCGCCATCATGGGCACGCTCGATGAGATCAGGGCGCAGATCGGCGTCCGCTACCCCCGTGAGGAGGCCTGATCATGGCCGAGACCACCGATGCCCGCGTCGCCGTCTACCTCGACTTCGACAACATCGTCATCTCCTGGTACGACCGGGTGCACGGGCGCAACGCCTACGGCAAAGACAGGCAGCGGATCACCGAGAACCCCAACGACCCCGACGTCGTCGAGCGCCTCAGCCGCGCCATGATCGAGGTCGGTGCCATCATCGACTACGCCGCGTCCTTCGGCACCCTGGTGCTGACGCGCGCCTACGCCGACTGGTCCTCCCCCGTGAACGCCGTGTACCGCTCGCAGCTCGTGGCCCGTGCCGTCGACCTCGTGCAGCTGTTCCCCGCCGCGGCCTACGCCAAGAACGGCGCCGACATCCGCCTCGCCGTGGATGCCGTCGAAGACATGTTCCGCCTGCCCGACCTCACGCACGTCGTGATCGTGGCCGGCGACAGCGACTACGTGCCGCTGGCCCAGCGCTGCAAGCGTCTCGGACGTTACGTGATCGGCGTCGGCGTGTCCGGCTCGACGGCCAAGTCGCTCGCAGCGGCCTGCGATGAGTTCGAGTCGTACGACTCGCTGCCCGGTGTCGTGCGTCCGGCCAAGGCCGCTCCCGTCGTCGCAGCGGCGAAGGCCGAGGCCGTCGCGGAGCCCGCGCCGGAGACGGTGGCGGATGCGGCCGACGCGGCGGATGCGCCGAAGGCCAAGGCCCCGCGCCGCGCGAGGTCGAAGGCGGCCGCGCCCAAGGTCGAGGAGCCCAAGCTCGACGAGCAGGGCGAAGCGACGCAACTGCTCGAGCGCGCCCTGCGTCTCGGCCACGACAAGGCCGATGCCGACGAGTGGCTGCACAGCTCCGCCGTGAAGACGCACATGCGCCGCATGGACCCCTCGTTCAGCGAGAAGGCCCTCGGCTACCGCTCGTTCTCCGACTTCCTCAAGTCCCGCGACGACATCGCCGAGCTCGAAGAGACCGGCCACGAGCGCCTCGTGCGCCTGCGCGAGCTCACGGCCTGATCGAACTCACTCCACGAAGTCGTACTCCCGGAACTCTGCGACCTCGGGCACCCACCGCTCCGCGACGAACGCCCGGTGCGCGGGATGGGCGTCGTAGGCGTCGTAAACGCTCTGATCGACGAACACCATCGAGAACTGATGCGTGAGATCGCTCTTCGCGCTGACCTGGCGACGGATCGTGAAGTCCCCGACGCCGGGAATCGACGTGAGCACGGCGTGGCCGGTCGCCAGGAACTCCTGCTCCTCGGCGGAACCGACCGGATGGATCAGGCGGAAGACGACGGTGTGCTGGATCGGCATGAGGCTCCTGTCGGGGTGGTCACTGATTGCTGAACGCGGCGTCGAACGAGGCTTCGGGCTTCGGCCACAGCAGCGAGCGCACGTACGCCAGGGCCTCGGGGGCACCGTGCAGGCGGTCCATCCCGGCATCCTCCCACTCGATCGAAATGGGGCCGGAGTAGCCGATCGCATCCAGCGCGCGGAACGAGTCCTCCCACGGAACATCCCCGTGCCCCGTCGAGACGAAGTCCCATCCCCGCCGAGGGTCGCCCCACGGGAGGTGCGAGCCGAGCACCCCGGCCCGGCCGTTGTGCGGCCGCATCCGGGTGTCCTTGCAGTCCACGTGGTAGATCCGGTCCGCGAAGTCCACGATGAAACCGACCGGGTCGATGTTCTGCCACATCATGTGCGACGGGTCCCAGTTGAAACCGAACGCCTCCCGGTGGTCGATCGCCTCCAGCGCGCGCACCGACGACCAGTAGTCGTACGCGATCTCCCCCGGATGCACCTCGTGCGCGAACCGCACGCCCTCCGCATCGAACACGTCGAGGATCGGGTTCCACCGGGCCGCGAAGTCCTCGAACCCGCCCTCGATGACGGATGCCGGAACCGGCGGGAACATCGCCAGATACGGCCAGATCGAGGAGCCGGTGAAGCCGACCACGGTATCGATGTCGAGCTTGCGCGCGACGCGGGCAGCCCGCTTCATGTCCTCGGCCGCCCGCTGCCGCACGCCCTCCGCCTCACCGTCGCCCCAGACGTACTCGCGCAGGATCGCCTGGTGTCGGAAGTCGATCGGCGCATCGCACACGGCTTGACCGGCGAGATGATTCGAGATCGCGAAGATCTTCAGGCCGTGCCGGTCGAGGATCTCCCGGCGCGAGGCCACGTAGGCGTCGTCTTCGTCGGCGCGTCGCAGGTCGAGGTGGTCACCGGACGCGGCGACCTCGAGCCCGTCATACCCCCACTCCGCAGCGAGGCGGGCGACCTCCTCGAACGGCAGGTCCGCCCATTGACCGGTGAAGAGGGTGACCGGATGCGTGCTCATGGATACTCCTTCGTATCGAAAGCCCTGAGGGCAGCGATGCTGCGTGCGGCGAGTTCGTCCTGGCTCGGGGCGAGGGGTCGCCACACCGAAGCCGCGACCGCGATGGTGGCGTTCTCTCCTGTGAAGCTCTCCAGCCCCAGCGGGCCGCGATAGCCGGCGTCGTCGAGGGCCGCGAGGATCCCCGGCCAGTCGGTGTGGTCGTCGCCGACGGCCCCACGGTCGCTGCCGCACACCTGCACGTGGGCGATCGCGGCGCCGGCGGCCCGGATCGCCTCGACGGGCTTCTTCTCCTCGATGTTGAGGTGATACGTGTCGAGTGCGAGTCCGAGTCCCGCACCCAGCAGCGGGCCGAGCGCATCGAGGCTCTGCTCGACCGTGTTGAGCAGGCTCGTCTCGTAGCGGTTCAGCGGCTCGATCGCGAGGGTGATGCCCGCCTCTGCGGCCTCGGCGACGAGGGGCGCGAGGTTCTCCCGCAGCTCCCCCACGACCGCCGCCCGCTCGTCGGCATCCATCCGCCAGGTCACGCCGGTCGGCGCGTAGAAGGGGCCGGCCACGACTCCGGCCCCGAGCGTCTGCGCCGCCGCGATGCACGCCCGCAGGTACGTCTGCGTCGCGGCGACATCGCCGGCACGGGCGACCAGCGAGCGTCCGGGGCCCATCGCCCCGACCACGATCGCGCCGAGCCCGAGCGAATCGAGCAGGTCGCGGGTGCGCACGGGATCCCAGTCGCCGATGCTCTCGAGCGGCAGCTCCAACGCGTCGTAACCGAGGTCCCGAGCCTTGCGGGCGAGCGGCTCGAGCGTCGCGTCGGTCAGCGGAGACGTCCACACCCAGGTGTTGACGGCGATCGTGCGGGGCATCGTTGTCCTTGTGATCGTGAAGCGCTCCCACCCTCCCACCCCGCGGGTGCGGAGCGGAAGGGCGGGAGCGGATTTCGGTTACGGGATCTGACGCTGCTGCCACACCGTCGGGTAGCCGGGGAGGTTCTCCCCGCCGAACTTGGCGTAGTGGCCGTCGGGCATGCCCTCATTGGCCTTCAGGTAGTCGTCGAGCTCGGGCTCCGTGATCGGCTTCTGCGGGAGGACCCATTCCTTCGGAACCTCTTCGCCGGCGAAGATCATCTGCGCCGCGAGCAGCGGAGTGCGCCACTGGAAGTTGGAGTACACCGGCGCGAGGCCCGTGAGACCCGTGTCCTTCCACTTGCGCAGGAAGCTCATCTCGTCCTCACCGGTCATGACCGGGTAGTCCGCTCCGGCGTCCTCGAACGCCTCGATGGCCGCAACCGCGCCGTCACCGGCATCCATCCAGATGCCGTGCACGTCGCCCTTGGCGAGCTCGTCGCTGATGATGCTCTTGATCTCGGCGGGGTCGGCACCCGTGAAGTGATCCACGGCCTCGATGCCGGCCTCGTCGAAGAGCTTCTCGGCGGCGGCCCAGCGGTGCTCGAGCACGTCGACACCCGGGAGGATGCGCAGTGCCACGACCTTGTCGCCCTCTTCGAGGTTGTCGATGAGGAACTCGGCGGTGTCGATGCCCCAGGCGAAGCCGCCGATCGGGTGGATGAACGTGACCGGGCAGTCGGTGTTCACGCCGCGGTCGAACACGACGACCGGCTTGCCCGTCTCGCAGGCCCGCTCGACGGCCGGAGTCATGGCCGCCGTGCTGTTCGGCGAGATGAGGAAGACGTCGCATTCGCCCTCGGCGATGAAGTAGTCGATGTCCGCGATCTGCGTGTCATCGGAGTCCTGCGCGTCGCGGGTCTCCATCTCGCTGATGGCGCCCGCATCCTGCAGCGACTTCAGCTGCTCGTTCATCGTGATCCAGCCGGTCTGGCGCCACGGGTTGGAGATCGACGCGTTGGCGAAGCAGGCCTTCTTGGCCCCTTCGCTCGCGAACTCCGCCGTGTCGACCATCTCGGCGTTGATGTGCTGCAGGTAGGGCTCGTCTTCCGGCCCCTGAGGGGTGACACCGCGCTCCTCGTCCTGCTTGTCGAAGAGCTCCTGGTCGAACCACTCTGTCGTCTCTGCCGTCTCCTCGGGGTTCTCCGACTCCGCCGGCGCCACGGACGGGTCGGTCGTACACCCGGCGAGCGCGATGAGGCCGAAGAGAGCCACCCCTGCGGTGGCGATCTTCATCGATCGTCGCATTGCTAATCTCCTCTGGTTTCTGTGTTGATGGTGCTGGTGGAACTGGTGGTTTCAGGGATTCTGGGTTCTTCGGGAGGGATGTCCGAGGGCAGCGGGCCGCGCTTGCGCCGCGCCCGGAAGGCGACGGCGGAGTAGGCGACCGCGGCGATGATGATGACGCCCTGCACGGCATCGCGCAGTGTCGAGGGGATGCCCGCGATGTTCAGCAGCATGAACAGGGCTTCGAGGGCGAAGGCACCGGCGACCGCGCCGACGATCCACCCTCGGCCACCGCCCAGCACGACGCCTCCGAGCACCACGGCGGTGATCGCCGTGAACTCGTATCCGCGGCCGACCGAGGGGTGCACGCCGGCGTATCCGACGAGGAGCACGGCCGACAGCGAGGCGGAGAGCGACGAGATGACGAACGCGCGCGTCGTCACCCAGGCGCGGCGGGCCCCGGCGTAGTCGACCGCACCGGCGTTGTCGCCGACCGCGATCAGCGTCTTGCCCAGCGGGCGCTTGGTGATCCAGATGCCGAGTCCCAGCCACACGATCAGCAGCAGCACCGCCCAGGGGATGAACTCGAGGAACGGCACGTCGCGGATGCCGCCGCGACCGATCTCGCGGAAGCTGTCGGCCGGGTTCCCGGTGGCCGCTCCCCCGGTCCACCACATCACTCCGCCCAGCAGGGCGAGCATCATGCCGAGCGTGACGATGAACGACGGCACTTTCAGCAGTGTCGTGATCACCCCGTTCACGAGGCCGACGGCCACCGCGAAGACGATCATGAGCAGCAGGACCGGCACCGTGCGGGCGTCGTCCTGACCGACCAGGTTGCCGGCGATGATCACCTGCGCCGTGATGAGCGAGCCCTGCGAGAGGTCGAACTCCCCCGCGATGATCACGAAGTACTGCCCGATCGCGACGATCGCGATCGGCGCCACCCGCTGGATGAAGCGCATGAACTGACCGGGCTCGGCGAAGCTCGGGTTGAGGATCGTGACGGCCACCAACAGCAGCACGAGCAGCAGGAACACGGCCCCACGGGGGCTCACGAGAGTGCGCAGCGCGTTCATGAGCGTCCTCCTTCCGTGGCGGTGCCGATATCGGATGCGGTGACAGTGGTGACGTCGGCGAGCTGCGACGCGGCGGCGGCCATCTCGGGTGCCGCTGCCTTCGCGGCATCGTCCCCACCGGTGCGGGTGCCTCCGGCGCCGAAGCGCGGGCGACGGCGGATGATCGACCGGCGGCTGTACACGGCCACCGCGGCGACGATGACGACGCCGCGGACGACGTCCTTGAGGAACGGGTTGACCTGCATGACGCTCATGACGTTGTCGACGACCGCGAGGATCGCCACGCCGCCGATCGTGCCCCAGACGGAGCCGCGGCCACCGAGCAGCAGCGTTCCGCCGAGCACGACCGCCGCGATCGACAGCAGCGCATAGCCGCCCTGCTGCCCGACGGTCGGGCTGCCGACGCCGAGGCGGCTGGCGAGCAGCAGACCCGCGAGACCCGCGAACACCGAGCAGAGCACGTGCGCCCAGATGAGCGGCATCCGGGTACGCACGCCGGAGAGCCGGGCGATCTCGGGGTCGCCGCCGACGGCGTAGAGGTGGGCGCCGGTGCGGGTGCGGTTGAGGAGCACCCAGATCACGACGGCCAGCACGATCATGATGAGCGTGGAGACCGGGATGGGGCCGACGCCGGTGGCGCCGATGAGCTGGAACGCCCAGGGCACCTTCCCCGCGGATCCCTCGAAGTTCGTGTTGAGGATGCCCTGCAGGATGAGTCCGACGCCGAGTGTGGCGATGAAGCCGTTGACCTTGAGCACCGTGACGATGAGTCCGTTCACGAGACCCACGCCGGCGCACACGAGCAGCGTGACGATCACGGCCACCGGGATGTTCGCCGCGTTGTCGTTCATCATCGTGGCCGCCAGCAGACTCGACAGGCTGATCACGTAGGTGACAGAGAGGTCGAGAGAGGCGCCGAGCACCACGAGCGTCTGCCCGATCGCGACGAGGCCGAGCACGCTCATGCCGGTCAGGATGTCGCGGATGTTGCCGGCACTGAGGAAGTTGCGCCCCACGGTGCCGACCAGGATCGCGCCGATGACGAGCACCAGGAGCAGGATGCCGAGCACGATGACCGTGGAATCGATCTTCAGACGCTTCATCGCGCACCTCCGTCCGTCGCGGTGCCGGGATCGAGGGTGCCGGGATGGGCGGCGCCGGTCGCGGCCCCGAGGATCTCGTGCTCGGCGGAGCCCGCCGGCAGTTCGGCGACGAGTTCTCCGTCGTGCATGACCAGGATCCGGTCGCTCATGCCGATCACCTCCGGCAGTTCGCTCGACACCATCAGCACGGCCTTCCCTTGCGCTGCGAGCTCGCGCATCAGCTCATAGACGGCGTACTTCGCACCGACGTCGATGCCGCGGGTGGGCTCGTCGAAGAGCACGATCTGCGGCTGGGTGAGCAGCCACTTGGCCAGCACCACCTTCTGCTGGTTGCCGCCGGAGAGGAAGCGCACCTCCTGATCCAGGCCCCGCGAGCTGACCTCGAGCGAGCTCAGGATGCCGGGCACCTCGCGACGGGAGGCGGCGGTGCGACCGGCGAAGACACTGCGGACGACCAGCAGAGCGTTGTCGAGGACCGACTGCCCGAGGGCGAGGCCCTGCGCCTTGCGGTCCTCGGAGACGAGGGCGAGGCCGGCGCGGACGGCGGCGCGGGCGGTCCCGATCCGCACGGGCGCCCCGTCGATGCGCATCGATCCGCGGGTGAAGGCCTGGATGCCGAACACCCCTTCCACCAGCTCGGTGCGTCCGGAACCCTGCAGCCCGGCGATGCCGACGATCTCCCCGGCGCGGAGTGTGAGGGAGACCCCGTCGACGTAGGCGTTGCCGCAGCCGTCGAGTTCGAGCCGCGCCTTCCCGACCGTCGTGCCCTCGACCGCATCCGGGAAGTACGACTGGATGGAGCGGCCGACCATGCGCCGCACGAGCTCATCCGTGGTCAGGGCGGCGGTGTCGTCGGTCGAGACGAGCGCGCCGTCCTTGAGGATCGTGATGCGGTCGCACAGGTCGAAGATCTCCTTCAACCGGTGCGAGACGTAGATCACGGCGACGCCGCGGGAGGTGAGCCGGCGGATGATCGCGTAGAGCAGCTCGACCTCGCGGTCGCTGAGGGCGGCGGTCGGCTCGTCCATCGAGATGACCCGAGCATCGAAGGAGAGCGCCTTGACGATCTCGACGATCTGCTGCTCGGCGACCGTCAGCGAACCGACGCGTGCGGTCGGCTCGATGAAGGAGACCCCGAGATCGGTCAGCAGATCGGCGGTCCGCGAGTTCATGGCGCGCTGGTCGACGAATCCCCGCCGACGCGGCTCGCGGCCGAGGTAGACGTTCTGCGCCACCGTGCGCTCCGGCAGCAGGGTGAACTCCTGGAAGACCGTGACGATGCCGGCATCCATCGCCTGCCGAGGGTGCGCGTGGTGCACCTCTTCGCCGCGATACGAGATCGTGCCCTCATCGGCCGGCTGCACGCCGGCGATGATCTTCATCAGCGTGGACTTGCCCGCGCCGTTCTCGCCGACGAGGCCGTGCACCTCGCCGGGCCGCACGTCGAAGTCGATGCTTTTGAGCACCTCGACGCCGAAGAACGACTTGCGGATGCCGGCCACCCGCAGCACGGGTTCGGTCGTGGTCGCGATCATGCCGTCACCTCCACCCATCGTCCGCCGTCTGCCGCCGAGGCGAGCACGGCCTCCGTGAGCACGGCCGAGCGGTATCCGTCGGCGAAAGTCGGGAGCCCATCGGGTTCCGCACCGGCGATCGCCGCATAGACGTCGGCGATGAAGCTGTTGAAGGCGTCCTGGTACCCCATCGGGTGTCCCGCCGGAACCCGCTGCAGCCGCGCGGAATCCGGGTCGGCGGTGGCGGGGTCGCGCAGCAGCAGCCGGGATTCCTCGCGCATGCCGATCCACAGCTCCTCCGGGCGCTCCTGCTCGAAGCGGAGGCTCTGTCGCGAGCCGTGCAGCTCGAGGGTGAGGGCGTTCTTGCGGCCGGCGGCCATCTGCGAGATGAGCAGCGTGCCGAGGGCGCCCGACTCGGTCTCGACCAGCACCGCGACGATGTCCTCGGTGTCGACCGACTGCCCCGAGCGCTCCGCGAAGACCCGACGGGTGCGGGCGCTCAGCGCGTGGATGCGCTCGCCGATCACGAACTCGATCAGGTCGCACAGGTGGGATCCGATGTCGGCGAAGGCGCGGGATGCACCGCCGGACTCGGAGCGCACCCGCCAGTCGTCGTCGCTCGACAACAGCATCCAGTCCTGCAGATAGGAGCAGTCGAGGGTGAGCAGCTCGCCGGCCTCGCCGCGGGCGATCCGCGCTCTGGCCTCGCGCACCATCGGGTGGTAGCGGTAGATGAACGGCACGGCCGCCACCAGCCCACGGGCCTCGGCGGTCTCGGCGAGAACCCTCGCGTCCGGGGCCGTCGTCGCGAGCGGCTTCTCGCACACGACGTGCTTGCCGGCGTTCAGAGCCTGGAGCGCGAGTTCGGCGTGCGTGGCGTTCGGCGTGCAGATGTGCACGACGTCGATGTCCCCCGCTTCCAGCAGACCGGCCGCGTCGCTCTCGGCTCGACCGGCGCCGAGCGCCAGTGCGGCATCGCGACTTCCTTCGCGGGAGCGGGTGGCGACGGCGCGCAGTTCGCCGCCGGCGTCGCGGGCCGCGGTGCGATGCACGCGGGCCATGAATCCTCCGCCGAGGATGCCGGCTCGGATCGTTCCGAGACCGGTGTCAGTGACATCCGTTGTCATGCGGCGATTCTGACACAGACCTGCAGACTTTTGCTAGATCTTCGTCAAAAGTTATCTGACGGAAATCGGAAGTCGATCGGCAAGACGCCGAAGTGCTGTGGTTTACTGACGCAATGGTTGACGTTCTCAGGCCGACTCCGGCGATCGCATCGGGGATCGGAGAGATCTTCCAGATCCTCCGCGACGGCCACGCCAGGACGAAGGCGGAACTCGCCGTCCTCACCGGCCTCGCCCGGTCGACCGTCGCCCTGCGGGTCGACGCGCTCCTCGCCGCCGACCTCGTCCGCCCCGCCGGGG
>NZ_JARE01000018.1:0-40705 GCF_000708325.1 Microbacterium sp. Cr-K20 | reverse complement strand
GGCAGGATCCGGGGGCGGGGGCACTGCCTCGTCAGTCCGCGGCCGCCTCGGCCAGAAGGCCCAGCCGACGAGGAACGCGGTGGCGAGGGTGAGCGATCCGAGCACCCAGGGGTTGCCGAACTGTGCGATCACCGGTGCGAGATACGGCACCGACCCGCGCACGATCCGTGCCTCGGTGAGCGTGTACGGCATCGGATCGTCCACGGCGTTTGCATCTCCGCGCATCGTGATCACGCGTTCCGCTGCGTCGCTCCCCTCGCCGACGCTCGTGACCCGGTGCGTGATCGGCAGCGTCCCTGCCCGGTCGACCGTGACGACGTCGCCGACGGCGATCTCGGACGCGGGGATCCGCTGGACCAGTGCGACCGAACCCGCCGGGATCGTGGGCGACATCGAGCCGGTCTTGAACATCATCAGCGAGTACCCGCCCGTGAAGGCGAGCAGGGCGAACACAAGGCACACCGCTCCGCCGACGGCCGCCGCGGCCAGCAGGATGTCCCGGACGAGGCGGCCCGCCCGTGCAGCACCGCGCGAGAAGGCCGTCATCCCGTGCTCCCCGTGAGGACCCAGGTCGGCGTGAGCTGTGCGCCCTGGGCGGCCGCCGGCGCATCGGCCGGGAGCGTCAGGACGATGCAGTACGTCACGGTGGAGCCGCCGGCCGGTTCGACCTGCTGCGCGGGGAGCACCGGGATCTGGGTGAGCCCCGTCACCTCGACCCCCGGTGTGCTCGCGGTGCAGTCGGGCGGAGCGGGGTCGGTCGACGAGGTCACCGATGCCCTGACCACGAGCGCATCCCGGAGCGCCTCCTCCGGACTGCCCGCGGCGGGCTCGGTCGCGAGCGACACCCCGCTGAGGAGCACGTCTCCGTCCACCGATCCGGTCGCCTGGACCTGCACCCATGCGGCCGCACTCTCCCCCGGGAAGAGCGGCGACAGCGTCCAGCTGAGCGCCGCGGCAGCATCCTCGGGGTGCGCGGTGAAGGCACCGGCATCCGTCCGCGATGCGAGGGCGAAACTTCCCGCCGTGAACGGCGAGCCCGCCAGCTCGCTGTCCGACCAGGAGGCGAGGCTCCCCGCTGCGCCCACGCCGAGCAGGAGCGCGCACGCGAGCAGCGCCTGAACACGCGTGAGCGTCTTCAGGCCGCGAACCCGCGCCTGTCGAACCACGATGGCTGTGCCGAGGTGACTACTGCGAGACGGCGTCCCACTGCCAGACCGCGGTGCCGGTGTCGCCCTGCGTGATCGTCGCACCGGCGGTGACCTGCAGGCACAGGTAGACGATGTCGCCCGGATCCATGGTGGCGGGCACGGCCGTCCCCCCGGCGAACGCGGTCTCATCGCATCCGAAGGTCGTCGTGGACACTGCGCCGAACGTCAGCTGACCGGCGAGGTCACCCGTCACGACGGGCGCGACGGCGGTGAGTCCCGCGGGAGACGTGCTGGCCGCGGTCAGTTGCAGCGCGAAGGGCGCGTACACGACGTCGTCCGGCGCGAGGTTGTCGAAGCCGGTGCTGAACGTCAGCACCGCCGCGTCGCCCTCCACGGCGTGGTCGGCCCAGGCCGCACCGTCGGTCGATCCCTGGAATTCGAAGGTTCCTGCGGCGAAGTCGCTCGTCGCGAACTCCGAGTCGTTCCACGCGGCGAGTGTCAGCGCGGATCCCACGCCGACGACGAGCCCACCGGCGAGGACGGCGTAGATCTTTCTCCGGGTCTGAGCAGCGTGCTCAGGCCCCTCCAGAACAGTTCGTACCATGATTCCTCCTGGTCATCCTGCTCCCCCGCGTGCAGCATATACATAGGATTCATCCAGCAAAAGCCTATGTTCGACGGCGTCACCCGCCCGGGTGTGCACCTCCTCCGGGCTCCGCGGTACGGATGTCGGGAGAACGGACGGATGTCGGGAGACACGCCGCTCGTCGGGCCTGCACGCGTGCATCCGTCCGACCGGTGCTCCGCCCCCGCACTCTCGGCAGGCGCCTCTTCCCAGGCGACGGGGGTATGCTGGCCCGTTGGGTCGCTCGACCCGAATGAGTCCCGAAAGGCGGTGATGGCGATGTCCGGTGATAGTTACGACGCCGCCCTCGCTGCGTCGAGACTCCCTGCGTTCACGCGTTGACCCTCGGGTCCGCTCTCGCACGTCCTTCCCGCAGCCGTCGGCGGCGTCATCCGCCCCCTGACGAATCCGCGCACGGAGCTCTCTGCTGCCGTGCACCTGCGAGAACGGAGCCGCATCATGGCGCTCATCGACAACGGCGTGTACGTCCACGGACGTCGCGTGGAGACCCCGAAGAACCTGGACGAGACCTACCGGATGCTGGATGCCGCCGGCGGCATCGCCTGGATCGGCCTCTATCGACCCAGCCCGGAAGAGGTCGCCTCCGTCGCGCGGGAGTTCGACCTGCACCCCCTCGCTGTCGAGGATGCACTCTCGGGGCACCAGCGCTCGAAGGTGGAGCGCTACGGCGACACCCTTTTCGCCGTGCTGCGGCCGGCCCGCTACCGCGACAAGGAGGAGTCGATCGAGTTCGGCGAACTGCACCTGTTCGTCGGCCCCGACTTCGTGGTGACGATCCGGCACGCCGAGTCGCCGAACCTCGCTGCCGTGCGTATGCGCATGGAGGCCAACCCCGAACTGCTCGCGATGGGCCCCGAGGCGGTGCTCTACGCGATCCTCGATGAGGTCGTCGACGGGTACGAGCCGATCGTGGCGGGTCTGCTGAACGACATCGACGAGATCGAGGACGAACTCTTCGGCGACGGCGATGACGACAGCGCGCTCTCCCGCCGTATCTACGAGCTCTCCCGCGAGGTCATCAACTTCCAGCGGGCCGTGCATCCCCTGAGCGGGATGCTGGAGTGGCTGCGCCGCGGGTCGGAGAAGTACCGCATCGACGAGGAGCTGCAGCGGTCGCTGCGCGATGTGCTCGACCACACGATCCGCGTCAACGAGCGGGTCGACTCGTTCCGGGCGATCCTCGAGAACGCGCTGACCGTGCACTCCGCGCTGGTCGCCCGCCGCCAGACCGAGGCCGGGCTGGCGCAGAACGACGAGATCAAGAAGATCTCCTCCTGGGCGGCGATCATCTTCGCGCCGACGCTGGTCGGCACGGTGTACGGCATGAACTTCGACGTGATGCCCGAGCTGCACTGGGCCTTCGGGTATCCGATGGCGATCGGTGCGATGGCCGCGTTCGCCGTCGCGCTCTACGGGGTCTTCCGCTACAAGAAGTGGCTGTAGCGCCACCGCGACGGGCGGAGAACTCGCCGTCGGGCGGAGGATCCAGGTGCATTCTTCCGCCCGACGCGGAGTTCTCCGCCTGCATCCGAGCTGCAACACATTCACCTGTGTGGCGCATCTCAGAGTATTGATATTGCGGCTCTCAGCACACTGGTTCAATAGCGCACGTCGGGCTAGCTTCGAGGAGCGCCAGGGATCGCTGGCGCTCCTACTGACCCCAGGGTGAGGTTCGAAGTCGTGATGTCAGGCATTCCCAGATTGAGCATGGCTGCTGCTTGTGTCGCGCTCAGCCTGGCGTCATTGACCGCCTGCTCGCCTGGTGGGTCAACACCCGACGCCTCCATCGCCGAAGGGGACGTTCCGCGCTTCACGGGCACCTATGCGGACGAGTACCGAGAGACGTGGCTGAGTGCCGATATCGACTTTGTCCGCGATGTGATCCGCGATGAGGAGATCACCGAACAAGAGTGGGCGGAGGTGGTCAAGCGCTTCGACGATTGCCTCGATGAGCACGACATCGAACTCGTGGAGTACGAAGAGGACGGCGCCTACGGTGTCGAACGCGGCGCCGGTCTCTCGGACGAACGCGTGCAGGACGCGATGAAGGAATGCGAAGGCGAATCCGGCGAGACGGTACTCGGCCGCCTGTGGCACAGCCAGCGGCAGAATCCGAGCAACCGCGACCCCAATGAACTCATCTACGACTGCCTCATCCGCTTAGGCGCTCTCGATCCGTCATACTCTCTGGAGAATTATCTTCGCGACAATCCAGAATTCGCATTCCCCTTCCTCACCGATGAAGGCCCCGACCTCTACGCCACGTGTTCGAGTGCGCCACTGACCACAGCGGGCGACCGGCGGATCAGTTCGCACTGATCGCTGAAGGTGGCAAAGGCGCGGTGGCCGTCCTCGCTGGCTGCATCGCGGGGGCATGGGCGATGGCGGCGGGATGCGGCAGCGGCACTTCTTCGCCTGCTTCAAGGGTCGAATCTCATACGCTCAGACCGCGAACTCAGTCGCGGGCTGGATCCAGCACACGCTGACCTCGCAAGCCGAGGCATAGGAGCAAAATGAACGACCAGCGCAGCGCGCAACCGCAGATCGGTGACAACCTGGCGTGGGTGAGTCTCTTCGTGGCGGTCGTGTCTGCGCTGGTCGTTCTGGCACGGACCCTCGAGATCGCGGGCTGCTCCGGTCACTGCGACTACCCGACACTCGAGACCGTAACCCGCGGATTCTGGATGACTGACCTGATCGTCTTCATCGTCACCACAGGCGCGTACTTCTTCACGAGATCTCGACTCCGTTTGGCCTGGCTTTTCCCGGCAGCGGGCATCACGATCACACTGATCGCCCTCCTCATCACGAATCTCGTGATGAACGGCGCGCTGAACCTCGGATAGTCGCCTGCCCTCAAGAGCGTGGACGGTCGGGGCCTGACCTCGCGCGCATCGTTCGGACCACGACCGGAAGAACGACCATCCCGAGCACCCAGAACACCGCACCCCAGATCAGCGCGTCACCGATGAAGGGCAGCCACTCGTACGAAGTCGGATAGGGGATGCCGGTGCGACCGGTGAGCCGCAGGGCGACGTCGGCCGGATACGCCGTGAAGGGATTCGACGAGTGGTCCTGCGTGATCCAGGTCAGCGGAAACCCGAACGGCACGGATGAGAGGTCGGCATCGGATACCACGGACACGCGTTGCGCGGTCGTGATCCACCACGTCACCACGACGCCGACCGCCGCCGCGCCGACCGCGGACAGCAGGATGCTCCCCCGCCCCGGGCGGCGAGATGCGAGCGGTGAGGCCGAGCGAGAAGCGGCGATGTCTTCCACGCGACGAGATCAGTCGTCGGCGCGGCTGATCTCGTCGAGCAGATCGTCGAGGGTGTCGAAGTCGACGGTCTCGGTGCCGTCGAGCTCGCGCACCTCGACGCCCTCGACCTCGAGCTCCTCGTCGAGCTGCACGAGGATCCGCGAGTCCGGGAACTGCTTCGGCGCGAGGAACGCGAGCAGCACGGCATCGGCGAAGACGACGACCGATGTCGCCTCGAGGTCGTCGCGCAGGTCGATCTGCTCGATGACGGGCTCGTCATCGACGGCGTCATCGATGTCGGTGGCGACCTCGTCGACGATGGCCCGCCACCGGGACTCGCCGACCGAGAGGATGCGCGACACCGCCGCGATCAGCGCCTCGTGATCGACGTCCTCCGGGTGCTCGTCGAGTTCCGGGTCGACGTTCACGTTCACGACGGTGCCGGCCGCATCGATGCTCGCCCGTCCGTAGACGAGACCGTTCTCGGCGATCGGGTCTTCGAGCAGCCCGCTCTCGACGATGCGGGCGAGGAGCGAGTCGAGCACAGGCGAAGTCATGCCCCCAGTCTTTCGCATCCATTGCGCTACGGGGCGATCATCGTCTCAGCAGCGGCGTGAGCATCACGCCGACGGCGGTGATCCCCGCCGCGACGAACAGCACGCCCGGCGCACCGACGCCCGAATACCCGATCCCGGCGAGCACCGGACCGCAGACCGCGCCGAGGTTCAACGCCGCCGTGGCATAGGCACCGCCGAGCACCGGTGCACCTTCGGCCTCACCGACGATGCGCGCGATCAGGGCGGAGCCGACCGCGAACGACAGCAGCCCGCCGATCAGCGCCCCGAGGAACACGGCCGACACCGACGCGGCGGCGAGGCCGAAGACCACCCAGACGACGGTCGTGGCCGCGGCACCGACCACGATCCATGTGCGCGCCCAGCGGGCACCCCATCGACCGGTGGCGGCCACCCCGAGAAAGGCCCCGACCCCGAACACGGCGAGGAGCAGCGGGATCCAGGATGCCCCGACCCCGGCATCCGCCCCGATGACGGCGAGGAACGTGAACACCCCGAAGGTCGCGGCGTTCACGAGCACCGCCAGCACCACGGCCACGAGCACCGGACGACGGCGCAGCTCGGCGACCTCGGCGCGCACGTCGATCCGCGGCGAGCGCGGAACGGCGCCGAGCGTGCGGTCCAAGAGCAGCGCGACGACGGCCGGGAGGCAGAGCAGCACCACGGCCCAGAGGGTGGAACGCCATCCGAAGGCGTTCGCGAGCATCGCGCCGGCGGGGACGCCCACGATCGTCGCGAGCGTCGTGCCCGCGAGCAGGACGGCGACGGCCCTGGTCGTCTGCGCCGGCGCGACGATGCCGCGCACGGTGGCCAGCGCGATCGCCAGGAATCCGGCGTTCGCCAGGGCGGCGAGCACCCGGGTGACGAGGAGCAGTGAGAACGACGGTGCGAGCGCACCGACCACGTGCGCGGCGATGAAGATCACGAGGAGCAGCACGAGCGTCTGCCGCGGACGCCAGCGGCTGGCGAACACCGCCATCAGCGGCGCGCCCACCACCATGCCCACCGCGAAGGCGGAGGTCAGCAGGGCGGCGGTCGGAGGGTCGACGTCGAGATCGGCGGACAGGGGGAGGAGAAGACCGGCGAGCATGAACTCGCTGGTGCCCTGGGCGAAGATCGCCAGAGCGAGGACGGGGATGAGGAACGGCATGGAGCATCCAGACGCGCAGAGCCGCGGGCGCTGCGAAACGCGCCGAGCGGCGGGTGAGTGAGGTCGACGAGGATGCGGGGAGCACACGACGTGTGCTCACACCCGCGATCTAGCGTCTATCCGACTCAGGGCTCACCCGCCCAGCGTATCCGACGAGGCTCAGCCTGTCGGCATCCGCCTCCGGCCGAACAGTGGCAGGTCGGCGATCACGATCACGAAGACCAGGTAGGCGGCGCTGAACCCGACGATGCTCAGTACGGACCCACCCAGACGCAGGGCGACCTCGTAACCCTCCGCGGATCCCGCCGTCACCGCTGCCCGTGCGAAGACGCCGAGTCGCACCTGGTTCGTCACCAGGATCAGCACGGTGGAGAGGACCACCGACACGCACACCCGCACCCCGCTGACGCGGGTCGCCGCCAGGATCACACCCCCGAGCCCCCACAGCGGCGCGGCAAGGAAAGCCACCGGGGATTCGACCGCCGCGGTGAACGCGCCAGGGGTGATCGTGGGCAGCCAGAGGCGAGCGACCTCCGTTTCCAGAAAGACGACCTGCGGCACCAGGAAGACGAGCACGACAGCGGCGGCGATCAACCCCACTCCCACGAACAGCCGTACCTTCATCGCGAGCGAGGAGCGGCGAGGAGTCCGGACGCGAACGCGGGGAGGCAGCGAAGCGGTGCGTGACATCAGGCGTCCTTCGCGATCGGACCGGCCACATCGATCTCCGCGTTGCGGCGGGTCTTCGCCCACCCGTTCCGGCCCCGGACGATCCGATAGAGCGCGCGGGCACCCGTCAGATAGACGTAGTAGTCGTACACCCACATCCCGAATCCCCAGAGGACGCCCGTCCAGAATCCGGCATCGGGCTCGCTGTACCGACGGTAGAGCGGCCCCCAGATGAAGAAGGGGCCGATGCCGAAGAGGAGGAAGAGGATGGCGAGGACGGGCAGGAAGCCCCAGGGGAGGGCGAGCGCCCCGGAGACCACTCCCACGATCGCCCCGACGACCAGGGTCACAGCGGCGAGGCTGGCCACCACCTGGAAGACCGGGAGAAGCAGGTAGTAGCAGATCTCGAGAATGCCGGCGTTCGTGAGCATGGGAGATCGGACGATCTCGGGGATGTACCGGATGCACTGCATGTTCCCCTGCGCCCAGCGCGTGCGTTGGACCGTGAACCGTCGGAAATCGTGCAGCGCCTCCTGGGCGACGTAGGTGTCATGCAGGTGACGGTTCTTATGCCCCGCCAGCAGCACGTGGATGCCCAGCTCGTAGTCCTCCAGAAGAGAGCCGTGCCACGGCCTGTCGGATCTCGCGGCGATGTCGTCCAGAACCGACAGGCGCGTGAACTGGCCGTTGCCGCCGAGGCCGACGGTCTCGGTCCAGCCGCGGAGGGATTGGATCGCGGCGATCGGCCCGCGGAACTCGAGGTCCTGCATCCGGATGAGGAATCGTCCGAACGTGTTGCGGGCCCACCCGGCGTCCGGGACCGGGCGCCGATCGTCGCGGTTCTTCATGTAGACGGTGACCTGCGCCGCCCCGACTTCGGGATCTCCGAACGCGTGGGGTGAGGCGGCCTTGCGGAGGATGTTCTCGGCCACCTCGCCATCGGCATCGACGACGCACACGACGACGCGCGAACGGTCGGTGTCGGCGGGGAGGAACGCGTTCAGCGCGAAGTACGCGGCATTGAGCGCATCCCCTTTGCCGGTCCTCGCCTCGGGGCGCCGGCGCTGGACGAGGTGCACGAAGGCGTCCGCCTCGGCGGCCGACTGGACGATCGACGCGGTGCGGTCGTCGCTGTCGTCGTCGATCACCCAGACGTGTGCCTCCGGCACCGTGGAGCGGAGCATCCGGATGGTTCGCGAGATGACGACCTCCTCATCCCGGCACGGCACGAAGATGTGCCATGCGAAGGCATCCACGCGGCCATCGGGGTCCGGAGTGCGGCGGAGGAAGGGAACGATGATCATGAAGACGTAGACGAGGAACGTCAGCGTGACGATGAACGATATGGCGCTAGCGGCGACGAGCATCGCGACCTCGAACAGTGGCGGACATCCGACGACGCATCATGCACTCTCGTCACGGGCGGTCGAGACGGCGGATCGGATGTGCTCCGCGATGCGCTCCGTGGCATGGCCGTCGCCGAACGGCGACGGCAGGGCATCGAGGTCGGCGAGGGTGCGGGTCACCGTCGAGAGCAGGGCGGAGGTCTCTGTCGCGAGGGTCTGCGGGGTGACCAGACGGGTGAAGGAACCGAGCGCCTCGGGACGTTCGGTCGAGTCCCGGACCACGAGGACCGGGCGCCCGAGCACCGTCGCCTCCTCCTGGATGCCGCCGGAATCGGAGACCAGCACGGCGGCGTGCGAAGCGAGCGCGAGGAATCGCTCGTAGGTGTATGGCTCTTCGGCGATCAGCGCGTCGAGCAGGTGCTCCGCGTCGAGTGCCCTCAGCATCGCCCGGGTCCGCGGGTGCACGGGGAAGACGACCGGCCACCCCGATGCGGCGATGTCGTTGAGTGCGTGCAGCGTCGCGAAGAGGTTGTCCGCAGAATCGACGTTCTCCTGCCGGTGCAGGGTCGCGAGCACGTATTCCGCAGGCTCGACATCGATGCGCTCCAGCTCGTCGACGTCAGGGCCGGCGGCGGCGCGCTGCGTGCGGACGGCTTCGACCACGGGATTCCCGGTCACATGGATGCGCTCCTCGTCGATGCCCTCCGCGAGCAGGTTGGCGCGGTTCGCCTGGGTCGCCGCGAACAGGTCGTCGGCGATGTGGTCGACCATGATCCGGTTGTGCTCTTCGGGCATCCGGCGATCGTTGGCGCGCAGCCCCGCTTCGACGTGCCCGAGCCGCACACCCGAGGCGTTCGCGGCGAGCGCGGCCGCGATCGTGGCATTCGTGTCTCCCTGCACGACGACGTAGCTCGGCTCGACCTCGTCGATCGCCTGCGCGATCTGCTCGGCCCCGCGGCCGATCTGCGCGGCCCGCGGGAGCCCGCCCACACGAAGCTGGCGGTGCACCCGCGTGATTCCGCACGATTTCAGGAACACGGCCGACATGTCGCGGTCATAATGCTGACCGGTGTGGACGACGTAGGCGGCATCGCCGAGGCTGCGGACCAGCGGGGCGAGCTTGACGATCTCGGGACGGGTTCCGAACACGATCATCACCGAGGACTTCGGCAGGTGGGCGGGCGCGGTCGGTGTCGAGCACTTGTTCATGGGTACCTCGATCGGCCCCCGGGAGGCTTCCCGTGGCCGACGTGATGAGTGATTTCCGGTGGGTCCGGACCGACAGTACGTGTCGCCGCGTCCGCCCAGCGCGTGGATCCGGGCACGTATATCGACGTTCCGGCATTCGTCGACGGGAGCTGCTCCGCCGATAGGCTCGAGCCGTGTCGAACGCCGCATCCTCCGCCCCCGCATCCGCCGCCTCCGAGCTCGGTCGCCTCGCCGCCGCTCTGGCCGATCCGGCTCCGCTGAACTGGATCATCACGGGCGACTCGATCACGCACGGCCTGGTGCACACCCAGGGCGGGCGCAGCTATCCGGAGCACCTGCACGAGCTGATCCGCGGCGAGCGGGAGCGCGTGCGCGACATCGTGCTGAACACGGCGATCAGCGGCAACCGCATCGTCGACCTGCTCGATGACTGGGACCGCCGCGTCGCGTCCTGGCGGCCGGATGTGGTCACCCTCATGATCGGCACCAACGACGCCTCGGACGGCGGCCCCCGCGAGGTGATCTCGGCGGCGGACTACGCCGCATCGCTGCGGGACTTCGTGGCGCGGGTGCGCGCGCTCGGGGCGATCCCCGTGCTGCAGACCCCGCCGGCGATCGACACCCGCAATGCCCCGGAGCGCGCGCGGATCGGCGAGTTCGCCCAGGCCGTGCGCGAGGTCGCCGCGAGCGAAGACGTGATCCTCGTCGACCAGTTCGCGCGCTTCGCCGAGCTCGGCGCGGGCGGAGTCCCCTGGGGACTCATGAACGACCCGTTCCACCCGAGCGCGACCGGCCACGCCGCCCTGGCCCTCGAACTCGCGAACGTGCTCGGCCTCCGCCCCGACGGGCCTCGTGCGCGCACGCACGCTCTGCTCGAAGGGCTCGTCGCCACGGCCCGCGTCAACGGCTGAACACGCCCCGCCGACGGGTCGCCCTGCCGGGGTGAAATCACTCTGGACGCCGGACTCAGCGCACCACTAGGTTGAGCGCATTCGCACTCGACAGTGAGGTGGGGCATGTCGCACGTCGTCGCAACAGGGGCCGGGAAGGCCATGATGGAGCGTCGGACCGATCCGACGCACGACTACATCCTCGAGCTGACCGGCAAGGAGCGACCCCGGGTCCTCTTCGTCGGCACGGCGACCGGCGATGATGCCGCGTACATCCTGAGCTTCTATTCCACGTACGACTCGGACCGGTGCGCGCCGCACCATCTGCCGCTGTTCCACCGGGCGGTGGACGACCTCGCGGGCTTCGTGAAGGGCTTCGACGTGATCCACGTCGGCGGCGGCAACACCGCGAACATGCTCGACGTGTGGAAGCGGCAGGGCCTGGACGAGATCATGCGCGAGATGTGGGAGGACCCCGACTCGAACGTCGTGTTCACCGGAGGCAGCGCCGGCGGCATCTGCTGGTTCGAGGGCGGCACGACCGACAGCTACGGTCCGACCCTGCAGGTGCTGCCCGAGGGGCTCGGCTTCCTGCACGGCAGCTTCTGCCCGCACTACGACGCCGAGGATCAGCGGCGTCCGCTCTTCCACGCCTCGCTGTTGAGCGGCGAGCTCTCGACCGGATACGCGGTCGGCAACCTGCAGTCGCTGCACTTCGAGAACTCCGAGTTCGTCACCGCGATCAGCCCGGTCGAGGATGCTCTGGCGCTGCGGGTCGAGGCGATCGACGGGAAGATCGTCGAGACGCAGCTCGCGACGAAGGTACTCACGGGGAACGCCCCGATCGTGAAGGGACCGTCGTCATGAACGACAACGTGTGGATCCTCATCGCGCAGCTGATCGTCGTCATCGGCGCGATCTACATGGGCACCCGCACGAGCGGGATCGGCCTCGGTGTCTGGGGCCTGGTCGGCGTGGCCGTGCTCATCTTCGTGTTCGGCGAAGCGCCGGGCAACGCCCCGGTCGACGCGGTCTTCATCGTCATCACGGTCATCACCGCGGCGTCCACCATGCAAGCGGCCGGCGGCATCGACTGGATGGTCTCGGTCGCGGCGAAGGTGATCAGACGCAAGCCGAAATCGGTCGTGTTCCTCGCCCCGGCGATGTCGTTCCTCTTCACGGTCGGCGCCGGTACGGGGAACATCTTCTACCCGCTGCTGCCCGTGATCTACGACGTCTCGTACCAGCAGAAGATCCGCCCCGAGCGGGCGCTGTCGGTCTCGGCCGTCGCCTCGCAGGTCGGCATCCTGTGCTCTCCCGTCTCGGCAGCGACCGCCTCGATGGTCGTGCTGCTCGCGCCGCAGGGCGTCGACCTCGGCCAGCTGCTGCTCATCATGTGGCCGGCCTCCATCGCCGGGCTGTTCGTCGCCGCGCTCGTCATGATGCGCCACGGCAAGGACCTCGAGGACGACCCGGAGTTCCAGCGCCGTCTGAAGGAGGGGCAGATCAAGCCGCCGCAGACCGACGCGCACGAGAACAAGCTTCCGAAGACCGCCGTGCTCTCGGCCACGCTCTTCCTCATCGGCGTCGGGGTGATCGTGTTCTTCGGCCTGTTCGAGGGACTGCGCCCCGTGATCGGCACCGACGACGCCGGCGACCCGGTGCGTCTCAGTGTCACGGTCATCATCGAGGTCACGATGGGCATCATCGCCGCCCTGATCTTCGTCTTCTGCAAGGTCAAGGCCGCCGACGTCCCCAAGCAGCCCACGTTCCCCGCCGGCATCGTCGGTGCGATCGCCCTCTTCGGTATCGCGTGGCTCGCCAACACGTTCGTCGCGGCGAACCAGACGCTCATCGTCGACGGGCTCGGATCCGTCGTCTCCGGATCGTCGGCGTTCCTCGGGGCACTGCTGTTCGCAATGGCGCTGTTCGCGGTCGCGATGCTCACCACCAGCCAATCGAGTGCGACCAATGCGATCGTCCCGATCGGCATCACGATCGGGCTCCCGGCGCCGCTGCTGGTGGGACTGTGGCCCTCGACGATGGGCATCTACACCCTGCCCGCCAACGGCAGCCAGGTCGCCACCGTCGCCTTCGACCAGACCGGCACGACGAAGATGGGCAAGTACGTCTTCGACCACTCGTTCCAGCTGCCGAACCTCGTCTACGTGGGCGTCGCCATCGTCGTCGGGGTGGGCCTCTCCTTCCTCATCAGCTGACATGACCGACACCGTCGACCGTTCGGCGCTCCGCCAGTTCCTGCTCGGGCTGGCGCAGGGGATGAACGCGTCGGCGGAGTCCGTCGACCGCATCCGCGACACGCTCACCGACGTGGCGCGGGCCTACGGCGGCGACGACACGGACTTCGTCGTGCTGCCGACGATCATCCTCGTCGAGACCGGCGAGTCGGATGAGTCCAGGGTCGCCATCCGCTCGGCGACCAACGCCTCGTTCCGGTTCGATCAGATCGCCGCGCTGTACGACCTGATCGGCGAAGCACGGACCGGTGCGGTCCCGCCGCTCGACGGCATCCGCCGGCTGAACGAGATCGGGGCGATGCGGCCGCGACTCGGCTGGTTCACCCGCACGCTCGGACACGGCGTGCTCACCGCCGGTCTCGCACTGCTCCTGGCCCCGACCTGGCAGGGCGTGATCGTCGCGTTCATCCTCGGCTTCGGGATCGGACTGCTGAAGCTCGTGCGGTCCCCGACCCTGCAGCTGATCCTGCCGATCGCGGCGGCCTTCGTGTGCGCGGGCGCCGTCTTCCTCCTCGCCGAGGTGATCGAGATCGGCGACCCCATCCGTCTGCTGATCGCGCCGCTGGTGACCTTCCTGCCCGGAGGCGTGCTCACCACCGCGACCGTCGAACTCGCCGCGGGGCAGATGATCTCAGGGGCCGCGCGTCTCGTCTACGGTTTCGTGCAGCTCGCGCTGCTGGCCTTCGGCATCCTCGCCGCCGGTGCGGTCGTCGGGGTGGAGTCGCGGTCATACGAGCCGCTCCCCGCCTCCGCTTTCCTTCCCTGGTGGGTCGGCTTCCTCGGTGTCCTCGTGTTCGCGGTCGGCAACTACCTGCACTTCTCCGCGCCCGCCTCGACCTTCGGATGGGTGCTCCTCGCGCTGGTCGTCGCGTACGTCGGCCAGTGGGCGGGGACCGAGTTCATCGACCCCACGATCGGCGGTTTCGTGGGAGCCGTCGCCGTCACCCCGGTCGTGTTCTGGATCGCAGGCCTACGCCACGGGGCTCCGTCGCAACTCACGTTCCTCCCCGCGTTCTGGCTGCTCGTGCCGGGGGCTGCCGGGCTCGTGGGCCTCACCGAGGCGTTCGCGACCGACAACGGGCTCGCCGACTTCACGGCGGCGCTCACCTCGATCATGTCGATCGCCCTCGGCGTGCTGATCGGCACCGCGCTGTACCGGGTGGTGCATCACGGGGCCGAGGAGTTCGTGCAGTTCGCCGTGGCGCTGCCCGCCGCACCGGAAGCGGAAAGGGAGCCGACCGTCTGGTCGCGGCTCACCGAGCCCTGGCGGCGGCTGGGCCTGAACCGGGCGGATCGCCGGAGGTAGGCGACGCGGACCGGCTAGCGGGCCACGCCGGCCCGCGTCAGGAGCCGCCGGACGATCGCCTCTTCGTGCCTTCTCTCTTCGTGCTGGCGTTGGCCACGATGCATCTGCGTCCACCGACGCGTCGGGAGCACAAGACGGTGAACGCGTGATCGCGATCGAGACCTAGACAAGAGCCCCCAGGATCGCTTCGACGTCGTCCATGTCGCGCCGGTCGCGGAGCTCCGCAAGCTAGAGCGTCTTCTTCGCCTTGTGAAGCAGGCCCTTCACCTCGTCTTGGTCGAGATCGCCGAACTCCTTCGCGCTCTCAGCGATGAACGCCGTTCGTCGAGCATGGATCTTGTCCCGATAAGCCAAAACGTCCGAAAGCAGGAGCTTTCGCCTCACGGTACCCGGCACGTGCGCCGGCAGCTCTCCGGTCTCGACCAGCTGCACGACAGTCGGTCGGCTGATGCCGAGTATCTCGCCAGCCTGCTGTGTCGTGACCTGCTGGTCGCTAGCAGCGATGCGCACAGACTGTCCTCGGTTCAGAGCCTCGACCGCCTGCTTCAGTACTCCGTAGAGCTGCTCGTTGATCTCGACACGATCGTGTTCGCCGGAGCCGCTGAGGAAGAACTGAGGTCGCGCTGCTTCTCCGTGCTGCGGACCATGCGCAGCTTCGTGCTCTTCCATAAAACGCAGGAGCGAAGCAATACTCGCGGCGTGACCCGGCTCGGGGGAGACAGTGGTGTTCTGCACTCGCGCGGTCATTGCGATCCTCCTCCAGAATCATCGGCACCCGACGATGCGATGAACCACTCACTCTATCTCGAAAACAAAAGTTGCGAAAGTTACGAAAGTTGCAACTTGGCCCCGAGCGTGACGCGCGGCCCACGCGACGGCGGCGGGGAGCGTGCCGAATGGCATGTTCCCCGCCGTCTGCGTTTTGCCGCGCAGCGCTACTGCCGCGACCCGATCTCGTCGATCGGACGGGTGCGCATGGCCGCGGTGGTTCCCGCCCACAGCGCCACGAACGCGAAGGCTCCCATGGCGCCGATGATGGTCAGCGACCCGAGCACCGGCAGCGCGGGAATCGGCTGACCCGAGATGCCCATGCTCACCCCGATGAGCGGAGGGATCGCGACCACGACGCCGAACACCATGCCGATCGCGGCCACCAGCATGGCTTCGATCCGCATCATCGAGCGCACCTGACCACGGGACGAGCCGATCAGCTGCATCAGGGCGAACTCCCGTGAGCGCTCCCCGGTCGCCATCACGAGGGTGTTCACTACGGCGATCGCGATGTAGCCGAGGATCACCAGCAGCGCGATGAGGTTCACCCAGCCCTGCTGCGACTGCGCACCCGCGCCCGCTGCCTCCTGTCCGGAGCCGTCGCTGACGACGAAGCCGCGATCTGTCAGCGCCGCGCGCACGTCGTCGACCGCCCCCGCCTCGACCGTCGCGAGCGCGAACGCATCGAGACCGGCCGTGGTGTGCGCCCTCACGTCATCCGCGGACATGGTGAGGTCGCCGAATCCGAGACCGCGCTCGTACACCGCGACGACCGTGGCCTCCCACGGCGAACCGTCGCCGAGGTGGCCGGTGACCGTGCTGCCGATGTCGAGCCCGAGGCTCTGGGCGGCATCCGTGCTCACGGCCACCGTCGTGGCGCCGTCGAGGTCGGTGAGCGCCCCCTCACGCACGCGCAGGTCGAGGCTCTGCGCCGCTCGCTCCGGATCGATGCCCTGCAGCACGTGCTCGTCGCGCTCGAGTTTCCCCTCGAAATCGTAGGAATCGATCACTGCGGCGCTGAGCGCGACGCCCGACGCCTCGGTCACACCCGGGGTCTCGCGGATCACCTCGACCGCCTCCGGCGTGAGCCCGGTCGGCGCCGTCACCCGCAGGTCGGCGATGACTCCGGCGGTGGCCTGCGTCGCGGCCTCGGCGGCGATGATCGACGGGGCCCCGATCTGCACGAGTCCCAGCCCGATGCCGAGAGCGATCGGCAGGATGGCCGAGGCCAGACGCCGACTGTTCGCCGCGGCATTCGCCGAAGCCAGGAAGCCCGCGGACGACAGCCGCCGCAGCACGCTGCCGATCAGGCGCATGCTCAGCGACACGAGCCACGGGCCGAGCATGGCGAGCGCGATGATGAGCAGCATCACCGCACCGGCCGCGGCGCCCGCCGCGATCTGACCACGCACCACGAGCGGCACCGTTGACACCGAGATGCCGGCAGCGGCGAGCACGATCCCGATGATGATCCGTGTCAGACCGATCGCGGGAGCACCCGTCGCCGACTCGCGCAGCGCCTCGACCGGGTCGAGCTTCGCAACCCTCGAGGCCGCGATGCGCGCCGCGCCCCAGGCGGCGGCGAGCACGAGCAGCACCGCGCCGACCGCGGGAAGCGGACTGAAGGCGAGGGCGAAGTCGCCGGGGATGACGCCTCCCGTGACGAACGCCGACTGCAGCACAGTCGACAGCAGGTATCCGGGCGCGATACCCAGCAGCGCGGCGACCGCCGACACCCACAGCACCTCGCGGGCCACGAGCGAATGCACCTGCGATGGACTCGCGCCGACCGCCCGCAACAGCGCATAGTCCCGTCGACGCGACTGCACCGACAGCGACAGCGTGCCCGCCACGATGAACATCGCCACGAGGATGCAGGTGCCCACGAAGGCGCTGCCGATGGCGACGAGCATCGAACGCGCCGCCCCGGAGTCGAGGAACTCCACATCGCCACGGGCGTCTCCCGTGCGGGCGACCAGGCCGGGGAAAGCCTCGCGGATCGCGGTGGCCGTCTGCTCGGGGTCGTTCCCGGCGACGAAGACACCCAGCGCCTGCGCGGCACCGCCATGCGGGTCGAGTCGACCGATGCGCTGCTCCGTGAGGAACACGTGTGCGCTCCGCTCCGGTGCCGCGGGGGCTGCGACCTCCCCGACGACGCGGTACTCCGACGGGATGCCGCCGTGAGCTAGGACGACCGTGCCACCCACGGCCTGGCCGCTGCCCGTAGTGACGACGACCTCGTCGGCCGCCGCGGGTTCCCGCCCCTCGCGCAGTTCGAAACCGGTCAGCGCCGTGGCCTCCCACGGGTGCGCCTCGACGACGGCGGGCGCAGCGGCATCGGCATCCGCATCCGTACCTGCGCCCTGCAGCACGAGCGGAACGGTCACGTCGGCCACGACGCGGTCGACCCCCGGCAGCGCGGCGATGTCACGCGCCGCGTCGGCGGGCAGCGACGCGCGCTCCCGCAACGGAACGGGGAGGCCCTCCGGCACGTCCACCTGCTGCGGCGCGCCCACGACCACATCCACCGCGGCATAGCGTTCGGGGGCGAGCCCGCCGCGCATGCCGGATTCGACGAGCACGCCGAGGCCCGTCACCAGAGCGCTCGCGACGAACACGGCGACCGCGACTCCGACGAAACTCCGACGGTGGTGGCGAAGATCCGCTCGGACGAGTCGACCCAAGCCCAGCGGCCCCGACATCACCACTCCCCCAATGCGCTCATGCGGTCGTTGATCTGCGCGGGGTCGGCGCCGTCGAGGTAGCCCGCGAAGGCGCCGTCGGCGAGGAAGATCACGCGATCGGCGTGCGATGCCACGACGGGATCGTGCGTCACGACCACGACAGTCTGGTTCAGCTCCCGAGCCGTGTGAGCGAGCAGATCGAGCACCTGCTTGCCCGAGCGCGAGTCGAGCGCGCCGGTCGGCTCGTCGCCGAACACCACGTGCGGTCGGGTGATGAGGGCGCGCGCGATCGCCACCCGCTGCTGCTGGCCACCGGAGAGTTCGGAGGGGCGGCGGTGACGGAACTCCGCGAGCCCCACCGCGTCGAGCAGGAAGTCGAGCCACCGCGCCTCCAGGCTCCGGCCGCCGAGCCGCAGCGGGAGGGTGATGTTGTCCTCGACGTTCAGGGCCGGCAGCAGGTTGTACGCCTGGAACACGAAGCCCACGTGGTCGCGCCGGAAGGCGGTGAGTTGACGTGCCTTCAGGCTCGAGATCTCGCTTCCGCCGAGGTGGACGGTGCCGCTGCTGGGCCGGTCGAGTCCCGCAGCACTGTGCAGCAACGTGCTCTTGCCCGAGCCGGAGGGGCCCATGATCGCGGTGAAGGTGCCCTTCGCGATGGCGAGGTTCACGCCGCGGAGGGCGGTGACGCGGCTGGCGCCTGCGCCGTAGGTCTTGACGACGGACTGCAGGCGCAGCGCTTCGGCGGGGCCCGCATCGACGGCGGGGGCGAGTGGTGTGGAGGTCATGATTCGACGCTAGGGACGGCCGATCCGGCATCCCATCCCGCCCGCTGCCGCATCGATGGTGGTGCTGGCTATACCGTGCTCGGCCGACCCCTCCGGCAGACTGTGAGAGTGAAGGACGGACGGATGCGACGCTGGCTGCGCGCCTGGGGATACCTGGCCGTCGAGGCCGGAGTCTCGATCGCGTCCGTGGTGTTCCTCAGCCTCGGGCTCGCCCTGCTCCCGCTCATGATCATCACCGGCGGCGTGCTGCTGATGCCCGAGGCGGTCCGCGGCCTGCACGGGTGGACGGATGTGAACCGCCGTCGCGTCGGCGCCTACCGGGGCGAGGAGCTGCCGCCGATCGGCCACGTGCTGCCGCCCGCCTCGACCATCGACGACCGTCTGCGCTTCGCGTTCTCGCGCGCCACGGGTCGCGACCTCCTGTGGCTGGCGGTGCAGGGGATCCCCGTGCTGTTCCTCTCCATGCTGACGATCTCGCTCCCGGTAGCAGCGGTCAACTCGCTCGCCATCACCTACTACTGGCAGTTCGCGCCCGCCGACGACCCCGTCAGCTCGGTGTACCCGGTCACGTCGTGGGAGCTCGCGGCGACGATGCCGCTCGTCGCTCTGGTGTATGCGATCCTCGCCGTGTTCCTGATCCCGGCCGTCGCGCGGCTGGTGTCCTTCGTCTCCGCCCAGCTGCTCGCCACCCCCGAGAAGTCGCGCCTCGCCGCCCGGGTCGACGCCCTCACGCTCAGCCGGGCCGCCGCCCTCGACGCGCACGCCGCCGAACTCCGTCGCATCGAGCGCGACCTGCACGACGGGGCCCAGAACCGCCTGGTGAACGTCGTGATGATGCTCGGGATCGCCGAGCGGGCGCAGGAGACCGGGGGCGATGTGCTCGAACCGCTGCGGCGAGCGCAGGATGCCGCGACCGACGCCCTCGCCGGACTCCGCCGCACCGTGCACGACATCTACCCGCCGATCCTCGACGAGCTCGGGCTGGAAGGCGCGCTGGCCTCGCTCGCCGGGCGCAGCGTCGTGCCCTGCACGATCGAGGCGGCCGACGTCGGGAGGGTTCCGGCGGCCGTCGAGTCGGCTAGCTACTTCGTCGTGGCCGAGGCCCTCACCAACGTCAGCAAGTACAGCGCGGCGACACGGGCCTCCGTCGAGGTCGCCCGCGAGGGCGAGGTGCTGCTCATCACGGTCCAGGACGACGGCGGGGGCGGAGCCGTGGAGCGTCCGGGCGGCGGTATCACCGGCATCCGTCGTCGCATCGAAGCCTTCGAGGGCACGCTGGAGCTCACGAGCCCGGCCGGCGGGCCCACCATCCTGAGAGCGGAGCTGCCATGCGGATCGTGATCGCCGAAGACGACACCCTCCTTCGGGAGGGCCTGGCGCTGCTGCTGCGCAGCGAGGGCTTCGACGTGGTGGCCGCGGTCGACAACGCCGAGGGCTTCCTGGAGCGACTCGACGAGGCGGATGCCGCGGTGGTCGACGTGCGGATGCCGCCGACCTTCACGAGCGAGGGGTTGAAGGCCGCCGCCGAGGCGCGCGCCCGCCGCCCCGGCTTCCCCGTGCTGGTGCTGTCGGCCTATGTCGAGGACCGCTATGCCGGCGAACTCCTCGCAGCCGGCGCCGACGGTCTCGGCTACCTCTTGAAGGAGCGCGTGGGCAAGGTCGCCTCCTTCATCGATGCCCTCAACCGCGTGGCTGCCGGGGGCACGGTGATGGACCCTGAGGTGATCTCGCAGCTGATGAGCCGCCGTCGCGCCGACGATCCGGTGCAGACGCTCACCCCGCGCGAGCGCGAGGTGCTCGGGCTCATGGCCGAGGGGCTCGACAACGGCACCATCGCCGGGCGACTCTTCGTGACCGAGACCGCGGTGAGCAAGCACATCGGCAACATCTTCGGCAAGCTCGGGCTCGCCTCCAGCGACAGCGGACACCGGCGCGTGCTGGCCGTGCTCGCCTACCTCCGCACCTGACGGCATCCGCCCTGGCGCTCAGGCGCGATTCGATGCCATGCTGACGGGGATGAAACGCTCCACCAAGATCACCACCGCAGTCGTCGTCGTCGCCGTCGCCGGGTTGTTCGCCGCCGCGGCCCCTGCCGTGGTCAGCGCCGCGCCCGCGGTGTTCGGCGTCGCCTCCTGGGCGTCGGAGCGCTTCGCCGCCGCCGAGCCCTCCACGGCCCCCACGCCGGCACCCTCGGATGCCGGCGGGAAGACGGAGGAGAACCTCGTCTCCCTCGGCGACGGCATCAGCGTTCCCGCCGGTGGTCCCGGCGACTGCACCACCAACGCGTTCATCAACGTCGGGAGCACCGACGGCGAAACGACGCATGCCAAGCTCCTGGGCGAACTCGTCGACATGGGTGAGTCGGAGCTGGCGAGCGGCCCGGTCACCCTCGATGCCGACGGAGAGATCTTCTCGTACGAGGTAGAGGCCGGCGACAGCCTCATCGCGATCGGCGAGCGCTTCTGCGTCGACTACGTCACCGTCGGCAGCTTCAACCATGTGCGCGGCTTTGAGCCGATCGCACCCGGGGACGTCCTCTACCTGCGCCCGGATCCGACGCTTCCGTTCGTCGACATCTACTCGCCGTACAACGCCGCACCCGGGTCGTCGACCATCCCGTACTACGACGGTGTGGCGGCGTTCTCCACCGCCGTCGCCACCGCAGACCTGGGTGCCGCGCGGTTCCTGTGGCAGCGCCTGGAGAAGGACATGCCCCCGGAGACGGCGGCCGTGATCACGCAGGCGCTGAACGACGAGGATCTGTCGCTGCTCCGCCGCATGTTCCCGTAGCAGCAGGCGCTCTTCGCCGCCGGTCCGTCGGCGGTCGTTCCCGCGCGCCCGGAAACCCCTCGCAGATCTCCTCCGAAAAGTTCGGTATTCGGTGTTGCTAAGTACCGGTACTCAGTGTTACTTTGTACCGGTACCCAGCAACACTGAGTACCAACCGAAACGAAAGGAGGACCTGATGGGCAAGCAGATGACCGAGATGCTCAAGGGCACTCTGGAGGGCATCGTTCTGGCTCTCCTCGCCGAGCAGCCGGCGTACGGGTACGAGATCACCACACGCATCCGCGACCACGGATTCACCGACATCGCCGAGGGCACGATCTACGCACTCCTCGTGCGCATCGAGCAGAAGAACCTCGTCGACGTCGAGAAGGTCCCGAGCGAGAAGGGTCCGCCCCGCAAGGTGTACACCCTGAATGCCCAGGGCCGGCAGGAGCTCGAGGAGTTCTGGACCACCTGGAGCTTCCTCAAGACACACATCGAACAGCTGGAAAAGCGCAACACCGAGAACAAGGAGAACTGACCATGGCCGCGAAGTGGATCGAAGCGATCACCGGATCCCTCGAAGAGAAGAAGCTCTACAAGCAGGCGCAGGCCCGCATCAACGCCCTCCCCGAGCCGTACCGCGAGGTCGCGAAGGCGCAGCAGCGCTACAACATGTACTACGGCGGAGTCACCGACGGCGACACCATCGTGAAGATGTTCCTCGACATCGCCGACCTGTGGGAGCGCGCCGCGCTCGACGGCACCCCCGTCAGCGCCATCGTCGGCGACGACCCGGTCGAGTTCGCCGAGAACTACGCCGCCGCGTACGGCGGACGGCAGTGGATCGACAAGGAGCGCGCACGCCTCATCAAGGCGTTCGACGACGCGAAGAAGAAGGAGGAGTCATGACGAATGCAGCCATCTCGGTGCGCGGCATCGAGAAGTCGTACAAGGATCTGCACGTGCTGCGCGGCGTCGACTTCGAGGTCGAGAAGGGCAGCATCTTCGCCCTCCTCGGCTCGAACGGCGCCGGCAAGACCACGGTGGTGCGCATCCTCTCCACCCTGCTGAAGGCGGATGCCGGCACGGCGACCGTGCAGGGCATCGATGTCGCCGCGAACCCGGTCGGCGTCCGCGAGGTGATCAGCCTCACCGGGCAGTTCGCCGCGGTCGACGAGATCCTCACCGGACGCGAGAACCTGGTCCTGGTCGCGAAGCTGCGGCACCTGCCCGACGCCGGGAACATCGCCGACGACCTGCTGGCGAAGTTCCGCCTGACGGATGCCGGAGCCCGCAAGGCCGGCACCTACTCCGGCGGCATGCGTCGCCGGCTCGACATCGCGATGAGCCTGGTCGGTCACCCCGAGGTCATCTACCTCGACGAGCCGACCACCGGCCTCGACCCCGAAGCCCGCATCGAGGTGTGGGACGTGGTCAAGGAACTCGCGAACACCGGCACCACGGTGCTGCTCACCACGCAGTACCTCGACGAGGCGGAGCAGTTGGCCGACCGCATCGCGATCCTGCACGAGGGCCGCATCATCGCCAACGACACTCTCGCCGGCCTCAAGCGCCTGCTGCCGGCCGCCAAGGTCGAGTACGTCGAGAAGCAGCCCACCCTCGAGGAGATCTTCCTCACCCTCATCGGCCCCCAGGCCCCCGGAAAGGAGAACGCAGCATGAGCACGCACTTCGCCGCCGATACGGCGACACTCACCGGCCGCTCCATGCGGCACATCTTCCGCAGCCCCGACACGATCATCACCACGGCGGTCACCCCGATCGCGCTGATGCTCCTGTTCGTCTACGTCTTCGGCGGAGCCCTGCAGCAGAGCACCGGTGCCGAGAACTACGTGAACTACCTGCTCCCCGGCATCCTGCTGATCGCTGTCGCATCCGGCATCGCGTACACCGCGTTCCGGCTCTTCAACGATCTGCAGAGCGGAATCTTCGAGCGGTTCCACTCCATGCCGATCGCCCGATCGAGCGTGCTGTGGGCCCATGTGCTCACCTCCCTCACGGCGAACGCCATCACCCTGGCGATCATCTTCGGCGTCGGATTCCTGATGGGCTTCCGCACCGGGGCGAGCCCGCTCGCCTGGCTCGGAGTCATCGGCATCCTGCTGCTGTTCACCCTGGCCCTCACGTGGCTCGCGATCATCGCGGGGCTCAGCGCGAAGACGATCGACGGGGCGACCGCGTTCTCGTACCCGCTGATCTTCCTGCCGTTCATCAGCTCGGCCTTCGTGCCGACCGACACCATGCCGGCTCCGGTGCAGTGGTTCGCCGAGAACCAGCCGGTCACCTCGATCGTCAACACCATCCAGGCACTGTTCGCCGAGAAGCCCGTCGGCGACGACATCTGGGTCGCCCTCGCCTGGTGCGTCGGCATCCTCGTGGTCGCCTACGTGTTCGCGATCATCGCCTACCGGAAGAAGGTCAGCTGATCTTCGCCCAGCGAGACGGGACGCTCCGACCGGGTCACTCGACCCGGCCGGGGCGTTTCGCCGCGCTCGGCGGCGGTTCGGCGTTGTGAGCCGCGCGTTGTGAAGGAGATCTCACGATCTGAAGGAGCTGTTTACGGAAAGGCGCCTTCGAAGCGTGAGATCTCCTTCACGTCAGGCGGGCGCCGGGTACGCGGCAACGATGAGCACATAAGCGACGGTGATGGCCACGAGGCTCAGACCGATCGCCACACCACCGATCACGTGCGGCGATCTCCTCTTGACGAGTGCGATGACGAGCAGGGCGAGGTGTGCGACGAGGATGACGATGAGTGCCACCCTCAGACCGTCGATCGCCATGTTGGCGACATCGTCCCTGCAGGAAGATGCACACCCATCCATTCGCATCGCAGTGAGATAGACGAGAAGGATGCCCCCGCAGGCAACTACGATCTGAGCCAACGCCCAGAGCCCCGCGGCGACGTAACGTCGCCGCGGCATGCGCTGGATCGGCCCCCACTGGCTCGTCCCGGTCATGAGAAGTCAGTCATCATGTGTCGGACAAACGCTCGCGGATCGGACATGTAGCCCTTATAGGAGCTATGGATCTGGTTGTCAATCGGCGCCCCGGCCTGGCAAGCCCAATCCTTGGCGCCGCGCTCGGCGGGAGTCGCTTGATCCGAGCCACGTGTTCTGAAGGAGAACTCCCGCTTTGAAGGGGTCCTGCGCTGCATGGCTCCTTCAGAACGTGAGATCTCCTTCGCGTTGGGTGGGCGGGACGGATGCGGGACGGATGCGGGACGGATGCTGCACGAAGCGGGTAGGGGCACACCCGCTCACCGCAGCCCGAACGGGCCGAGCACCACGCGGCGGCGGCTCCGCACCCACACCACACCATCTGCGCGCTTCTCGGCGTGTGTGGCGAAGCGGTAGCGGTACGAAACGGCCCGCACCCACCGCGGCCGCTCGCCGTCGAAGGGATCGACCCGGATCAGCGCGAGTGTCGGAGCATCCGCTTCGAGCAGTCGGACGAGGAACGCCGTGAACCAGTCGTCGAACGAGTGCCCGAGCGGCAGGAACCACATCAGCCAGTCGAGGCGCAGATGGTATGGAGCGAACTGCCGCGGCATCCGTCGCACGTCTCCGGGCTTGCCCCGGAACTCGTACTCCCGCCACTCGCTCCCCTCCTCATCGACTGAACCCTCGACGACGATCTCGATACGTTCCTTCGTGACCGTGCCGAAGGCGCCGTAGGCGTTGGCGAGCTGCCAGCGGTTGAAGCTCGCGTTCATAAGCTGCCGCCGCGCGAACAGGTTGCGCATCGCCGGCACGCTCACCACGACGTACAGCAGCCCGACGCCCGAGGTGATGATCACCCACAAGAGCGGGAGGCCGGAGAGGACCCACGGCGCGTCGGTCGGCGGCGTAGCCTCGGCCGCCCCCACCCCCGGCAGCCCGATCACCGAGAAGGCGATGACCATCGTCGCCCAGTTCAGCCACGCGAAGTTCCCCGTGAGCACCAGCCAGGCCTGCGTCAGGATCACGATGGATGCCGCGACTGCGCCCACGATCTGCGGCACCGGGCCATCCACCCACAGCGACAGCAGCGGCGCGAACAGGAAGAACGGCACCACGAGCTGCGCGAAGTGATTGCCCACCACCTCGCCGCGATGGAACCAGCGCGGCAGCAGATGCGCCTGCCGACTGAGCGGCCCCGGCATCGGCTGCGTCTCGTGGTGATACATGAGGGCCGTCAGATCACGCCACTCACGGCCGCCGCGGATCTTGATCATTCCGGCACCGAACTCCAGCCGGAAGACCAGCCACCAGAACAGCACGATCACGACCGTGGGCGGCGGCTGGTCGTTCGACCCGAGGAAGGCCGCGAGGAGCCCGGCCTCCAGCAGCAGCATCTCCCAGCCGAACGAGTAGAAGGTCTGCCCGATGCTGACGATCGACATGTAGCCGAGCCACAGCGCAAGGAAGCACAGCATCGGCACCCACGGCGGACCCCACTGCGGGATGCCGATGACGAGGAGAGTCGCGACCACGATCCCCGCCACACACAGCGCGACGAGCCGGCGGTCGGAGTAACGGATGCGCGAGAACAGGGTCGGATGCAGCATCCGCCGCCGCTCCGCCTTCTGGCCGACCCACTCGAGGAGGGCCGGCGCCGGGAGCAGACCGTGCTCACCGAGCAGCGATCGGAACTGGTTCAGGCTCGACAGGAACGCGACGAGGTACAGCGCCGCGATGCCCCGCTGCAGCACCTCGCGCGCGAACCCGAAGTCGACCGCCGCGAACCCGTCCACGGCCACAGGCTACGCCGCCGGCATCCGCGGGGAAGGGGGCTTGCGCACGGGTCCCCCTCACGCAATGAAGGAGATCTCACCCGACGAAGGAGCCCCTGCGCGAACAGGGCCTTCGAAGGGTGAGATCTCCTTCGTATCGCGTGCCGACTCCGAGCGGATGCTGCACCTCGGAGCCGGTGTGACTCAGGTCAGCTGGTGGCGACCCAGTCGAACTGGTCGCCGTACTCCTCGAGCCATGCGTCGACGGCATCCGCTTCCTTGCCCTCGCCGTACTCGTTGACCACGAGGTCTTCGAGTGCACCGTACTGCTCGTCGTCGAGCTTGATCTGCTCGATCAGCTCAGCGGCCTCGGGGAACTCCTCGGCGAAGCCCTTGGTGCCCAGGAAGTGCAGGCCCTCGGCCTTGCCCATGGCGCCCTTGGGGTCTTCGAGGTCCTTCACGGGGAAGGCGTCGTTGGCCCAGAACGGTCGCCACAGCGTGACGACGATGTCCTCCTGCTTGTCGGTCGCGGTCTTCAGCTCGGTGAGCATGGCCGCGGTCGACGAGGTGACGAGCTCGTACTCGCTGTCGAGTCCGTACTCGGGCATCATCTTCTGGGTCTGGGCGGTGAGGCCGGCACCCGGCTCGATCCCGTAGATCTTGCCGTCGAAGTCGGCCGCCTTGCCCTTGAGGTCCTCGATCGAGGTGAGCTCCGAGTACTCCGGCACCGCGAGAGTGAGCTTGGCGTTCTCGTAGTACTTGCCCAGGTCTTCGATGTCGTCGCCGTACTTCTCCATGTACTCGGCGTGCGTGAGCTCGGGCCAGGCCGACGGGTACATGTCGACGTCACCCTGCGCGAGACCCGTGTACAGCGGGCCCGCCTCGGTGAGGGTCTTCATCTCGACCGTGTAGCCGATCTTCTCGAGCTGGTCCTGCAGCAGGTACGCGGTGCTCAGGCCGTCGGTCCACGAGGGCAGGAAGCCCAGGGTGATCGTGCCCTTGTCGTCGGAGCTGCCGTCGCCGCCGCCCGTGCCGCCGGCGCCGTCGCTGCTGCAGCCCGCGAGGGTGAGCGCCGCTGCAGCGCCGAGGGCGGTGATTGCGAGGATCTTCTTCTTCATGTGATTTCTCTCTCTCGGTTCCGTATGGGTGTTGTTCCGTAGGGGTGAAAACTCAGTGCACGAGTGCCGGGTCGGCATCCTGCGCCGAGGGTGCCTCGGCTGCGGGGGCGGATGCTGCTCCGCCACCACCGCCGTGCGGCTTGCGGCGCCGCTCGATCATGCCGAGCAGCGACGAGCGGTTCTCGCCCGGGGCACCCAGTGCGGCGGTGACCCGATCGAGGAAGACGGCGATCAGCACGACGCCGAGACCGGCCTCGACGCCCTTGGGGATGTTGATCGTCGAGATCGCCTCGACCACCATCTTCCCGAGGCCGTCGGCACCCGCCATTCCGGCGATGACCGCCATCGACAGGGCGAGCATGATGACCTGGTTGACGCCGGCCATGATGGTCGGCATCGCGAGCGGGAGCTGGATGCCGCGGAGGATCTGCCCCGGCTTGGCGCCGAACGCGTGTCCGGCCTCGACGGTCTCCGAGTCGACGCCGCGGATGCCGAGCTCGGTCAGACGCACGCCCGGAGGCAGCGCGAAGATCACGGTGGCGACGAGTCCGGGGACCACGCCGATGCCGAAGAAGACGATCGCCGGGATCAGGTACACGAACGCCGGCATGGTCTGCATGAAGTCGAGCACCGGCTTCAGCACGGCCCGCACGGTCGAGTTGCGCGCCGACCAGATGCCGAGCGGCACCGCGATCAGCACGGCGATGATGGCGGCGACGAGCACGAGTGCGAGCGTCTGCATCGCGGGGACCCAGAGGTCCATCCCGACGATCAGCCCGAACGACACGATGGTTCCGATGGCGAGCTGCCACGAACGCACGATCCAGGCGATGAGCGCGGCGATCACGATGATGACCGCGAAACTCGGCGTGAGCAGGATGCTCGTGAGCCCCTCGACGAGGAAGCTCATCACGAACGAGATGACGTCGAGCAGACCGTCGAGGTTGTCCTTGATCCAGTCGACGCCGGATTCGATCCAGGTCCCTACGGGGATGCGGAAGCCGTCCATCAGCGCACCTCCTCCGTGGTCGGGGCATCGGCCGGGTCGGCGGTCCACCCGTCATCGAGCACCGCATCGATCTCGGCCTGCGGCATCGGCATCATCGGCAGGGTGATCTCCTCGGTCGCGCCGGGGCCGGGGCCCAGGGCGGCGAGCAGCGTCACACGCGGGATCACACCGGCCAGACGCCCCTCGGCATCCGTCACGGCCAGCGGCAGCGGGGACTCGACGGCGGGCACGAACAGGTTCATCAGCACCTCGTCCTCGCGCACGCTCTGCGGCACGGGCTTGATGATGGAGTCGAGGGTGGTGGCGCCCTGGCGCACGAGCTTGACCGCGTCGCGGTCGGTCACGACACCCACGAGCTGGCGGTCACGGCCGACGACGTAGGTCGCCGACATGTAGGCGTCGCGCATCTGGCGGAGCGCGGTGCGCGGACCGGCGGTGTGCGGCACGACGGGGCGCGGGCGCTCCATCACGTTCGCGGCGGTGAGCACACGGGCGCGGTCGACGTCCTGCACGAACTGCTCGACGTAGTCGTTGGCCGGGTCCATCAGAATGTCCTCGGGCGTGCCGATCTGCACGATGCGGCCGTCGCGCATCACGGCGATCCGATCACCGAGGAACATGGCCTCGTTGAGGTCGTGCGTGATGAACACGATCGTCTTCTGGAGCTTCTGCTGCAGCTCGAGCAGCTGCTCCTGCATCTCGCGGCGGATCAGCGGGTCGAGTGCGCTGAACGCCTCGTCCATCAGCAGGATGTCGCTGTCGGCGGCGAGCGCACGGGCGATGCCGACGCGCTGCTGCATTCCGCCGGAGAGCTCGGAGGGGAGCTTCTCGCCCTGACCTTCGAGGCCGACCAGCGAGAGGATCTCCTCCGCCTTGGCCAGGCGTTCGGCCTTCGGGGTGCCTTTGAGCTCGAGCGGGTAGGCGACGTTCGCGGCGACCGTGCGGTGCGGCAGCAGAGCGAAGTGCTGGAAGACCATCGAAATGCGGTCGCGACGGATCTCGCGGAGCCTCGAGGCGGGGATTCCGGTGATCGGGTCGCCGTTCACCGTGACGGTGCCCGACGTGACGTCATGCAGCCCGTTGAGCATGCGGATGATGGTGGATTTGCCCGATCCGGACAGGCCCATGATGACGAAGATCTCACCGCGGTTCACGGTGAAGCTGGCGTCGATGACCGCCGCGGTCCCCGCATCGGCGACGGCCGTGCGACTCTCTCCGGCCTTCAGGCGGCGGACGGCGGTGCTCGGATTCTTACCGAAAACCTTGTATAGATTGCGCGCTTCGAGAGCGATTTCGGACACGTTTCCCCCGCGGCTCGCCTTCGGGTGGCTGAGCCTGCTTCGGTTACGCCCGGGTGAGGCTCTCAAGGCCGTTCGACATGATCGCTGTGGCGGCACAGACGGCGGATTTCGGATCCGCCGCGATAGAGCATCGACCGTACGCCCACGCCTCTTCGCAGCACAGCTCATCGAAAGAAGGACGTGACCGCGGACTGGTCTTCGGACCGTCAGGCCCGCATTCCAACGTAACGAAATGGCCGATCAGGGGCAAATCCTGGGTCCGCCGGCAGTGCGAATTTCAGCGGCTGACCGGGGGATTGCACGGGTGTTCAATATTCCGGTCCGAGACCGATTCGGGGTCAGGATCGGCGCTCTTCGGAGGTGCGGATGCTGCGCGTCACGGTGAACTTCGGGGTGCGCGACAGCTGTTCCGTGTGGCCGATCAGGCGGGCGAGTTCGGCCCGATAGCCGAGCGAGGAGTTGTACACCGTGAAGAGTTCTCCGCCGGGTCGGAGCACGCGCGCGGCAGCCTCGAACAGACGGGTCGCGGCACCCGTGTGCACACTCGTTCCGAGGTGGAAAGGCGGGTTCAGCAGCACGACGTCGACACTCGCGTCCGCGATCTCCGAGGCCGCGTCGTCGTGCATGACCGTGATGCGGTCGGCGACCCCGTTCGCGGCGGCCGTCGCGCGGGCGGAGGCCACTGCCGCCGCCGAACGATCGGTCGCGATGACCTGCGCCTCGGGATGGGCGAGTGCATACGAGACGGCGAGTGCGCCGGTGCCGCAGCCGAGGTCGAGCACGCGGGATACGGAGCCTCCGCCCCGGGAGCCGAGCACTTCGAGCAACACCCGGGTGCCGATGTCGAGGCGGGCGCCGGCGAACGCCCCGCCGTGCGCGACCAGAGTCAGCCCGTCGTGCTGCGCGGTCACCGGAAACGGCGGATCGGCGGGCACCGGACGCGGGGCGGAGGCCACGATCAGGCGGGACTTCCGCTCGGCGCGCTGGGGCTGCACGTGCGCGAAGCTGCGCCCGAGCACTTCGTTCTGCGCGAGCGTCATGTGCTTCACGCGGCCGCCGGCGACGAGCACCACACCGGATGCCGCCCAGCGGGCCAAGGCATCCGCGATCTCCTCGAGCTCCGCGAGCGACTTCGGCAGCTGCAGCAGCACGAGCCGTGCGCCGGAGAGCAGCTCGGCATCGAGCTCATGCGCCACGAAGCCGGCGAGCCCGAGATCCTCGGCGTTGCGCTCCAGGGCACGGCGGCCGGTCGCGAGGTCTTGATGCACGCGGATGCCGTGCCGCCCGGCATCCGTCAGAGCCAGCGTGATCGCGCCGTATTCGTCACCGATCACGACGGTTTCGGAGCCCGGGATGTCGAGGGAGAGCGCCCGCTCGACGAGCAGCAGATCGGTCGCGTCATGGGCCTGGAGGTTGTCCGCCTCGACGTCGGGCCACCGGCGCAGGCGACTGTAGGGGAACTCCGGCACCAGCCCACTGTACGCGGGCGTCCGCCCGCACACGCCCGGGGTTGACACCGGACAGGTTCCATGGTTACTTAGTCGAGTAAGTAACCCACTAACCCACCGGAGGACTCGTGATCGAAGAAGGCAAGCCGCTCTTCCTCCAGATCGCCGAGCAGATCGAGGACTCGATCGTCGACGGCTCACTCGCCGAGGAGGCACAGGCTCCTTCGACGAACGAGCTCGCCGCGTTCTACCGGATCAACCCCGCAACCGCTGCGAAGGGAGTCGCCATGCTCACCGACAAGGGAGTGCTCTACAAGCGCCGAGGCATCGGCATGTTCGTCGCCGACGGAGCGAGGGAAGTCCTCCTCGGCGAGCGCCGCGCGCTGTTCGCCGACCGCTACATCGATCCACTCCTCGCCGAGGCCCGCACCCTGGGTCTCGGCGCCGAAGACCTCGCGGCACTGCTCCGGCAGCGCGCCGCACTCACCACCGACACAGAAGGGAAGAACCCCGCATGACCGCCGTCATCGAGGTGCAGAACCTCAACAAGCGCTACAAGGAGAAGCGAGCGCTCGACAACGTCTCGCTCAGCATCGAAGGCAACGCCATCTACGGCCTTCTCGGTCGCAACGGCGCCGGCAAGACCACCCTCATGTCGATCCTCACCGCCCAGAACTTCGAGTCCTCGGGCTCGGTCCGGGTGTTCGGCGAGCACCCGTACGAGAACGCGCACGTGCTCGGCCGGATCTGCTTCGTCCGGGAGAGCCAGAAGTACCCGGACGACGCCTACCCGAAGCACGCGTTCAAGGCTGCGAGCCTGTTCTTCCCCCACTGGGATCAGGCGTTCGCCGACGAGCTCATCGCGGAGTTCCAGCTGCCGATGAAGCAGACGATCAAGAAGCTCTCCCGCGGCCAGCTCTCCGCGGTGGGCGTGATCATCGGACTCGCCTCGCGCGCCGAGATCACCTTCTTCGACGAGCCCTACCTCGGACTCGACGCGGTCGCCCGACAGATCTTCTACGACCGACTGGTCGAGGACTACGCCGAACACCCGCGCACGATCATCCTGTCGTCGCACCTGATCGACGAGGTCTCCAACCTCATCGAGAAGGTCATCGTGATCGACAACGGCCAGATCATCCTGAACGAAGACACGGATGCCGTCCGCGAACGCGCCGTCACCATCGTGGGCGAGGCCGCCAAGGTCGACGCCTGGGTCGTGGGCCGAGAGGTGCTCCACCGCGAGGCTCTCGGGCGCGTGGCATCCGTCACCGTGCTCGGCCGTCTCAGTGCAGAGGAGCGGGCCGAGGTCACGGCATCCGGTCTGGATCTCGCTCCGGTCTCGCTGCAGCAGCTCGTCGTCCGTCTCACCCAGAAGGCGGAGGCCCACTCCGCCACGAATGACTCCGGCGCGAAAGAGGAGGTCCGCTGATGCGACGCACAGTCAACGTCATCCGCCTGCAGCTGATCAACAAGGGGACCTTCGTCTGGTACCCGCTGATCATCCTCGCCGCAGCGGTGGTGATCTCGGTCCTCATCTACGCGATGATCCCGGTCGACACCCCGAAGTACGGCGGCGGCGGTCAGGCTCCGCTCTGGTACTTCTTCGCCATCGGGATGTCGGCGATGACGCTCACCTTCCCGTTCTCGCAGGCGATGAGCATCACCCGCAGGGAGTTCTTCTTCGGCACGCTGCTCACCGCGATACTCGGCAGCGCGATCATGGGGGTGCTGTTCCTCATCGGAGGCGGCATCGAGGTGGCCACCGACGGATACGGCATCAACGGCTACGTCTTCTACCTGCCGTGGCTGTGGGATGCGGGTCCGGGCGGCGCCTTCGTGGTCTACTTCACCCTCGCGCTGTTCTTCTTCGTGCTCGGCTTCACCGGCGCGACGATCTACAAGAGCTGGGGACAGCTGGTGCTCATCATCGTGGGCATCGCGCTCTCCCTGGTGCTGCTCGGCCTGGTGTTCCTGGTGACGCGGCTCGACCTCTGGCCGCACGTCGGCGCGGGGATCATGGACCTCGGCGCGCTCGGTCTCGCACTCTGGGGCCTCCTCGCCACCGCGGTGCTCACGGGCGTCTCGTTCCTCGCCTTCCGGAGGACCATCCCGTAAGCGCACCTCCGCCGCCGCATTTCTCGACGCCGGTCACCCTCCCTGGGGTGGCCGGCGTCGTCGCGTCTGCGCGCTACCGGTACCCGGCCGACGAAGCAACCCACTCGTCGGCCGCGCACCGGGCGCATACGCTCGCGGAATCACCGGCACCACGCCCCACCCGCACGCGCCGAAAGAGAGGATGCCGTGACGCAGAGCCAGCCCCGATTCCGCGCACGCCGCGCAGGCATCGCGCACGCCCTCCGCGAGGCCGTCCTCCCCGCACGCCTGCTGCTCGTCGCGAAGACGATGCTCGCGGTCGGTCTCGCCTGGCTGATTGCTCCGCACATGCCGGGCGTCACCGACGAGTACCCCTACTACGCCCCGCTCGGGGCACTGTTGAGCATGTACCCCACGCTGATGGGGTCGGCGAAGTCGAGCTTCCAGACGCTGCTCGGGCTCGCCGCCGGCATCGGCCTCGCCACGGTGGTCGTGCTCACGGTGGGGCCCACGTGGTGGACCATCCCGCTCGTCGTGGGTGTGGGAGTGCTCGTCTCCGGGACGGGCTGGTTCGGTGCCGGACGCGAATACATCCCGATGGCCGCGATGTTCGTGCTGATCATCGGCGGACAGAACGCCGACGACTACTCCCTCGGATACCTCACGCAGACCGCGGTCGGGATCGTCATCGGCCTCGTGGTCAACGTCCTGATCGCGCCCGCACCGCTCACCGTCGCCGCGGAGGGACGAGTGGCCGCCTTCCGCGAGCAGCTCGCCCGACATCTCGACGACATCGGATCGGCGGTCTCCGAGTCCTGGCCGCCGGAGCACGGGCAGTGGGCCGACGACGCGGCCTCTCTCGCCGACACCGCAGGTGAGTTGCGGGCAGCGCTCGCGGAGGCCGACGAGAGCCGACGGGGCAATCCCCGGGCGAAGGGCCACCGATCGCGGATGCAGCAGAGCCACGAGGAGCTCGCGGCACTCGACCGGATCGCGCACCTCATCCGCGACATCTCGGACGAGATCGCCGACACCATCTGGGACCGGCCGGCCGGCCTGCCGCTCGATCCCGCGCTGCCCGGTCCCCTGTCCGAGGCGTGCCACGCGGTGGCGGAGGTGATCGCACGCGGCGGTGCCTCATCCGCTGAAGATCACCGCGTCCGCGGCGAAGCCGCCCGCGCCACGCGGCTCCTCCTCGAGACCGTGAACGATCGCACCGTCGACGCAGGCAGCGCGATGGGCCCGGGCGTGCTCACCGCGATGCACCTGCGCCGCATCCTGATCCTCAGCGGAACGGGTTCGTCGACCGGGGACTGACTCCGGACCGCGTCAGATGGTGTCGTCGGCGGCGATCACGTCCACCTGCCAGTAGCGGCCGTCGGGGTCGGCACTGTCGTGCGCGTCATCGGCGGCGCTCAGCACATCGTTGATCTTCACCATCGCGTCGTCGAACTCGGACTCGGTCAACCGGATCGTCCTCTGGGTGAAGGCGGCGTGCACCTCGGTCGTGCGTCCGGCGACATACTCGGGGGTCCAGGCGGTCACCCGGCGCATCAGATCGTGATGGTCCTCCACCAGCGCAGCGATCACCGCGGTCCCGAGCTCCTCGTCGGCCACGGGGCTGTCCGGGCCGCCCACGTTGAGGGGACCCTTGTGCCCGGTCCAGACACGATCACGCCGGTCGCGGGCCTGCTCGGGCGCCTCTTCGATGAGACCGGCGTCGGCGAGTGCGCGCAGGTGGAAGCTCGCGCTGTTGGCCGGCACCCCGAGCTCGGCGGCGATGTCCGCCGCTCGCAGGAAGTCTCGGCGCGAGAACAGGCGGATCATCTGTCGGCGCAGCGGGTGGGAGTAGGCCTTGAGCATGGCCGAGGTCATCCAGACGGGATCGTCGCCCTTGCTCTCGCTGGTGTCGGCTGCCATGCCCCGATCCTACCCGCACCCAAAATTGCGCAATAGAACTTGCGCAATTGTTCTTGCGCAATTACTGTCGACGCATGACCACCCTCACCGAGTCGCATCGCTTGTGGCACAACGGCCGCTACCTCACCTGGTTGCTGAGCGACACGAGCAAGGGCCTCGCGGCCGCGCTCTTCGGTTTCGCGATCCCGCTGCTCGCGCTCATCGTGACGAACGATCCCGCTCAGGCCGGCATCATCGGCGCGGCCGGAATGATCGCCCGCCTGCTCATGACCCTCGCCGGCGGTGTCCTCGCCGACCGCCACCGCCGCATCGCGCTGATGCTGCTCGGATCGCTCATCGGCATCGTGCTGGCGGGGGCCTTCACCCTGCTCGCCCTCGGTGACGCGATGACCTTCGGTTCGCTCCTCGTGATCGACATCCTCCTCGCCGCCCGCAGCGGACTGTTCGACGTCGCCGGCGAGAGCGCGATCAAGGAGATCGTCCCCGACGACGCGATGGGTCGCGCGCAGGCCGCGAACCAGGGCCGCGATGCCGCGCTCCAGCTCGCGGGCGGCCCGCTCGGCGGTCTGCTGCTGGGCATCGGCGGCTGGGCGGTCGGCGCCGTCATGACCCTCTGCCACGCGATCGCCGCCCTGACCGCCTGGATGCTGGGGCGCCAGGCCCGTCGTGCCGGGGTGGTCGACACCGGAGCAGCCGGCGAAAACGGAGACGACCCGGACGACCCGCGGCGTGTCGTGGCAGAACACGCCGTCGCCGCGACGGAGGACCTGGGTTTCGGCACCTCTGCGTCGGCCGCCCCCGCGAAGCGCAACGCCTGGGCGGAGCTGCGAGAGGCGTTCGCCTGGCTGCTCTCTCGGCCCGACCTCGGCGGAGTCCTGCTCATCACCACGGTCGTGAACCTCGGGTTCAACGCCGCGATCACCACCGTCATCTACTCGCTGCAGCAGGACGGCCACTCCGAGCTCCTCATCGGCACGCTGAGCGCATCGATCGGGGCGGTGATGCTCGTCGGAGCCGTGTGCGCCCCCCTGCTCGTCCCCCGCATCAAGGCCGGGATCCTGACGATCGCCGGGCTATCGGTCGCGACCGTCGGGGTCGTCGCGCTCACGATGGTCACCACACCGTGGGCGATCGCCGTCGTGCTCGGCGCCTCGGTGCTGCTGGTGCCCGCGCTCAACGCCGGGATGATGGGCTACTTCATGGTGGCGACACCGACCCACCTGCTCGGCCGCGCCAACAGCGCCGCGGGCGTGCTCGGCATGGGGGCGATGCCGCTCGCGCCCCTCATCGCCGGCTTCGGTCTCGCCTGGATCGGGCGGGAGTGGACGCTGCTGCTCTGCGCCGCGCTGTGCCTGGCATCCGTGGCTCTGGCCGTCGGCAATCGGGCACTGCGCGCGCTGCCGGTCGAGTCGCGGTGGGCCGCGCATGCGAAGGAGTTCGAGTCGGCCTGACCCGCTCCCGGAAGAGGTGCCGCGCTAGAGGGCGCCGGTCAGCGCCGCGACGCCGGCGAGCACCGAGACCAGTGCGAGCACCAGGGCGATCGCGATCAGGACGGCGTGCACCTTGAGGAACGCGGTGGCCTTGCCGTTCTCGTCGCGCGCACGCGGATCGTGGGCGACGCGCTTGTAGAACTGCGGCCAGACGACGGCGTTGAAGGCGGCGTTGAGGAAGAGCACGACGGAGAGGGCGATCACCCCTCAACGCTATCGAGGTCCGCCCCCAGGCCCGACCGCCGGACGAGCGTGGAATTCTTGGATGAAGTCATGTATCAGAAACCTCTTGCCGTGCTCCTGGTAGATGTGATCACAATGGGCTTCATGATCGACGGCGCACCCGGCGCCGCTCTCGATCCTGCTTCGGATGACGGGCGCGCACGCTGGGAGCGCGCCGCGGATCTGTTCGGCGCATGGCGCGAGGGCGATGGCCGCGCGATGGACGAGCTCGTACGACTGATGACCCCCGTGCTCTGGCATGTGGTGCGCGCGTACGGGCTCGAACGCACGCTCGCGGAAGACGTGGTGCAGACCACCTGGCTGCAGCTCGTGCGCGGCCACGGTTCGATCAGCGACCCGCGGGCCGTGTCGGCCTGGCTCACGACCACCGCCCGGCGCGAGGCCTGGAAGGTCGCCAAGGCGCACGGCAAGATCGACACGACCGTCGACGACGACCTCGATGCTCTCCTTCCCGAGCAGGCGTCGGCCGAGGAGCACGCGACGCTCGGCGACGAGAACCGACGGCTGTGGACGGCCGTGCGCCGCCTCAACGAGAGGTGCCAGAAGCTCCTGCGCGTGATCGCCTTCGAAGAACGGCCCGACTATGCGCGCATCGCGAGCGACCTCGCGATGCCCATCGGAAGCATCGGCCCGACGCGCAATCGCTGCCTGGCCAAGCTCCGCGCGCTGCTGGACGCACCCCCGACCGCCCAGGCGGGGGGATTCGCATGAGCACTCACGAGGACGCCGAGATGTTCGCACGCCTCCGCACGCTCTGGAGCGACGTCGACCCCGTGCCCGCCGGTCTGATCGACCGCATGGTCGCCGCCGTGGCCGCCGACGGGCTGAACCGCGAGTACGCGCTGCTCACCCTCGTGGAGGGGCAGCTCGGCGCCGTGCGGGGTGAGGCGGATGCGCTCACCCTGCAGTTCAGCGACGGCACCACCAGCATCCTGCTGCACGTGACGCGCACCGCATCCGGTCGCCGCCGCGTCGACGGCTGGGTCGACACCGGTGCCGCAGAGGTCTTCCTGACACAGGGCGAGAAGACGATCTCGGCCGCGCCGGAGGAGACAGGACGCTTCGCGTTCGACGAGGTGCCGCCCGGTCTCACGCGCGTGCGCCTGACGACCGCGATCGGGGACGAGACGCGCACGCTCGCGACCCCGCAGTTCGAGCTGTGACCGCGGGCGCCGCCCGTCGATGAAGCCGCGGGGCGACCCGCACCGAGAGGATGACGATGGAGCAGCCCAAGGGATGGACCTGGCAGGACCGCGCGGAAGGATCGATCCGCCGGGGAACGGCCCTCGACCCGAGCACGGAGCCGGTGGACGGCATCCGCGCCTTTCCGACGGCGTACCTGCCGGAGCGACTGCTGGTCACCCGAGCCCTCGGCGACGAGGAAGCCTACGACCAGGAGGTACGGACGCTGCGCGATGCGGCGGACACCTTCGGGTGGCAGCTCGAGGAAGAGCGCGGAGCGCGACGGATCGGCGACGGCGAGCTGGTTCCGGGCGTCGCCGGGTTCCAGCGCCTGCTGTTGACGACCCCCGTCGAGCCGGTGGGCGGCGAGGCCCCGTTCTCGCCCGACGCCTGGCGGGTGCTCCAGCGTGCCCGGCGCATGTCGCACTCGCCCATGCCGCGCACGAGCCTGGACCACGTGCTGTCCATCGATCCGGTCGGGCTCAACCCGTTCACCCGGACCAATCCCTTCACGCGGACCAACCCGTTCACCCGGACCAACCCGGTGCGCGGTGAGGGCGCCGCGGGCAGCGACGACTACCTCGAGCCCGGGAGGGGCGCACGACAGCCGGTGACCTGGCTGGGCCCTGCTCCCGTGCGCGCACCGGCGCCGAAGCGCGGGCGGCGACCCGTCGTCGCGGTGCTCGACACGGGATGCGGCGAGCACGCCTGGCTTCCCGACGACATCGTCACCCGGCATGTCGACCTCGACGGCGTGCCCGTGGGCCTCACGGACGACGCCGACCCGGAACGCTACCCCGACCTGTACGGACAGCTCGACGGCGCGATCGACGCGGTCGCCGGCCACGGCACGTTCATCGCGGGGCTCGTCCGGCAGGCAGCGCCGGATGCCGACATCCTCTCCATCCGCGTGGCGGGCGCACTGGGCGTGGTCGACGAGAGCACCCTGCTCGACACGCTCGCGCAGGTCGTCACGCTGCTGATCCGGCACCGCGAGGACCCGACGACGGGCTTCCCGATCGACGTGCTGAACCTGTCCCTGAGCTACTACCACGAGACTCCGGTCGACAAGATGTTCAGCCTCACGCTGCACCAGCTGCTGGCCAAGGCCCGCGAGCTCGGCTGCGTGGTCGTGTGCTCGGCGGGCAACGACGCCATCGATCGGCCCTCGTTCCCGGCATCGCTGTGGCCGTGGCCGGACTCGGACAACGGCATCCCGCACGACGACGGCACCCCGCTCGTGTCGGTCGGGGCGCTCAACCCCTCGGCGCAGTCGGTCGCCCTCTTCTCGAACGTCGGCCCGTGGGTGCAGACCTACGCCCCGGGCGCCGCCGTGGTGAGCACCTCGCCCGCCTTCGTCGGAGGCTCTCAGGCGGCGACTCGCGCAGACGTCGACGGCCTCCGCCGCGAGACGATCGACCCCGACGACTATCGAGGCGGATTCGCGATCTGGAGCGGCACGTCGTTCGCGGCCCCCTACGTCGCCGGACGCATCGCCGCGCAGCTCGGCACCGTGCCGGTCGGCGGTGCGGCCCCGAAGGCCGCGAAGAAGGCCATCGCCGCCGTGCTGAAGTCCCTGCCGACACCCGTCGACCCGACCTGACCACCCCCGAGCCGGACCGCCCGCACCGATACGGGCGGTCCGACTTGGTGTTCGGCCTGCATCCGCGCTCTTCCGCCCAGCCGCGGGGCAGGGCATCCTGGACGGATGCCCCTGTCCGCCAACGAGCTGCACCGGCGCGGAGTCGAGGCGGCGAACGCGAGACGGTTCACGCAGGCGCGGCGCGCGCTCGACACGGCATCCGCCCGCACCGACGATCCCGACCTGCGCGCCCGCATCGACGGCACGACCGCCTACGTGCTCGCGCAGACCGGGCAGCCCGCGGCCGCCCAGCAGCTGTGCCGCGACGCCCTCCGCCGCTCCGGGCTGCGCGCCGAGACGATCGCCGTGCTCAGCGGTCAGCTCGGTGTGCTCCTCATGCACGCCGGCACGCTGGCGGCGGCCGAGGTCGAACTCAGCCGTGCCATCGACACGTTCACCGCGATCGGCGACGAGACCACCGAGCTCGCGAACTGCCTGATGAACCGCTCGGTCGTGCGCATGCAGCAGCGCGAGCTCGACACCTGCATGGAAGACCTGCGGCGCGCGGTGGCCGTGTACGAGGCGAACGACGACCAGGAGCCGCTCGCCGAGGCACGGCACAACCTCGGCTATGCGGCGCTGCTCGGCGGAGACCTCGTCAGCGCACTCACCCTCATGACCCGCTCCCGTCCGACGCTCGCCGCGATCAGCGACCTGGCCGCCGCGATCAGCGACCTCGACCGCGCGGAGGTTCTCCGCGACGCCGGCCTCACCACAGAGGCGGAGACGCTGCTGGGTCGGGTCGCCGCGGAGTTCGGCGCGCAGCGGATGCAGCAGGCCAGGGGGGAAGCCGAGTTCCACCTCGCGCGCTCGCTGCTGCGCCACGATCCGGCTGCCGCCGAGCGCACGGCCCGCACGGCGACACGGCGCTTCACCGCGCTCGGGAACCACGGGTGGGCGGCGCGCGCCGAAGCGGTGCGGCTCGAAGCGCGGCAGCGTGCGAAGCCGGACCGCCCGGTCGACGCACCCGCCTTCGCCCGCACCGCCAGAGCCCTCGACCATGCGGGATTCCGGACCGAGGCGACCGGCCTCCGCCTGAGCGCACGACGC